>NZ_JBVICA010000011.1:0-240095 GCF_055573115.1 Streptomyces sp. NPDC030222
GGGGCGGAGGGAGCTTTAGCTCCCTATTGAATTCCGCCTTTCGGCGGAATTCCGCAGGAATTCGCCTGTCGGCGAATTTGGGGTGGTTTACGTTAAACCCCTGACGGGGTTTATTCTGGGCGGGGTTGAATTGCCTTTCGGCAATTCGGGTTGTGAGGTTTGAAAGCCTTTCATGCTTTGTTTTTGAATTCCCGTGTTGCAGGATTTGATGGTGTGTTGGGTGACGGGATGTCCGCCGGTGGCGGACATGGTGGGGGTGAGGGTGGGGCCCCTGCCGGGGCCGGGGGTGCGGGGGTGTTTCGTAGCGGGGGCGTGGCTAGAGTCTGGGTTCTGTCCTCATGCCCTCTGCCTGCTAGGCAGGGTGACGGGATGTCGGGGTGGTATGTGGGCCCCTGTCGGGGCCGGGTGGGCAGGGGTGGGGTTGACGGTACCGGTATGGCGGTACGTGTCCGGGAGCCGCCGCCCCGTTCCGGGGCGCGGCGCGGAGTGATTCCCTGCCGCCCTGACGGGCGATCCGCTCACCCTTTCTGGCACGTGTCGGAATTCCCCCGCACAGACAGGCCAGCCCAGGAATTCACATACGGCCTTACGGCCGAAAATGCAGGGGATAAAAAATACCGACAGATGGGGCGCAGAACCTGCCCGAATAATTCCCCACACCGCCACCTAACATCCCCTCACCAACAATTAAACCTGACGGTGCATCACAAAATGCGAAAGGATCAGAGCGCCGCCGGAAAGGCAAAACAAAGGGGTGGAAAGAACGGGGCAGAAAAGGAAAAGGCCCCTTTCGGGGCTGTTTTCCGGTTGGTTTCACATGGCCAATTCGGGCTCCTGTACGCCTGGTTCGATCTTACCGTTGGCTCAAATCATTCGACTCAAAAAAGGCGGCCACCCTTTCCCTGAGAGAGTAGAGTTATCTATGTCGGAAAGCGAGGCGGCAACCTCGGCTCCCGACTTCAACCCACCACATCAGGCAGCTTCTTGCTGCCCTGAGAAGAAGGAGTTCTCATGCGCTTCTTCACGACGCTCGATGAGGCGTCGGCACACATGGAGTCAGAGATTGACCGTCCCTCCGAGGTGAGTGCACGTCAGCTGGACAACGGGGTTCAGCTGACAGTCCGTCCCCTTTCGTTGCTCGACGGGGCGTTCACCAACGTCTACGACGTGAGCTGGAAGCAGGAGCGCGGCGCCGCATCGGTGTCTGTCTCGGCCGGGGTCAGTCCGGTTCACGCCATGGCCGGGGGCGCACTGGTTACGGCCAGCTGCGCGTTCTTCTTCCTGGCGGACCGGGCGTCTGCCGTACCGCGCCAGGCAACGCTGAACCTGGCGGTCAGCAACGCGCGGGTGCTGAGTCTGCCCGTGACGGACCGCGAAGCGCTGGTATGCCAGGCTGGCCGCCTCTCAGTCACGCACGTGCCTGCCAGCGGGCAGCTCACCCTCAACGGCACTGCCCTGCACTGGGAAGGCTCGCGCACCGGGCGCAGCGCGGACTGCTACGTGTACGGCAACGGCAACGCCGAGATCGTCCGGGAACCGGACGCGGTCACCGGTACAGCGCGGGTGCTGGTGGAACGGTCGCTGTTCACCCAGGCCCTCCCCGGAGGCAGGGACTGGGTAGACATCGGTTTCCGGGCCATCCCGCTCGGCCACTTCGTCTCCTCGCCAATGGCACGTGGCGGGAAGCTCGACATCTTCACCTCGGACTTCGTCCTGCGCTGCCCCGCTTCGCTGGTGCGTGGCGACGGAACCGACCAGGTGCAGATCACCAGCATCGGCCCCCTTTCGGGCGCCTGCCTGCCGGAGGCTGCCGTGTCCGTCGGGCCCGCCCTCGACGCCGCCGACTTCACCGGGCACCCCGTCAACCGTGACCTCTCCCTGGGCGACAACCCCGGCTTCACCGACCGGCGCATTGCCCGCATGGCCCTCTTCGGGACAGCGGACGGCCACACACACCTGAGACTGTTCGACGGCCGCCCCGGATCGGCCACCTTCCCGGGCGTCACCCCAAGCGAAGCGGCCGAGAACATCGCGTCGGAGACAGACATCAAATGGGGCTGCTTCCTCGACGGCGGCCAGACCGCCAAGCTCTGCACCACGCACCAAGGACGGGTGACCGGCCACGGCAACCGGCACTACCTCCGGTGGCCCAAAGACAGTGACCGGTCAGGGTTCCTGTGGGTCCCTGACCAGGGACGACCCGTGGGCAGCGTGATCACCCTCCGATAACGGGACCGGTGGTGCCCAGGGACTCCCCCGGGCACCACCACCCGGCAGTGGGCCTGCCTGCCCGATGGCTGCTCCGTGGCGGGGACGCTGCGCCGTGCGTGCCGTCAACCCCCTGGCGCGCAGCGCCCGGACCGGGCCGCAGCGCAGCGGAGAGCCCGGCACGCGGCCAGGCGGTACGGGGAAGCGAAGCGGACCCGAACCGCCGAACGGCACACACGGCGCAGCGCCCCGCCCACAGAAAAGAAAGAGAGAAGATCACCAGCGCGCCCGCCACGCGGGCGCTCTCACCCCGTGCCGCGCCCACTCGGCCAGTGAGCACAGGACGCCACAAAGACTTCGCTGGCCACCAGTCCCTCCAACGGGTGCTGTGCAGCTCCTGGAGCAGGTGCGCGCTTCCCGGTGCACAACCGGCGTTCGCACCGCAGGTCGCACGCTGAGGCCATCGTGCCCAGCGTCATCACCACGCTTCTGGCGACAGACGGAAACTGGCCCCGCGCCGGGCTTCTGCCTCCGTGAAGAGATCCGTCCCCCAGTCAGTCCAAGGCCGCGGAGCCACGTCCCACAACGAAGGGCCAGTGAGGGGTACTCCGGGCGCCGACGGCTGCTGGCCGTGGCCAAGTGCTCGATACCCCGCTCTGGCGCCCGCGGCAGTGGGACACTCAGCGCGCACAGGCACTGGGGAGGGCGCATGGAACGGGACCTCGACGGCTATCTCGCACCCGGTGTCGGGGGCGACCGCCGCAAGACCACATGGGAACCGGAGGGATTCGAGCTGCTGAAGCGGGTGATGGGACCCGGCTGCGGCTGCCCCTGCCGCATAGCCCATCCGCACTACCTGGCCGACGCCTGCGACCTCGAAGGTGAGGCCTCCGTCGCGCGTGTCGGCATCGGCCAGCGAGGCACCGGATATGCGGCCATCCCTCTGTGCGCCCCGTGCGCCGCTGCCCAGTTGTACGACCGCAAAGAAGAAGCCCGGCGCGACGCGGCGGCATGGCGATCGGGAGCCAACACATCCACCGCCCTCGCCGGCATCACTGCCATCATCGCCGTTGTCACTCAGTCCTGGACCGCGGCCGGCATCGCCGGCGGACTCGCACTGGCCTGGCTCACAGCTGACTTCGAACACCGTCGCCTGATGCGCACAAAGCCCTGAGCAGCGCACCAGTGGCTACGTAGGTCATATGGAGAAACGGTTGTTGCCGGTTCGGGGAACGACCGCGGACGGCTGCTGTGGGAATTGTCGGCGAGAAGCAGGAACAGGGTTCATGCGTGTCGCGCGACGGCAACTCGCAACGGTGGATCGCTGGCCGGATCCGTGGCCTTGAAGCGCTTAGGAAAGCACCCACTGGGGTGGGTGTGTGGGGTCGGCTGGGCAGGTGAAGACGTGCAGGTCCCGGTCCCGGCCGAAGCGGAGTCGGGTGGGATCGGCAACGGAGGCTCTGCCCCGGACCGAGGCCATCCCCTGCAGGGACAGGTCGCGGTCTTCCAGCGGTACCAGCTGTGCGAGCCGGCGTCCATCTCGTCGCCCCCAGCGGTCAGCAGCAGCTGCATCGGGGCCGCGCAGGACGCGCAGCCGATGTCCATCGGGCCCGTCGACGCCCAGCTGGGAAAGCCGCCGACCCGCCAGCCGGGCGGGATCGACAGGCCGCCCTGGTAGCTGGAGGCGTCGCGGCCGTGCTTCGCTGTCTGGGCGTCGTCCCAGGCGTCGATGAGGGCGATCAGCGCGGCGGGCAGGGTGTCGTCCTCCGCCCAGGGATAGGTGTCCACCTCTTCGGGGTGCAGGACGCACGGCTGGGGAAGTTCGTGCTCCCATCGCAGCAGGGGTACTTCGGGCGGAGCGGCAAGGAACCGATTCGCGCGCTCGGTCTCTGCGGCCTGCCGCCACCGCAGGTGGTAGCGGCGCTCCAGGTAGCGACCGTGGGTGAACGGGCAGCGGAAGAGCTGCACCAGGTCCGCGCCGTCAGGGCCGGCCGCCAGGCCGCGGACGTCCCGGCGGAAGATCTGGGCAAGCCCCACGAACGGCACCGGTCCCTCCTCCCCGGGCGTGCCGACGCCGGGCCATGGCCGGCTCTGCGGCCACGTGCCCGAGACCCGAGCGCTGCGGATCTCGTCCGGCACGTACCCCTCGGTCTCGGGCTGGTGCGGTTGGCGGCAGACCGGCCACGGCTCGCTGTCCGGCCACAGCATCGGCCCGCCGACGTGGCTGTCGCACATGCCGGGCCGCCCCGGCCTGGGGTGCAGCCGGGTCGTCCGGCCCCGGTAGGAGGCCAGGTCCGGGAACACAGCCTCCACGGATACCGGTCTGGCCGGCGTGGTCCTGGTTATGCGAAGACCGTACGTCTCTGGGAAGACGCCACGCGAACAGCTTGCCGCAAGCCCGTCCGGCAATGACACACGACGCCTGTACACGTCGGCCCGGCTTGTCTTCGGTACGTCACCCAGAGCACAGCCACGGCTCTGAAGCAAGCGCCAAGGCGTTCCCGCAACTTGGCAACATCACTTTCCGGGGCAGGGAAGCGTTACCGCTGCTGGGCGTGCCGCACGGGGACGGCAGTGGTCGCCTAAACCATCGCGGGCGCATCGTGCCGTGCAACGCGGATCGCGCCCAGATGAGCTGGGGCGCGCCGCGCGGCGAAGCCACCGGGCGCTGGCACGGCCGCGGCCGGCCGTCGCCTACTCCACTGCCTGGCCGTACTGGGCTGCCAGCGCCGCAAGGCCGGGGTCGCCGAAGGACTTGCGGAGCGTGGTGAACGCGTCGACCTTGTCGTCGCCGAAGCGCTGGACGTATGCGGCATAGCTGTCGGCGGTGAGGAATTTCGGAGGCGTGGTCTTGCTGTGGAACTTGTCTGCGTACATCACCAGCCTCTCCTCCTCAGTCACCGCGAGATAGTCGGCGGCCGGGAGAGGGAGCTGCTGGCACAGCACGTCGTGCTTGGTCAGGCCCACGCCCGTGTGGCACGAGCAGAAACGGCACAGGACCTCGGGAAGGCCGTCGCCTTCGAGGATCTCGTGCCCGAGCAGCCCGTGCCGTACGTAATTCTTGTGGTCAAGCGCGCCATTGTCGTCGTAAAGGCGGTAGACACCGATGTCGTGCAGCAGGCAGCCGGCGCGTACCAGCTCCCGGTCGATACTGCTGGCAATTCCGGTCAGAAGCTGCTCCGCGACCTGCCACACGATTTCGCAGTGCGTGAACACCAGGTCGAAAGCCTCGGACGAGGGGGCATAGCGTTCGTGGAGAGCGCGGATTTCTTCCGTCGTCGGAATACTCATTCCGGCAGGGTAGCAGCGGGGCGACCTGAAGATCAGCGACCGTTTCGGCCCGGAGCTGCGCGCCCGGGCCGAGCGGAGCCGCCCGGCCGGCAGGGGAAGTGGGGTGCGAGCAAGCCCTCCACTCGGCGCTAGGACGAGGGGGCTCGCCGCAGTGGTGCTGTGAGGCCCGCCTTGTGCGGCACCATCTGCCGCGCCGCACAGACGCCCCCCAGCCTGACCGGGCGCAGCGGGCGGGGCGAGCCGCCACCGTCGGAGAGGGTCAAGGCATGAGCGCGGGCGGCCGGCGACGGACGCCCGCTCGGTGGTCTCGCGGGCCTGACGGGCGTCTGCGAGCCGGTGCTTGAGTACCCGGCTGGCGGAGCAGGAGCTCCCCCTGGCACCCGCCACGGCACCGACCAGCCTGTGAGAGGAGCCTCCATTGCCACAGCGTTCCGGGCAGCCGGGCGACCGTGCAGCAAACATGCCCGGCACCGGGCACCTTCAGGCCGGCACGGCACACAGGGCAGCCCGGGCCCCTTTCTTCAGTAAGGTCCGGGCCGGGCCGTTGTCCCGGGCTGGGGCAGCCTCTTTGGCGCTTGAAGCACGTCGGGGTGATTACGGCGTAATCACTGGCGGCTGTCGGGGGCTGCGTGCCAGTTGTGGGTCGGGCCCCTGCCGGGGCGCTGGAGCGTGAGGGTGCGGGCGAGTGGGCGGGCCCTGTTGCGGGCCGGGATGGGGCTGGGCAAGGGGGTGCAGGGGCGGGGCGCCTGCCGGCGCCTGGGCAGCCGCGGTGCCGGGTCCGCGCCGGGGCGGTTGCGGCCGTCGCCTGGGGAACACGTCCGGGCGGCGGGGAAGGCGCGCAGGTGCTGTGCTGCCCAGTTGGGGGGCTGCCGGGGGGAGGTTGACCCTCTGGAGCCGCATGGAGCACAGTTAGCTGTGTCGGTTGTTGCCGGTGTGGTGATGGCCGGCAGGAAGCACCGGTGAAGGTGACGGCCCAGGGCGGCAACCCCGGCCGAAGGCCTGCCGGCCACCGGCTCCAACCCACCACGGGAGGGAGTGCCGTTCAGTGTAGGACGAGAGAGCGAGGTTCCGGCTGTGACCAAACCAGCGTACCCGCGGCAACGGGTCCATGAAGGGCGCACCGTCGTCAGCCGTGACTGGATGACGGAGCACACCGGGGCGAGCCGGCCGACGGTGAACCTGTGGTACGCCAAGCGGCACGAACAGCCCGAAGACGCCCGGCATCCCGAGAAGGCCGTCACCATCGACCGGGTCGACTACTACGACCTCGAGGCCTTCGAGACCTTCCACACCGCGCTGCAGCAGCGCAAACAGCGGCGGCTGCTGGCCACCGACGCCGCCCTGTACGACGGCGACCCCGGCGACCTGGTCTCCATCAACCAGGCAGCCGACTGGTTCGGGTTCGCCGGTCCCGGCGTCATCCGCAAATACCTCACCGCCAGCCCCGGCTACTTCCCCGAGCCCGCCGGAACCGTGCAAGGCCCCAGCGGCCGCCCCATCCCCGCCTTCCGCCGCAGCGACCTGCAGGCCTACGACCAACGGCGCACCGGCGACAACACCAGCGTCTCCGGCCGCCCACCCGGCACCCGGCAACGGCGCGGCCCCACCCCCCAAACCCAGGCCCGCATCAACCAGGCCCTCACCTACCTCCAAGAACACGGCGGCTACCACCGCGGCGCCGCCGCCCACCTCGCCGCCCGCCACAACGAACCCACCTGGAAATGGGAACGCGCCGTCAAACACGCACGCACCCAACTCACAGCACAGCAACAGCAACGGCACACCTGACACCAGCCCCGCACAGGGACGGCCGCAGACCGTCGGAGGCTCCCCCTCGACAGGAACCTTCGCCACGAACGGTCCCGCCCCAGCCACCGGACCCGGAATACCGGCGAACGCCCTCCCCCTCACAGCACGCTGAGAAATGCGCGAACCGTTGCGGCATTCTCGACCGGGTCGGCCGCGTTCAGATCGATCTCCCAGGTCACGCGATACTCGGGCACGGTTCGCCTTCGGCAGGCGAGGCGGAGAGCGCCGGCCGACGGCGCAGCACAAGGCACTCTCCGGCGTGGGGCCGGCCGTTGGCCGGCTTGGGCGCAGCCCCCGTTGGGGGCTGCCCCGCCGGGCTGAGGCCGGCCCCTGACGGGGCCCGCCGGTCGGGACGGATCCAGCATCACCCACCCCCCAGGTGGTTCTGCTGGTTCTGTTCGAGCACGAGGATCGTGACATCTGTTGCCACTCCGGCTGATGAAAGCCTCCGGATAGACCGGTGCACGGCCTCAGTGCTTGCGGTGGTGGCGGTCGCGTGGGCGTCGAGCGGATGTCTTCACGCGACTTGGTCCATGCGAGACCTACCCAGAGAACGGCGGCGCTCGACGTTCTCGCGGCCGCCACCACCGAGGCGGAAGTTGACGGGCCCGCGAGAGTCGATCGGACGCCCGTAAAAGGCCTGGCCTCGACGCCTCCTACCAGAGCGGCGGCGATCGCCCCTCGAGCCCGTCAACAACCGTCGGCTTGATCACTCGTTGGAGTTGGTGGTGCGAGCCCTCCGCACGGTGACCTCTTGAAATACCTGAGCCGGTTCGAGCTCCCGAGTAGACCGAGGCCCGTGAGGTGAGCTGGTGCCACGAACACGGCTGATGAGGTGTCGGACCAGCCCCGGCGGCTGAGTCCTGGAATTAGGTCGCTGCGTGGCCCGCATGCGCTCGTGACCAGCGCAAACACCCGCGCCTGAGGGAGGGAACAACTTGATCTATTGCGGAATCGACTGGGCCGAGCGCCACCACGACGTCGCTCTAGTCGACGACAGCGGCGAGCTGCTCGCCAAACGGCGTATTACCGACGACGCTGTCGGCTACCAGCTGCTGCTCGACCTGCTCGCCGAGTACGGCGACACGGAAGAAGCCCCGATCGCGATCGAGACCTCCCGCGGCCTGCTGGTCGCCGTGCTGCGGACCGGCAGGCGCCAGGTCTTCGCGATCAACCCGATGGCCGCCGCCCGCTACCGCGACCGCCACTCCGTCTCCCGCAAGAAATCGGACCCCGGCGACACCCTGGTCCTGGCGAACATCCTGCGCACCGACATGCACGCCCACCGGCCCCTGCCACAGTGGCATTAACGCTCTGATTCGGCTCCACTTTCCGGCTTGAGTTGGCCCCACCCCCGGGGGCGTACGGGAGCGTTCGGGGGTTGTTCCGGTCTGATCTGGCCCCACCGGGCGGCGGGCGGTGGGACGGTCGTGGCGGGCCACCGTGTGGGGGCGATGCCGGATGGAGTTGTCGAGGGAAGAGCTGTTCCTGCGGATCCGCCGTGACTCGTGGCAGGAGGGGCTGTCGATGCGGGCGCTGGCCCGCAAGTACGGCGTGCACCGCCGGCTCGTACGCGAAGCCTTGGCGTCGCCGGTGCCCAGGCCGCGGAAGACCCCGGTACGGCCCTCGCCCAGGTTGGATCCGTTCAAGAAGACGATCGACGAGTGGCTGCTGGGGGACTTGGAAGCACCGCCGAAGCAGCGGCACACGGTCCAGCGGATCTTGAACCGGCTGCGGCAGGAGTGCGGGGCGGAGATCGCCTACACCACGGTCTGGGACTACGTCTCCCGTCGGCGTCGGGAGATCGCCGAGGCTGCGGGGGCGGCACCGGCGGCGGGGTTCGTGATCCGCCACAACCAGCCGGGCATGGATGCCGAGGTCGACTTCGGTGAGGCATGGGTGGATCTTGCGGGCGAACGGACGAAGTGCTTCGTCTTCGCCCTGCGTCTGGCCTACTCGGGCAAGGCGGTGCACCGACCCGTTGACCGCACTATCGGCGTGTCCTACGTGTTGGCTCGGTGAGGGCGAGGAGTCTCCGTTCGGGATGTTCCCGACGAGACGGAGACGTGATGGATCACGCTGCGGTGACGGCGGAACGCGAGGTGACTGGGCTGGTGGTGGCCCGGGTCGGCAGAGTGGAGGCGACCGGTGCCGCCACGCTGCCCTGGGTGGTTCTCGACGGGGCGGGCCGGCCGATCACGCCGGCAAACGAGTTCCTGCGGGAGTTGCTGGCCTGCGGCAACACTCCAGCTTCCTGCCGTTCCTATGCCTTTGACCGTCTGCGATGGTTCCGCTTCCTCGCGGCAGTGGATGTGGAATGGAGCCGTGCGAAACGAGTGGACGTACGCGACTTCGTCCTTTGGCTGCGGACGTGCCACAACCCGGCGCGGGACCGGAACCGACCGGATGCACCCGTGCCGGGATCGCTGAACGCGCGCACCGGCAAGCCGTACCTGAGGTCGGGCTATGCTCCGGCAACCATCAACCACGCGGTGTCGGTGCTGGCGGCGTTCTACGACCACCATCTGCAGACCGGGCAGGGGCCCGTGGTCTCCCCGGTGCCGCCGCAGTCCCGTGACGGGCGCCGGCTGGAGGCGCATCACAACCCGTTGGAGCCGTTCCGACTGCACCGTCGTGGCGCCTACCGGCAGAAGCAGGCCCACCGCGAGCCCCGTGCTGTCCCCGACGATGTCGTCGAAGACCTGTTTACCTCGCTGGGCTGTCACCGCGACCGGGCACTGTTCTCCATGTTCTTGTCCAGCGGCGCACGGGCCGCCGAGATGCTGGGCATGACGATCGGCGACATCCACCCGGGCGAGGGCCGGATCTACGTCCAGACCAAGGGCCTCGGCGGGGCGAAGGAAACATGCCCGGCCTCCCCGGAAGCCTTCGCCTGGCTGGCCCTCTACCTCGGTGACCTGGCCCAGGACGGCCACCGGCCCGCCCCGGACGAGCCGGTGTAGTGGACCCTGCGCGGACGGACGCGCCCGCTGACCTACACCGCCCTGCGAGCGGTGCTAAACCGGATCAACGCCCGGATCGGGGCAAACATCACGCTGCACGACCTGCGACACACCCTGTGTCTGCGCCTGATCGAAGACCCGGCCGTCACCCTGGTCGACGCCCAGCAGGTGATGCGCCACCGGCGCATCACCACAACCAGCACCTACCTACGGCCCAGGACCGACGAGGTCATCACCAAGGTCCACGAGCACTACACCCGCCCCAAGCCGCCGCCGCGGCCGCTGACCGGCTGGACGTATGACCCGAACGACCTCGCCGATGTATTCGGAAACCGCTGATGACCCGGCACGGGCGCGTCGCCCGCACCCCGCCCAGCCCACGCGACCCCGCCATCCTCACCACCGTGCTGCCCGAACCGAGGAGCACGACCCGTGGCAGCGGACGGGAGAAGGCGCATCGCGATGAACTGGCCCGCCTGGCCGAGAACTTGCTGATCGAGCCAACCGGCCGCAACCTGTGGCGCCAGCGGCTCTCGCTGACGCGCATCTTCGACTGGCTGGAGGGATTCCCCGCCGACACCTGGCAGGACCGATGGCTGCTGAGCGGTTCCGACGAGCTGGGCTCCGGCTGGGGACCACAGGGACTCAGCGCGGGCACCCGGTCGCGTTTCACCGCCGGTCTCGGCACCTTGATCGTCCTCCAGGCGATCCGGCCCTCCTACAGTTGGCTCTTCGGCAGCCGCCTCCTGGGCGTCTACGACGCCTACCGTCGACACAACCAGCCGGCGCTGTTCGCGGAACTCGCACAGCACGTCGGCGGACAGCGCTGCGACGAGCACGCGACCGATGCCCTGAACGTGCTCACCCGCATGAGCATCGCCACCGGCAAGGACCTGCTGGCTTTCGACCTGGAAGACCTCACCGACTACGCCCGGGCCCGTCGGGCCAACGGCCGCACGGTGACGGCTCTGCCCCTCGCCTACGACATCCTCCGCTCCGTCGGCGGGCTCAAGGACTCGCCGCCGACCCTGCGCGAGGCCCAGGCCCGTGGCCAGCTCACCCCCGCCGAGCTGATCGACCGCCACCCCATCACCAACCGCGCGGTCCGCGACGTGCTCGTCCACTACATCGCCGAGCGATCCGCCGTCCTGGACTACGGCTCCCTGGTCAACCACGCCCAGATGCTGGCCGACCTGTTCTGGGGCGACCTGCAACGCCACCACCCCGCGATCTCCTCGCTCAATCTGCCCGACGAGGTCGCCCATGCCTGGAAACAACGCGTCCGGGTCCTGCCCGACGGGCGACCGCGCCGCACCGCCCACGCCGTCTTCCTGGCCGTCCGCTCCTTCTACCTGGACCTCTCACAGTGGTCGATGGAAGACCCGGCCCGCTGGGCGGCCTGGGCCGCACCCTGCCCGATCAGCGAGGCCGACATCCGCGGCTACATCAAGGAGACCCGCCACCGGCAGGCACGGATGCAGCAGCGCACCCGCACCCTGGTCCCCGTCCTGCCGCAGCTCGTCCGCGCTGCCGAGGCACGACTGCAGCACGCCACGCTCCTGCTACAGGCAGCCCGCTCGGCGACACCGGGAGAAGAGTTCACCGTCGAGGGCTCGCGCTATCGACGCACGGGCCGCAACGGCAGCCACTGGCGCCCCACAGCACTGTTCCTCGCCCCGGTCGACGAGTCCGGCCCCCGGTTCGATGCCGAATGCGAGGAGAACAACGCCTTCTGGACCTGGGCGAGCATCGAGGTCCTGCGACGCACCGGGGCCAGGATCGAGGAACTCCTGGAGCTCACCCACCTGAGCCTGCGTCAGTACCAGGCACCCACCGGCGAAACAGTGCCGCTACTGCAGATCAGCCCATCCAAGACCGACCGCGAGCGCGTCATCCCCGCCGACCCGGACCTGGTCGCCGTCCTCGCCCGGATCATTCGCCGCATCAAGGGCACCGGCGAGAGGGTGCCGCTGCTGACCCGGTACGACGGCTACGAGCGGGTCTTCGGGCCGCCGCTGCCGCACCTGTTCCAGTGCCTGTCCCAGCACCGGCTCCAGGTCATCTCCCCAAACCGGATTCGCGAGCTCCTCACAAACCATGCGATGCGGGCCGGCATCGTCGACGTCGACGGGACTCCGCTGAGGTTCACGCCGCACGACTTCCGCCGAATCTTCTCGACCGAGACGGTCAACGGCGGCCTGCCAATCCACATCGCCGCGAAGCTCCTTGGCCACCTCGATCTCAACACCACTCAGGCTTACGTCGCCGTCTATCCCGAAGAGGTGATCCGCCACTACCGGCAGTTCATCGACCAGCGCCGAACCCACCGTCCCAGCGAGGAGTACCGAGAGCCCAGCAACACCGAGTGGCAGGACTTCCGTGACCACTTCAGCCTGCGCAAGGTCGCGCTCGGTACCTGTGACCGGCCTTATGGGACCCCTTGCCAGCATGAAAACGCCTGCGTCCGCTGCCCGATGCTCCGTCTCGACCTCGCCCAGGTGCCCCGACTGCTGGAGATCGAAGCCAACACGCATCAACGGCTCGAAGAGGCCCAGAGGATGCAGTGGCTGGGAGAGGTCGCCGCCCTGAAGGAGAGCCTGCAGCACATCAACGACAAGAAGAAGCAGGCCGACCGCCTTCGGAGGCAGGCCCGGCGGGGAGAGAGCGGACCCGGCTCCCTCAGCTGAACAATCACATTGACCAGCGTGGGCGAGATAGAGATCGTGAGCCCATGACGGACAGCACATGGCTCAACCGCGGTCACCAGCTCATCCCCGGCAAGGAGGTCTTTCGCAGCGAGCGCAGGTTCCACCTCTTGGCCTACACGGCGAGCCACGGCCAGCTCCTGATGCGGAGCATCGGCCGGCCCGACGAACCCGGCGAGCCCG
Organism: Streptomyces sp. NPDC030222; assembly: GCF_055573115.1. NCBI lineage: Bacteria > Bacillati > Actinomycetota > Actinomycetes > Kitasatosporales > Streptomycetaceae > Streptomyces > Streptomyces sp. NPDC030222. Next base: position 13,160 of record NZ_JBVICA010000011.1, read on the forward strand.
AGACAACGATTGACCTGCTCTTCAAGCCCGCCGCCGTGGTGAAGATCCGTGACGACTACCGCGGCTTGGCGATCAGATGCGCGACCGCGGCCGAGAGCGAGCAGGTCAAGACCGACCACGCCAGCATGTCCTTCAGCCGGGACGATCGCGTCTTCGTTCTGGAGAGCCAGGGTGAGTCCGACTACGTGGTCGCCATGGCCGTCGGTTGGAGGGAAGGGGTGCTCGGCCGCACGCAACAGAGCTTCTTCAACGACTTCTACCCCGACAGGCCGATCTGGCCCAGCCAGCCGCTCTCCGGGGTCGACGCTGGCCTCAACATCGCCTCGTCCCAGGAGCTCATCGACGCACTGCTGGCTGAAGACAACGCCGCGGTCCGCCGCGAGCGTCACCGCCGCGTCTACGTCGTTATGACGCGGGTGATCCGCTCCGACGGGCCCGACGTCACCGGAGCGGGCGTCTTTCTGACCAGAGCCGACGCCGAGGACGCCCTGGCCGTGATCACCGCAAAGTCAGTCGACTGCTGGATTGAAGAGCTCCCGATCGCGATCTGACCAGGATCCGCTCAGGCGCTGTCGGCGTACGAGTTGAAGTGCAGAGGCAAGTACGAGTGAACGTGCAGAGCTGTCTGCAGAACGCGGTCCTGTGCTTCCTGACCGTAAGGCATGATCGCGGGTATGGCAGAAGCAAATCTGGATCAGCTGGCACAGTCGTGGGATGAGTTCAGGGCCATGCCCTTTCCCCAGGGCTTCTACCTGCGAGAGCCCGAGGGTGAGTGCATGGTGATGATGGACTCGACGCTCGCTGGTTGTATCTCGTCGGCCTTGGACGGCCCTCTGGATGACCGGAACCGAGACATCCTGCAGGGACGCATAACGGTCCTTGGAACGATCCTTCCGTCCATCGCCGATGACGAGTACGCCACCGAGTACTTCACGCACTTGCATGGGACTGCCGTGCTGGCCGCTGAGGTCGATGGGGCTCGAAGCAAGTAGTGCTGGTCAGACCGGTCAGGCGACCCCAGCTACCGGCTCAAGAACCGCCTCACCGCCATCGAAGGCGGGGCTGGCGTCGCCTGACCAGGCTCCCGTTGGTCTCGCTCCTGGCGATCAGCGGGGTGTTGTCTCAACTGACACTCGAACTGAACGGTGTCGGAGCCGGGCGGCTATGAGTTCCATTTCGACCAGCGTCCCCACCAGCCCGGTTGTCGCCAACTCATCTGCCAGGGTCCTTGCCTGCGCGAGTGTCAGGTCATGCACCTCTCGAAGAGCACGCAGGACGGCCACCGGACTCGCCTCGGGCTCTATCAGCCGGAGCCGAGCAGGTCCGTGTTCGGCCAAGAGCGCCTGACGGATCTCCTCTGGGGTCTCACGGCCGCTGTCCTGCTCGCACCACCCGACGGGGCATGTCCGGCAGGCCCCTTCAGTTCCCCACCACAGGCGCCCACGGTCGATGAACTGGCCGATGTTTCGAATCAGCACACCGCCGCAGGCCTCACACGGCGCTGCGATATTCACGCCCTGGCTGATCACCTTGCTCCTCGTTGTCGGCCCCGACCCTGGATGATCAAGCAGATTCTCTCAGGAATCAGCCTGATGCACTCTGCACGTTCATCCGTACCTGGCTCTGCACGTTCGTGGCTCTGGCAAGATTTTCGTAGGCGTGAGTACGCCGACAGGCGCCCTCGATAGTGCAGAGAAGCATCACCACCTCGTGCGGCCAGGAGGCTTTCCTGGACGGCCACGTTCACGCTTTCCGCACGCTGGGCGGGGTTCCGGGCGGTCAGATCCGCTATGACAACCTCTCGCCAGCGGTCTCCCGGGTGATCCACAAGAGCCGGTCACGGGACGAACACCCCAGGTGGACGGAGTTCCGCCAGCACTTCGGGCTCACCCCTTTCTACTGCGAGCCGGGGCTTCGCGGTGCCCATGAGAAGGGTGGAGTGGAGGGTCAGGTCGGCTATTTCCGCCGCAACTACCTCACGCCCGTTCCCCGGGTGGGCTCGCTGGACGAGCTGAACGAGTCCTTCGCCGAGTTTGAGCGGGCGGAGGAAGGCCGGCGGATCGGGATGCGGATCCGCACGATCGGCCAGGACTTCGCCCACGAGTCCGTGCTGCTGATGCCGCTGCCGCAGGATTCCTTCGAGACCGGCGTCGTGTTCACCCCGCGGGTGGACCGCTACGGGATGATTGCGGTGAGGGTCTGCCGCTACTCGGTTCCGGCCCGGTTCATCGGCCGCACCGTCCGAGTCGTGCTCCGCTCCAGCGACCTTGTTGTCTTCCACGGCCGCACCGAGATCGCCCGCCACCCCCGCCTGACGGCGAAGGGCGCCGAGCGGGTCGTCCTGGACCACTTTCTCGAAGTCCTGCTGGCCAAGCCCGGCGCGATGGCCGGCTCCGAGGCCCTGGACCAGGCCCGCCGCGAGGGCACGTTCACCGCCGCCCACGAAGCGTTCTGGGCTGCGGCGAAGAAGGCCGAGGGCGACACCGAAGGGACCAAGCAGCTGGTCCACGTGCTCCTGCTGCACCGCCACCTCGAGCACCGCGATGTGATCGCCGGAATCCGATCAGCCCTCGCGGTCGGCGCCCACACCGCCGACATCGTCGCCCTTGAGGCCCGCAAGGCCGCTCAGAGCGATGGCCGTTCCCCCACCGTGACGGTCACCGGGCCGGCACCGGCACTGCCCGGGCCGGAGCCCAGCGAGGTGGTCAGCCTGAACGCCCACCGGGCCGTCCGCCTCCCCACCGACCAGCGTCCCCTGCCCGCTCTCGACCGCTGGGACCAGCTTCTGAACCGCTCCAGGAAGGACGCGCCATGACCGGCCCGCACCACAACCTGACCGAGACCGCCTCCGACGCAGCGATCGACACAGCCTGCCGAGTCCTGCGGCTGCCCACCATGCGAGCCCAGTTCCCCGACCTCGTCGCCCGCGCCGAACGCGAACGGCTCTCCTACCGAGGGTTCCTGGCCGAGCTGCTGATGTCCGAGTGCGAGGACCGGGACCGGCGACGCTCGGAGCGACGGATCCGGGCGGCCGGCTTCCCCCGCCAGAAGTGACTCTCCGACTTCGACTACAACGCCAACCCCAACGTCGTCCCGGCTGTGGTCAACAACCTCGCCACCTGCGACTGGGTCAAGAAGGGCGAGCCGCTCTGCCTGATCGGGGACTCCGGCACCGGCAAGTCCCACCTGCTGATCGGCCTCGGGACGGCCGCGGCCATGGCTGGCTGCCGCGTCCGCTATGCCCTGGCCGCCAAGCTCGTCAACGAGCTCGTCGAGGCCGCCGACGAGAAGCAACTGTCCAAGACGATCGCCCGCTACGGGCGCGTCGATCTTCTCTGCATCGATGAGCTGGGCTATCTCGAGCTTGACCGGCGGGGCGCCGAGATGCTGTTCCAGGTTCTGACCGAGAGGGAGGAAAAGAACAGCGTGGCCATCGCTTCCAACGAGTCGTTCGGAGGCTGGACCAAGACCTTCACCGACCCGCGGCTCTGCGCGGCCATCGTCGACCGACTCACCTTCAACGGCACCATCATCGAGACCGGCACCGAGTCCTACCGCCTCGCCCAGACCAAAGCCAACCAGCAGCGAACCTAGCGATCGCCTGGAGGCACCTGACGGGCTGCTGGTCAACCATTGACATGATGGGCTGCGGCAAGATTTCAGCTGTCTCCAGGGGGCGACGATGACGTTCAAGGCCGAAGCCGATTCCGGAGTCGCCGATCGGGATGAGTGGTCCTATGCGCCAGCGGTCGGCGTCGGACCGCTCCGGTTCGGTATGACCGTCGACGAAGTGGTCGACGCGTTTCAGGTTCTCGGCCAGACGAAGGTCAGCGATTGCCCGCACGTCCACGCGATCTTCTCGACCACGTGGAAGATCGAGGTCCATCGCCGCGGGGTGGCCTCTTCACTGCCTGCCGTCACGGCCTACGTGAGCCAAGCCGCGGGGCTGTTCTGCATCGCAGCCGACGCCGTCCACGGTCCCCAGGTCGGACACGATGGAATCCCGCTGGTCGGAAGGGACCTGTCGGAACTGGAGAGCGACGAAATCGCGCATGCCGAGGCAGTGGATGGTCACTTTCGCTACACGCCCGAGGGCTATGCAGGACCGGATGATCCCGGGGTCGTCATACGCGGGCAACGCGTCGGGCAGGTCCTGCGATCGCGCCCGTTGTTCATGGTGACGCGCGACGGCGCGAATACCGAATGGGACTCGATGCCTTCCGAGGAGTACCACCACGGTCAGTCACGACCTGACCTGGTCTGACTTGTGACGAGCGGTGAAGGAGGTCGCCGCCCCATCGTCGGCTGGGGCCACGCGAGACCGGAAGCCGGGGCCGCGGCAAGCCGGAAGGCAGACCCCCAGCCACGACGACATGGAGCCACCTGAGGCCGGAAAGGTGGGGCCAGATCAGACCGTCAACGCCACCACAGGACAGCGACCTGGCTCGCGCCATCGCCGTCCTGGCCCGGGCTCAGCAGGACGCCACCTGGAACCGGCAGCAGAACTCCAACCAGCTCCGATCTCTGCTGCGCGAGTACTACCCATCCGCCCTGGACGCCTTCGCCACCTGGCAGAACGGCCTCTGTCGGCCCGAAGCACGAGAACTGCTCAGGCTCGCCCCCACGCCCTCCCAGGCCGCGCGGCTGAGCCGCACACAGATTCAGGCCGCGCTCAAGCGAGCCGGCTGGAAGCGTGGCATCGAGGCCGAGGCCGGCCGGATCCGCGAGGTGTTCCGCGCCGAGTGCGCCCACCAGCCGCCGCTGGTCGAGGACGCGCTCGGCAAGCAGATGCTTGCCCTCCTCATCCAGCTGGAAGCCGCCTGCACGGCCGCCGACGACCTCGCGAAGGCGGTGGAAGAGGTTTTCCCTCAGCACCCGGACGCGGAGGTCATCCTCAGCTTCCCCGGCCTTGGCGTCCAGCTCGGCGCCCGGGTGCTGGCCGAGATCGGCGATGACCGAACCCGGTTCGCCGACGCCCGTGGTCTGAAGGCTTATGCCGGCGCCTCGCCGATCACCAGAGCGTCCGGCAAGAAGTCGAGCATCATCCGACGGAGGGTGAAGAACGACCGGCTCAACCATGCCGGCTATCTGTGGGCCTTCGCGGCCCCCAACGGATCGCCCGGGGCCAAGGCTCACTACCGGCGCCGACGCGACGTCCTCGGAGACTGGCACGCGGCCACCCTGCGCAACCTCTTCAACCGGATGCTCGGCCAGCTCTATCGCTGCCTCCAGGAGCACACGCCCTTCGATGAACTGGTCGCCTTTCCGGCCCCGAGCCTGGAGGCGGAGAAGGCGGCAGCCTGATCTCCAACCGTCGAGAACTCTTTCTGTCAGTACGAGATGGCATGCTCTCCCGCCATGAACAAGGAGCAGTTCTGGGAGCTCATCGCGGCGGCCCGCGACCGGGCGATCACCCCACACGACAGCGAAGCGATCGCCCGCGAAGCGACCTCGCTGCTGGCCGCCCGGCCGGTCGAGGAGATCGTCGCTGCCGAGCAGGTGCTGTGGGACCTGATGATTGAGTCCTACACCAACCCTCTGTGGGCCGCCGCCTACACCGCCAACGGAGGATGCTCCGACGACGGCTTCGACTACTTCCGCGGCTGGCTCATCGCTCAGGGGCGTGAAGTCTTCGAGCGCGTCGTCACTGATCCTGACGCCCTGGCGACACTGCCCATAGTCCAAGCCGCCGCAGCCGCCGGCATCGACCTGGAGGGCGAAGACATGCTGGTCATCGCCTGGAACGCGCACATCACGGCGACCGGTGATCAGCTTCCACCAGAGGCACCCACCATCCGCTACCCGGAGCTGGACCCTGCCTGGAACTTCGACTTCTCGGACTCAGACGAGATGGCTCGCCGCCTGCCGCGTCTGGCTGCTCTCTACCTGGAGTAAGTCGCGGCGGATCCGCACCCATCGAGAAGCTCTATGAGTGATCGCTGTTCGAATACCGCAGCCAGTGGCTTGACGAGTTGGCACCATGAGCTGTCTCTGGGTTATGAGCCCAGCGAGCTACCGAGCTGCTCCACCCCGCGTCGGCGCACCCAACGCTACGCAATCCGTGCGAAGAGGGCAGGGATTTACATACGATTCCGAGGCTGGGGTGGTGTCGCCGATGCCGGACCCTGACAAACTGCACGAGGCGAAGGCCCTCAGGGACCGTGTCCAGCCGCGCAGGGCCCGCGCCGCGAGGATGCGTCAGGCGATGCGTATGCGCATCGGGACGGCACATCCGGCCGGGGGCGCAGACCGGTCGACCGCGGTCGGGGCCAGGGGGCCTGGGAGTCGTAACCTCGGCCCGTGACCACCATCAGCCTCCCAGGCAGCGAGGATCTCCCGTGCCGGTTCGGCGAGGGACTCGGGCTGGATGATGGTGGTCATGGTGGTCTCGTCCGGGTGTTCGGCGGTTCACAGGGCCCTGACGGGCAGGGGTGCAGCCTCGGCGAGGCGGTCCAGGCGCTCGTAGAGGGCGCGGACGAGTCGGGCCCGGGCCTGGGCGCAGCGCACGGTGCCCTGCAGACCGGCGGACAGGCGTCGCTCGGCTTCGGCGAGGACGACGTCCGCGAGGGCGCGGGCAGCGTGGTCGGAGGGCAGCAGGTCAGCTGCGCGGCGGACGTCGCCAGCCACTGCGCGGCGCCGGTCAGCTGCAGCGCGATCTGCTGGAGGTCTGCCGGACGCAGGCCGGGGTCGCCGTTCCACCCGAGCACTGCCTCGGGCTGGTCCCGCCGCCGTCCGGAAGCCTACGGGCGGCTGGCGGTGCGGTCCGGTTCAGGAGCGCCCCCCGAGGGTGGGCAGGCCGGCCGAGGTCGCCCGCACGCTCCGGCTCCGGTGGGCGGCGCGCCGGTGCATCGTTCGACCACGTTGCGGTCGCGGTAGATCTCCTTGTCGAAGGCGGGTGGGCGGCCTCCGAGGGCGCCGCGTCGGCGGCGGTTGGCGACCTGGTCGCGGCGTTCGGGGATCGTGGCGGCGATGCCCCGGCGCCGCAGCAGGTGGCGGATGGCCCGGCTGGAGTAAGCCTTGTCGCCCAGCACCCGCGCCGGCGTGGTGCGCGGGCGGCCTGCGGCGACGCGCGGGATGCGGATCCCGTCGAGGGCCCGGGCGAACGCGGTGGCGTCATTGACATTCCCGGGCGTGAGCACGGTGGACAGCGGCAGGCCCCGGCCGTCGACGGCGAGATGGACCTTCGTGGTCAGCCCGCCGCGGGACCGGCCGAGGGCCTGGCACGTCTGCGAGCGGCCCGGATCTTCCAGTTCGTCCCTGTCTGCGGCCCCCTTTTGCGGGCGCCGGCGGCGTGCTGGTGGGCCCGGTTGACCGTGGAGTCGACGGCGACGGTCCACTCCACCCGGCCCACCGCGTCGTCGCGGACCTGGACGTGCTCCAGCAGCCTGGCCCATGTGCCGTCCGCCTCCCAGCGGGCGAACCGCTCGTAGACGGTCTGCCACGGCCCGTACCGCTCGGGCAGGTCACGCCACGGAGCCCCGGTCCGCAACCGCCACAGCACACCATTGACCACCTGACGGTGATCACGCCACGGCCGACCACGCCCATCCACCTGCGGCAACAAGGGCTCTATCCGCTCCCACGCCGCGTCCGTCAACTCACCTCGACCCGCCACAAGATCAATTATCAGACAGGCTCTACGTCCGCACGGGGAGGGCGGCGCAGTGGGCGGGACCCCGTTGTCAGTGGCGGGTGCGAGTCTGCGGTCGTACCGCTGAACCACCGAGGCCTCGAACGGGCCCTGACCCAGGGGATTTCCATGTCCGCGCCCACACCCGCATCCGTACCCGCCTCCGCGTCCGTCGACTTCCCCTCCGGATGGTGTGCGACCGATCTGGGCCCCTACCGCCCCTGCGAGTTCACCTACGAGGTGTACCCGCCGGAGAGCCTGCCGCCCGTCGACCCCGCCCGTCTCGACGGCCGTTTCGGCTGGTGCGGCGGGCCGGGCGAGCAGCCGTCCGAGCACACCGGGCACCTGGAGTCGCTGGGGGCGGAGCTGACGGCCCTCGGCCTGCACCTGCCCGAGGACTTCCGGACCGGCTACGGCAGCAACCGCCTGGCCCGCATGTGCGACCAGGTGTCGGTGACGGCCTGTTGGAGCGACCTGTCCGGCCCGCTGGAGAGTCCCGTCGAGGAGGGGGCCCGCCTCGTACGGTTCCTGCGGGACCAGCAGGACTGCGTCATCTGGTACCTGTACCTGCGGCCCTCGGGGGAGTCGTTCGTCGTCTGCTCGCACTTGGATCTGGAGTGGGGTTACCGGGAGCTGGCGCAGGAGGACCGAGCCGAGTTCCGCGCCGCGGCAGCGGAGTCATTGGTGCGGTGCGCCACGAGCTTCGAGGAGTTCGCCTACCGGTTCGTCGTGGAGAACGAGCTGTGGACGTACCTCAACGGGACCGGCGGGGAGGACGCGCTCGCCCCCCACCTCCGGGAGTACCTCGACCACTACTCGGCCCCAGTCTCCTGAACGGGCCGCGGTCGTGGTGCATCGGGGTGGACGGTGTCGCGTGCCGCCCTCTGGCGAGCGGGGGCCGGGGCTCTTCGACCTGGCGTAGCGGCGCCGGCACCGGGTCTTCGGAAGAACCGGAGCGCGATCGGCGAGCCGGCCCCGACGACTACTGCTCGCCTTGGGCGGGCCGGAAGCGCACGAAATCTACCTCGCCGCAGCAGCCCTCGACCATGCCCGGGCGGCGCAGTTCAACGACGAGTACCGAATCGCCCAAGCCAAGCGGCACGGCCCCGGCGACGGACCGGCCGCCAGCCCCACGGCGCCACCCGGAGCCGACACCGCCCGCGGCATGCGGGCGGTACGCGAGGCGGCCCGGCAGCAGCCCACGCTGGTCAGCTGACCCCGGAACAGACCCGCGGTGCGGAGCCGGTACCCCGCCTCGGACCGCCAGTGACAGGACCGGGACCCTTGCGAAATCACAACCGCGCCACGGCGCCGGGTGCGGACAGGCGTGCGCGGGGCAACGCGCGCAGTACGAGGCTGTGACAACCGGCCAACAACCGCAGCGCCCTGGCGGGGCGGGGTACCACTTCCCCCGCCCGGGCCGGAGCAGCCGGACGGCTGCTCCGGCCGGTGCTGTCAGAGCTCTTCGAGGCTGGTCAGCAGCGCCAGGAGCTTGTCCTTGGAGAGCGGCACCGTCTCGCCCTCGGCGTCCGCGCCGCCGGTCAGCAGGACGGGCCCGTGGTAGTCCTGGTAGGTGAAACCGAAACGGAAGGCCAGCACCGTCGCGAGCTTGTTGACCGGGTGGTTGTAGAGCCCTTCGTCGTCCAGCCACATGTCGAGCCGGCTGGTGAGCCCCACGACGTCCACCCGCTCGCAGCGGATAACGGAGCGCATGACGGTCAGCCGGGAGTCGGAGTCGGAGTCGGCGGGCAGGTTGACCGGGACGATGTCCGCCTCGGGGGTGATGAGCAGGGCACCGGGCGTGCGGGTCATGGGTGACTCCATCTCTCGCAGAGATGTGTTCTCGGTGTGGGCCGACTGCCACCACCGACCAACAAGACAACTATGCCCCACATGGATCACCGACGTCCATGGGAACCGCCCAGCACCGGCAGGGAAACGCTCCGCCGCTCCGGGCCGGGTGGGGCGCAGCCGGTCGGACTGTGCCCCAGTGGCATCGACGTGCCGCAAGATGCCACGCACCAAATCAGGCAAGCCGCTGCGGATCTCCACCGGCCCCATCGCCTGACCTCGTCCGGCAGCTCACGTCCAAGCCCCCGAGACCGGCCGGCCTGTGCCCCCGGAAAACAGGTCGCACCCGCCCGCCGGCTCGTCTTACGGTGGTGGCCGCCGGGTGGAGCAGGTCGGTAGCTCGCTGGGCTCATAACCCAGAGGTCGCGGGTTCGAATCCCGCCTCGGCCACGAAGGAACGGGCTCGTCGCATACACGCGGCGGGCCCGTTCGCCTGTCACCGAACCGACAGCAGCACAGTCAGCGCCCGCAACCATGCGGAACGGCGTGAGCGCACTGTCCGCCGCAGCGGTTTCCGTACCCGGCGAGCGTAGTCGCGACGGCTGCGGACAACCCCTCGCTCCCGAGGGCATCGGGCAGGGCTTCGGGCACAGGGACGATGTCCGCGACGAAACGGGCGGGATGCGTGGAGCGCGACAGCTCGCACGCGTGACCGTTCCCAGGAACTGATGTACCCATCAAGTTCGAAAGCGGAGACCGTCGAAATCTGATATTGCTTTGCTCCGGAAAGCCCGATGGTCTGCCAAGGCCCACCTCTCAAAGGAGAGGTGGGCCTTGTTGCTTTTGCGGCGGGGCCCGGAAGAGACGAGACCCGCCGCGCGGCATCTTCCCGGAGGCATCGCGGCGGGCCTCCCGGACCACCAGGAGTGGCCCCATGGATGCTCGCACGATGGTGTTGCTGATGATCATTGCTGCGGCCGTCGGCTATGCCGCCTATGCGCACCCCGCCGTTGGTATCGCGCTCGTCGTGGCGGTGACAGTCGTCGCGTTCGTCTACGTGGTATTCAAGGACGACGAGAAGAACCGCAGGCCGTGACCCGGCCGCCGGGCTGCCGTGGGTAGACGAGAGCGCCCCGCCAGGACGGAAGGGTGCTCCGCCCGGGTGTCAGCCCAAAGGTGCGGCCTCGAGCGCCATACCTCCCACCAGGCCGGCCACACCGGCCGCGGGAAGCCCTCCCCCAGGCCCTTGCCCCAACATCCGGCGCCCCGGGCCCCCGTACGGGCCACGGCACGGCAGGAGTGCCACACCCCCACCACAGGGCGCCGGGGCGCAGCACACCGACTGCGCCCGGAGGTTGGTCAGTCCTGGACGATTCGCAGGGCCCGGGACTGGCCGGCCGTCGGCTGTCCAGGGGCTGCCCCCTGACGGAGCAGCGGGGTGGCGGAGGGCGGCCCCCTACGGAGCCCCGAACGCCACGAACGAGGCCGTCGGCCGGGGGCTTCGCGGGCGGCAGGGCCAGGCCCCTGAGGGCCCGGGAGCCCCGTGCGGGCCTGGGCCCACCGACCCTGACGGGCCGGGAATGCCCCTGCAGGACTCGCGCCTGAGCACGCCCGGCCCATGGTTGATCAGCACGACGAACAGCGCCGAACGGCTGCGCGCGCCTTCAACGCCAGGCCCGAGCGGATCGGGCACGGTACAACCGCCGCGCCCACCGGCAGCGGCCGGTGCGCCCGACCGCGCGCCGCATCGGGAGATGTAAGGATCAGCAGCGATGGCGACCGGCACGGTGAAGTGGTTCAACCCCGAGAAAGGCTTCGGGTTCATCCGGCAAGACGACGGCGGCCCCGACGTCTTCGTCCACTTCTCCGCCATCCAGACCACCGGCTACAAGGAACTCCGCGAAGGACAACACGTCGAGTACCAGGTGACCCAGGGCCCCAAAGGACCCCAGGCCGAACAAGTCATCCCCCGCGGATAAGACACGAACGGCGGCGGGCTCTCAAAGGACGCCGGCTGCTGCGGGCAGCCGGTGAGGAACCCTACCGGGTAAAGAATCCATCGATCACGACCGTGCGGCAGGCGATGTCGGCGCGTCGCCACCCGGCCGAGAGATCGAGGTGCAGGACCGCCGTCATGGGATCCCGGTCCTCGGCGCACACCTTGGACCTGTCCCAGCTCGTCTGCTCCTGGGTCTGAAGAGCGGGCGTGAACTGGTACTGCCCGCCGCCATACAGCAGCAGGCCGTCGACCAGCGGCTGTCCATCCGCCGCCGGATGGAGGATGCAGGCGAAGGCAATGGGCCTGTCCTTCCACCACAAGACGCGCCGGTCGGCCGGACTACCGGCTCGGGTCTCCCTGTTCATGGCGATGGCCGTTCCCCACGCCTGGACCAGAGTGCCGCGCACCCCCAGGGCACCCGCGAACTGCTCCAGGGCGACGGTGATCGCGCGCTGTATCTCCGGATGAAACACATCGGCCCGGGGCCCAGATCGCGCAGCGTCCGCCGGACCGCACCATCGTGCAGGGCAGCGGTCCTTTCCACCTGGTCCCACGTGGCCTCCGGACCCGCCCCCTGGGCTGCCAACAGAATCACCGAATTCTGGTGGTGCTCCACCAGCTTCCGGAAGAAGCGCCGGACCTCTCTGCTCGCGCCAGGCAACTCCGTACTCAGCCGCGTGCCCACATCCCCGCTACGACGCCTGAACAGTGCCAAGACCCTCCCCCTCACACCCAGGCACCCCCACCCCAACCCAACCGTCGGAACTCTGCCAGGCAGCGGAGCCGCCTGCCGGGACAATCACGCAGAACCCCGCGGGGCCGACCCCGAAGGCGGCGCACCACAGAACGGCCGACGAGGCCAGAGCCCGCTGAGCGGCGGGCAGGAGAGCGCCCCGGGAGCCGCGCGAGGTGCAGGCAGCAATCACCTCCAGCAGCCGACAGACCACAGCATGGCCGCCGCCTGGCGAGCATGGCGCAGCGACGCGATCGTGGTGAAGGGAACGAGTGCGGCCCGGGCGATGCCAGCAGGAGCGTCCTTAACCTGCTCGAGCACCCTCGGCCTGGCTGAGCCCGTAGAACAGCGTCAGCGGGCGCGCCGCAGGGCCGACAGCCTCGGATGCGCGGAACAGCTGCTCAGCCTGCTCCAGAGCCGCGGCGTAGGTCTTCCTCCGGGACCCGCTGTTCGCCCGGCCAGGAGGACTCCACCGGGTCCCCCGAAGCCGCTCCCACGCACTCTCGCTCACCATCGCACGCCCTCCCCGCCCGGAGGCTACCCGCCGCATCAGCCGCGGGCAGCTCATGCAGGACGAAACACACCCGGCTCCGGGCGGAGCCGACCAGACACTTCACGTCGCCAAAGACCGATGCCGCCCGTGCGGCCAAGAAGGAAGAGCTTCCCGTGGCCGGGGCGGGTTCTGGACTCCGGGGGACGGGGCACTGCGCGGGCCATGCCGCCGCGTCATGCCGAGACCACGCCCTCCGGGGATTTGGCCCCTTGCCCCGTGCCGGGCGGTGCGAGCCTTCTGCGGCGACCGGAACATGCCTTGTCCACCAGTTCTGCGGCCAGAGCAGTCTGCTGGTAGTGGACCTGTTTTCCGGTCCTGGCCCTGGTGACCAGGCCTACACGGTGAAGGTGGGCAAGATGGTAGGAGACCGTTGAGGGACTGAAATGGTGGTGCCTGGCGAGGTCGCTGGTTGTGCGGGCCGAGGCAAGGCTCATCAGCAGCGCGAACCGGGTGTGTCCGATGACGTCGACGAGGGGATGCTGCGCTGTTGCGGCGGGGCGGGCGGTGGTGGCTCCGCTTGTGGCCGGGTAGATGAGGTAGGGGCCGCGCTGGTTCCAGGGATCCATGCTGAGCAGCCAGTTGGAGGCGAGCGGGGACGGGAACAGCACGATGGGCAGGTCCGTCGAGGTTGGCACCGCTCGGCTGCTGGGCAGGCTCAGGGCGTCCGCGTAACAGATTATCGCCGGGTGCAGGGAGTTCAGCGCGGTGGCCAGGCCACACCGGACGGTGAGCTGGGCCCAATGGTCGATGTCGTCGTTCGCGCGGGCCCGGAGCACGGGCCATACCGGTGCGATGACTGCCTTCCACAGGGCCTCCATCTCGCGGGCTGCCTGCTCCGCAAGGTGGTCTTCTCCCAGGTCCAGGAACGGACGCACGGCTGAGGCCGTCCGCTGTTGCGCGGCCGGCCCGCGGCCGTCGACGAGCCGAGTCATCTGCCGTGCGACCACGCCGGCGGGAGTACGGGTGATGCGGTGGAGTTCGTCGTCGAGAGCGGGAGCGTCGTGTGCGGTCAGTGCCGGGGTGAGGAAGTCCGGCGCGTAGTCACGGATGTCATGACGTAGTGCGGTCAGGAGCGGCAGGCGTCCGTCCGCGAAGGTCAGGCGCAGCGCATGCCGAACGGCCTGCGTCAGGCCGGACGCCGCGGGAGCCTGCGGGTGCAAGACGGCCGCTGCCTGCATGACGGGAGACACGGCGAACCGTGTGCCGGCCAGTGCGCGGGCCCCCAGAGAGATGTCGATCATGAAACTAGTCCAGCATACGTTTCGAACCTGTTCGAAACGTTCGCCCGCAAGTGGCATGGACTGGTTGGCTTCGCCCTTGGGACCGGTACGAGGTCGTAGCGGTCGGAAAGAACGGAGAGAGCCTGTGAAGGCAAGGACTTTGGCACCCCGGTACCTGGCGCAGATATCAGCGGTTACTGCCGCCATGCTCATCGGAACTGCCGGAACCGCTGCAGCCGCCGCCGACGCGCATGACGTTCGTGCGCCCAGAGCGGCGAGCACTTCACCGGCCGACAAGCCGACCGCATTCCGGCCGATGCACCTCTTCAAGTACAAGGACGTCAAGTATCTGGGCAAGGAATGCGGCAAGAAGGTCGTCTCCGAGGTACGGGGCCGCGGCCCCATGACCTTGACGCTGGCGCACTCCGCCAGCGTCAGCAACACCTACTCCGCCAACATCGGGGTCAACGTGGGCGACCTTTCGGCTGCCGTCGGATACGACGTCACCAAATCCAGGACGATGACCATGTCCGGCTCATACACGGTGCCGCGCGGCAAGTACGGAACCCTGCAAGCACATCCGCTCTATGAGGTGAAGTCCTTCAAGGCGTACCTCAAGATCACCGGCGACTATTTCGGCAAGGGAAAGACGTACAAGGTGATCGGCTACTGCTATACACACACTGCCAAGTAGGGCTCAGCCTCGATCTTGCATGAGGGTCCGTCAGCTTACTGACGGACCCTTTCCGCTTGTTCGAGGTGGAGCTTTCTGCGGGTGGACAGGTTGGTGGCCCGGCTGTCGCGTCGGGTGGGCGCCGGGTTCCACGTCTCCGGGTGTGACGGGTGCTCGTCGGGGCAGGTCGTTGCCGCTGGTCAGCCCGGATTCGGCAGGGCTCGCAGCCGCTCGAACGCGCTGGTGATGATGCCGGTCCATTGCCAGTGGCGGGCCAGGCGTAGCGTGTGGCGGCGGGCGGTCGTCACGACCGGCTGCCGGGCCCCCGGAGCGTGAGAGCGCGCAGCGCCCGGACCAGGCCGCAGCGCAGCAAAGTGCCCGGCACGCAGCGAGGCGGGGCGGGGAGCGAAGCGGACCGCCCCACCAGACCGGCGCGGACGGCACAGCGCCCCGCACCCGGGAAGAGAACCGGCACCGCGCCCCCACGATGATGCGCCAGGCCGGACTGCTGCGCCCGGCCCCCCGCAGGCGGTGACGCGAGGCCGACGGCTCCGGCCAGGCCCCGGCCGCCCGGCCTCCCCTTACCCGGCGACCGAAGGGGGGCCGGAGAGGTGAGGGGCGCAGCCGGAAGGCTGCGCCCCGTGGATCAGACCCCGTCGTCCCACCTTCGGCAGTGCTCGCAGGCGAGGGCGGCGGCCGTGTCGGGGCCGGGGGCGTCGAACTCCTCCGCCCAGCGGGTGAAGTCGGCCTCGCTGGTGGCGAGCAGCTCGATCTGGTCGGCGACCGGGCCGGGCAGGACGGCGGCGATGAGCAGCCCGGTGCAGTCGACGTCCAGGGTCAGGCCGATGACGGTGAACGTCCTCGTGGCTGCTGCGGTCATGCGATCAGCTCGAACGTCGCACTCTCGATGGCCCGGGTACGCAGGTCTCCCTCGAACACCACGGCGACGTAGGCGCCGTTGCCGCCGCCCCAGAGGGTCTCGGGACTCTCGCCGCCCTCGCCCTCGGCGCGGTGCGGGAAGTGCTCCAGAACGGCCCCTGCCGCGTTCTGTTTGCACCTGTTTCTGAACCTGAGTGGCTTCTGGCGAGCGAGCCGATCTAGAGTCGTTCCGTTGGGGCTACTCGTCCGATCTGCTTTCTGAAGATCTTCGCAGCCGCCGTAAAAGCGCCCTCCAGCTGCGGAAAACCACCTCGACAACCTTGTACCTGAGCGGCAATGAGCTCACCGACACAGCCGACTGAATCAACAGCTAGGAGAGGCCAACATGACCGCGTCACGGGCGCCCCTGACCCGGGACAGCCTGCGCGTGAAGATTGTCGTGCAGCGGGTGCGGCTGGCAGGTACGGAGTACCGCGTGATCCGGCCGGCCAGACCATTGAAGAACGGGGCGCTCTACAAGGCCCGTGACTCTTACGACATGTACGTGGACCGCACCGATGGCAGACGCATCGGCACCCTATGGCTGCTCGCAGCGCGATCGCCACGATCGTTGGTCTACCTGCCGATGCGCACCACTCCGACCGCGCCCGATGTCGGCTGGGAAGACGAGCAGCCACTCGACCTCGTGCTGGCGCCCCGCGCAGTGCAGCTGCGTCCTTCCCGCTGGAAGCAGATCCGGGAGCATCTCAACACGGCCAATGCTCCCCGCGAGCTACACACCGCGAGTGTCCCGGAGCGAGACCTTCCCGACCTTGAGGCTGACTACAACGTTCCGGACAATCCGAAGGAGCCGAACGAGATCCTGCTCTACCAGCACGTCTACGCCGAGACGCTGCTGCTGACCGGCGGACCCGCGGCCTTCCGAGAGGGAGCGAAGGAGATATTCGCCGTAACGAAGGACGGACCTCCTCATGCCGCGACCAGGCATTACCTTCCCGGCGCCTGCAACTACCACATTTGCCGAGGCATGTACGAATGGGACGAACTGGATAAGCACAACTGGGAACAGCTCCACGTGGAGTTCTGCCCACAGTGGGCAAGATGACGATGACTGCTGACCTTTCCGGATTGGCTTGCCCCGGCACCTGGTGCATGAAGCCGCTGACAGGCTTCGTCGACGGTGGGAGAGTGGTGCTCAGGGCCGCGCTTCCGGCCGGGGCAGGGCCAAGGCGATGGCCCCGGCCTTGAGAACGATCAGTCCCGCTGGGCTTCGCGGGACGCCGGCTGCCCGCTGCCGCGGTCGTCGATCCACCCCACGACCCAGTGCTGGGTGTCGTCCTCGTCATCCGGGTCGTCGTCGGGGCCGGTGCTCAGCGCGGGTTCGGGCAAACTGAGAGGCGAGATGAGCGGGGTTCAGGAACACTGCCCTGGTGATCGTGATGCAGCCCGTTTTGGAGATCTCCATCCCTGACGGCTTCGCCCTATGGCCTGTCGCTGAGGTCGAGCCGTACAGCTTCCTGCCACTCAGTGGCCAGCTCGATCCCGCTGAGGTCGGGACAGCGCTGATGCGCATCGCCGACTGCAACAACATCGATCCACACCCCGACGAGGACGACCGCCCGCCTCGGCCCGCAGACCCACTCAGATCCTTCCTCCACGGGCTGCTCACCCTCGACCACCTCTTCGCGGCCGGCGGCCTGCGGGTCACGGACGGCTCCACGGGGATCTCGTTCCTTCCGGGCTGCTGCAGCGGGCTGGAAGACTGGCGTGACTGGCACGAGGTCCTCGACGGCAGCGGGAGTGCCTCCTTCGGCCACGACCCGGACCCTCTCGCCGAGCGCTTCGGCGAGAGGGTCCGGTTGACCGTTGACGCCGAGCAGAGCGACAGCCCGGTCATCGAGGCATCCGTCACCGAACTGCGCCGTCTTCTCGCCGGCGCCGAGCGAGACCTGATTGGCTTCGCTGCCCTCACAGCCGACTGGGCTGCTCGGCACCTGCCCGACCACGCCGCCTCCGTTACCTCCGCGGTCGCCCGCGCCCTGGACCTGCCCACGTCGGTCGTACCGTCCAAGCCGTAAATCGACGTTCTGCCACGCGGTCAACCAGTGGGCGGTCGTCAGCATGTTTGCGGGTAGCCGACTCGGTTCTTCAACAACCACGCCGACAGAAGTCTTCGCTGATCACGCAGCCACTGCCTCCGCCGCCGAGGGCGGTTCAGGGAACCCGGACTGCTCGTCGAAGAGTTCTTGCTTCCGGAGGCAGTGGTAGAGCTGGCCGATCATCCGGTCGAAAAGGTTCCTCCGGGCGGCTGCGTGCCAGTCGCCGGCCTCGCGGCGGCGGCGATGCGGGACAGCCGGGCGCGCTGCTGTCCGATGCCGCGGCAGCCATCCAAGGGGCGCAGGACGTCCGGCCGGACGGCGGCGACGGCATCGACGTAGGCGCGGCCGCCGAGGACGACCAGCTGGCGACGTGGTGGAGGCCGAGGCGGCCGGCCTGGGCGCGCAGCTGGTCGGGCCGGACGCTGCCGGGCTCGCCCATGCGCAGCTCGTACGGGGCCAGCAGCTCGTCGAGCGACACGAAGCCGTGGGCCGCGGAGAGGACCAGGACGGTGCCGACGCTGCCGGCGATGGCGTGCGCGGCCCGTCGGCACAGCCGGTGGAACGGACCGACGTAGAGGTCCGCGGCCGGGACGGGGACGGTCGTGGCGAGCTTGGCAGCGCTGCACGGCACCACGACGACGGGGCCGTCGCCGGCGGAAACGGGGCTGGTGTTCACGGCGGTGTCCTTCGCATGGAGGCAGGCCGGGCCCGCCGCGGCAGGTGGCGGGCCCGGGGGCAGGATCAGGCGGCCAAGGCCAGGTGGCTGAGGTAGTCGGCGACTGCGGCCTCGCCGAGCTGGTGGCGGATCGCGTCGCCACGGGCCCACTGCAGTTGGCCGTCAAGGGCGTCGAGCATTCGGGCTGCGGCCACGACGGCAGACAGTCGCAGGTCCTGCTTGAACGTGTGGCCGATCCTCTGCTCCAGGGCCACGTACGTGGTCGGGAGCGAGCGACCGAGAGCGAAGCGGCACGAGCGCGTCAGGGCCGGCCAGGACGCAGTACACACAACTCAGCCGCGGAAGGAGCGTGTCGCAGATCGGGTGGTACTCCAGGCCCTCGGAAGCGATCTCTTCCCAGACCTCCCAGTTCGACAGGATGAAGATCGGGCGCCACGTCAGTACAAGCCGCTTGCCGTCGCTGGTGCGCGTATCGATGAACAGCCGAAGTTGCTGGCGGCGAGCGGTGGATTCGGCGGCGCGGATGCCGAGTGTCGACGGTCACGTAATTCCCCAGGGCAAACGTCACGTAATTCCCCAGGCATCCGTCTGTCTCCTGTCGGCGGACTGCCGCTGCCGCCGAAGCCTCAACCGGATAGCTCATCCGAATGTGTGCTACCGTCCGGCTGAGCGGATGACCTATCCGATTGGTTGCTGGGGTGGAGGCGCACATGAAGAAGACAGCAGTGGTCACGGCCGGAACAGGGGGCATCGGCCTGGAGACGGCGCTGGGGCTGGCCGTCGCCGGGTTCGCGGTCACGGTGATCGGGCGCGACGCCGAACGGGGAGCCAAGGCCGTCGAGCGGATCAACGCGACGGGCCCGGTGCACCCGGCCCGGTTCCTGTCCGCGGACCTCGCCTCGCTCGACCAGGTACGTGCGCTCGCCCGGACGATCGCGGTCGACCACGCCGCCTCGGGGGAACCGCTGACGGTGCTGGTCAACAACGTCGGGGCGATGTTCGCCGAGCGCCAGACCCGGGGCGGGGTCGAGGCGTCGTTCGTCGTCAACCACCTCTCGCCCTACCTGCTGACCGAGCTGCTGCTGCCCACACTCACGGCCGGTGCGCCGAGCAGGATCGTGAACGTGACGTCGGGCGCGGTCGCCGTGGCCAAGCGCGTGTTCGACGCCGTCGAGCCGCCGGGCGGCTACTACGGCTTCCACTGGTACGGTCGCGCCAAGCTCGCCAACCTGGCCTACACCTTGGACCTGGCAGACCGGCTGGACGGCACGGGCGTCTCGGTCTTCGCCGCCGATCCCGGAGGCGCCGCGACCGACATGACCAACGGCACCATGACCGACCCGAAGATCGTCTCCCCCGCCCTGCGGCTGCTGTGGCCCCTGGTGCGCCGCACATTCGAACGCTCGACCTCGGGTCCGGCCTCCGCGGCAGCCAGGCCCTCCATCGCGGCCGCCACCGACGAGACGCTGACGGGCCGAACCGGCATCGTCATCGGCGCCCAGGCGCACCCGGTCGCCCCGCACCGGGCGGCGGCCGACCCCCGCGTCGCCGAAGCCGTACGCCGACTCAGCGAACGGCACGCGCCGCTCGCCCCCGCCTGAGCGTCGAGCGGGCGGCGCGGCGCTGCGGGTACCCGGCGGGCGGCGGAACCATCCGGATGAACCATCCGATTAGCATGGCCTCATGACGACTCCTCTACGCAAGGACGCGGCCCGCAACTGGCAGCGGATCGTCTCCGTCGCCCGCGACCTGGTCGACGAGGGCACACCGTTGCAGCTCAACGACGTCGCACGCCGGGCCGGGCTCGGCGTCGGCACCGTCTACCGTCACTTCGCCACGCCCGAGGCGCTGCTGGAGACCGTCGCCGCGCCATGCCTGGAGGCCCTGGCCGCCCACGGCCAGCAGGCGCTGACCGATGCCGACCCCTGGCGCAGCCTGACGGGCTTCCTCTTCCACACCGTCGAGGCGCAGGTCACCGACGCCGCCTTGCCCCCCGTCGCCGCCGCGGCCACGGACGCCCTGCCGCGCACCACGGAACTCAAGAAGTCACTGGCATCGGCCGGCGCCACCCTCCTCGCCCGGGCCCGCGATGCCGAAGTGGTCCGCCCCGACCTCGCCGCCGCCGACCTCGTCCCGCTCATGTGCGGCATCGCCCACGCCGTGAGCGTCCACGGCGGCACCCCCGCCGACCGGGTCGACACCGCACACCGCTACCTCGCCGCCCTCCTCGAAGGCTTGCGCACGACACCACCGAGCACGTAAGCGACCCGCCCCACGGTGTACCGGCGGCCTCCAGGCGCACCCGCCCAGCGACTCAAGATCGACCACGACCGGAGGCGTGTCAATGTACGTGCACGATGGCGATCCCCCTGGGGAACTCTGGCCACGCAGGTGGGGAATTACGTGACGCGGAACCGATCGAGGATGGGGAATTACGTGACGGCCGACACCGAGGCAGTTGATGACGATCGCTTGCCGGTCCAGGCCGAGGGCGGCGACGATCTCGGTGAGCAGCACGTTGGCTTTGTCGCGCTTCAGAGACGAAGTGCAGAGCCTTCGGGCTGCGTCGGGAAACATGCCCCGCTTCTCCACCAGGCCGAGCAGGCCGCCGCCGGAGTCCACGGCGACGAAACGCAGCCCGTAGCGCTCGGCCCGACGCTCGGCGAGCTCGCGCACGCCGGGCCACTCCGAGGTGTCGCCCAGGTCGCAGTGGACAACGACGACCTTGTCCTTGCAGCCGACCCGGGCCGCCCAGGTAGCCAGCCGGTGGAGCATCACGAGCGAGCCCTTGCCAGCACTGGAGTGCACGAGGATGGCGTCGGCGGCGCGGATCAGCTCCAGGGGCATGGCGGCCAGTTCGTCCAGGACGCCGGCCGCGACGGCCGACCGGCGCTTGCCGCCAGTGGCGCGGCCGCGGGCGTGCGGGGCGTGGAGGTCGGCGAGCTCGCGGTTGGCCGTACGGGCCGCGGTGAAGGCGCGGCGCACCTTGGCCTGGCAGTCTGCCTGCGGCGGCCGCGGTCGGCGTACGTGGCCCGTGCCGCTTCCAGCACGTCGGCGGCGGCCCGCCTCTGGGCGCGGCCCCGGGGGGTGGCCAGCTGCTGCTCGCAGCGGCCGTTGCCGGTGAGCGCGTCCACGGCGGCCTGGCTTGCCCGGGCACAGGCGCGGCCGGCGGCGGTGTACGCGGCGTCGGCCTGGTCGGCGCGCCGAACAGCTTCCAGCAGCTGCAGGCGGTCGTTGATGTCCATGGGAGTCCTCACGGGTGCGCGGTGGTGTTCTCGGCGCCGGGCGGCTGCCACTGCCGCCCGGCTGGGATGGTGCGGTCAGCTCGAGGCGCAGAACCGCTGCGGGCGAGGCGGGAAGTGACCGAGGTAGCCCTGGAGCCACGCGGTGACGTGGCCGGCACACAAGGCCGCGTCGGCAGCGGCGTCCAGCGGTGTCGACCAGCCGTAGAAGATGGTGGCGGTGGCCGAGGCGCCCCTGAGGGCGCCTCGGCGTTGCGCGGGGAAACGGGTCAGAACGGGTGTCCGTCCATGCCGACTGCGTAGATGCCCGCCCGGCCAAGCAGTGCGGCCTCGGCCTCGTCGTGGGCGTAGTCCCACCCTTCGGCGGCGCGTACGTCCGCGTAGGTGTGGGAGTGCCCGCGCTCGCACGACCATCCGGCGTGCGTGGTGCGGACGGCGGCACCGCAATCGCGGGTTGCGGGGCCGTCTTCGGTGTCGAACTCGACGAGCCAGCCGCAGCGCTCGTCTTCTTCCGGGGTAGAGGCCATGGCTCTCTCTTTTCTGCGGGCTGTTGCCCGTCGCGTTGGTGGTTTCCGGTTGTTGGCGGCTGCCACTGCCGCCGTGAGGAGTGGTGGGCGGAGCCGGAGGGCGGTGGTCCGCCGCCCTCCGGCGGGGCCCTATCGGGCGAGGCGGGCCTTGCGGAGGTGGTAGGCCCAGCGGCCCGCGCGGTACCGCACAGCTGCGGACCCGGGGAACTCGCCGAGCCCCTTGTAGAGCTTGGTGACAGTGCGCTCGGACATGTCCTCGATCGCGCCGACGGCAGTGGCCTCGCTGGGGAAGACGAATCCGACGGTGCGCGGCTCGAACGCGGCGGGGCCGAGTGTGTAGAAGTACACGCGGTACCCACCGTTGGGGTCGTTCTCGCTGAACAGGCCGAGCACGACGGCCTTGCGCAGGCCGGTGCTCTTGCCGTCGATGTAGCGCGGGGCGCGCACGACCGTGCCCGCCGCCAGGACGACCGGGGAGGTGGTGGTGGCGGTGGCGACGGTCATGGCGAACTCCTTTGAGATGGGAGAGGGGGAGGTGCTGGCCGGAACCCCGAACAACGAGATAACCATATCCCTCACTCATCACGGACGCCAAGGGGTGTCCCGCAATCAGCACGACATCTCCGATCACCCGGGCGCGCAGCACCGGCACGGGTTCGCCCTTCGACCTCTTGCGGCGCACCGGCTGGGGCATAGCGCGCAGCGGCGGGAAGACGGGTTTGCCGCCGGTGTGCTCGTTCCACTTCTTCTCGAAGCCGGGCCGCTGCTTGTCAGCGACTCCGGCGGGCGCGGCGACGATGAACGCTTCGGTGCGGGGCAGGCCTTCGGTGTCGGGAAGGTAGTGGGCACGCCGGATTCCGGAGGTGGCGCCGGTGACCAGCCGGACCTTCTCGGGGAAGCGCTCGGCGAAGCCGCTGACGATGAGTTCGGCTCGCTCACGCGGGCCTTCATAGACGGTCCTTAGCGAGCGCCAGGCCTGTCCTTCTGCTGCTTGCCGCGGCACCGGGAGTCCGTTCCGGGGCAGTGCGGTTCCGTGTCGACCGGTGCGCCGTTCTGGTCGACGACCTTGTGCAGACGGCGGCAGCGCGGGGTGCGCGGCACCGCAAGGCCGCACGGGCGCACGCCGTGTCCAGAGCTCAAGGCTCGTGAGGAAGAACGCGTCACCGTACGGCAGCTCATCTATCAAGGGTCCCGAACCCGACTGGCCCTTGGGGCAGAACGTGCGAGGACCGGCCGGCGCCCAGCGCCACCAGTCTTTCAACAGACCTCGACGGTCGGAGGTGTCGTAGGGGTCACCACGGCACCGACCGGACCACACACGTCCTGCCCCGGGCTGGACAACGCCGCCCCGGGCCCATCCGAGAACCAGAACCTCTAATTACTAACGAATTAGAGGTGTCGGCGCAGGAAATGGGCTTACCCAGGGGGTCTGAGCAGGGAAAACGCTCGAGATCACGAAAAGGGGGGTTCACACCTCCGGTAGTACCTCCGGCGCAACTTTGGGTCCGCCTGTGCAGACAACTGTGCAGACAACTGTGGGTGCAACCCTCTTCCGGCGGCACGCCGGCAGGCTTGCCCAGACCTCACGGACCGCCCGAGCCGTCGAAATGGCGCAGGAGTCGGCCAGCTGCCCGGCGCTGGCGCTGCTCTTTGGCAAGCTGCCGGGCGAAGGGCTGTCCCGTAACTGTTGGTTGTCACCGGGCGGCGGCGTGCAGGTCCCGTGTGTACCAGTCGAAGCGTGTGCCGTCCTTGCTGTGCGTCGGCTTGCCGGGGGTGAACCCTGCCCGCTGCGCGACTGCGGCAGATGCGGGATTCTCCGGCTCTACCTGGATTACCGCCTCCGCCCCGCCTTCAGTCGCCGCGTACTGGGACGCCAACAGGACCGCGCGGGTAGCCAGGCCACGCCCCCGCCAGGACGGATAGAGGCCGTAGGCGACATTCACCTGGCCGGGCGCCAGACCTTCTCCTGCGAACCGCAAGTCGATCGTGCCCGTGAGCACCTCGTCGGCACCCATCCGGATGCCGAACGCGCGGAGCGGCCCGGCGGTGTCCCACTGCTCCCGGCAGTGCCGGAAGTACGCTTCGGCGCCCTCTCGGGTGCCGGCACCGCCGTTGAGCCAACGAACGAGTAGCTCGTCCTCCCCCGCGAGGTGCGCCTCCACATCGTCCAGGCGGAGAGGGGACAGAGTGATGATCCCGTCGGACAGCTTCACTTCATGCATCCGGTGATTCTTGACGCCAGAGCCGTGCCCGCACCATCGAATTCTGCGCGACATCACGCGGACCTCCCGGGCCAGGAGATGATCTCCGTGTGACTGCTGTGATCACGGCGTCGCAGCCGACCTAGATAGCCCCGTTCACCGGTCTGAGCCCACGTGCCTTGGGGAAGCTTGTGGCGGTTCTGCGGCGTGAGGGTGCGGATGCGGTCCGCAAGGGCCGGCCGTGGAGCCTGCCGCTGGAGGACCGTGCCTTGCTGGTCGCGGCCTACTGGCGGACGAACCTGACGATGCGGCAGCTCGCGCCGCTGTTCGGGGTGTCGAAGTCGGCGGCGGACCGGATCATCGACCACTTCGGGCCGATGCTTGCCCTTCGGCCCCGCAAGCGGTTCGCCAAGGACACCGTGCTCATCGTGGACGGCACCCTGGTCCCCACCCGGGATCACACCATCGCCGAGCGGTCCAAGAACTACCGGTACTCCACCAACCACCAGGTCGTCATCGACGCCGACACCCGCCTGGTCGTCGTGGTCGGCCGGCCGCTGGCCGGGAACCGCAACGACTGCAAGGCGTGGGAGGAGTCCGGCGCCAAGGCCGCCGTCGGCAAGACCCTCACGATCGCCGACGGCGGATACCCGGGCACTGGACTGGCCATCCCGCACCGCCGGCAGCGCGGTCAGATTGAACTGCCGGAGTGGAAAGAGGAACACAATCGGTCCCACAAGCAGGTCCGGGCCCGGGTCGAGCACGTCTTCGCCCGCATGAAGACCTGGAAGATCCTCCGCGACTGCCGTCTCAAGGGCGACGGCATCCACCACGCCATGCTCGGCATCGCCCGGATGCACAACCTCGCCCTCGCCGGATAGGCGGACGGCCGGTACGGCAGCCCACCAGCCCGAGGCAACTCAAAGATCATTTACGGGACAACTCTTAGTAGTGCTTGGTCAGTTCGGTATCGGTTCTGGCATGTCGCGGTGACAGGTGGGGCAGGCGCCGGTCCGGACCGCGAGGAGTAGCTGCATTGCGCGGGCGGCCTGGTAGAGACTCAGGCCGACGCCGTCTCTTTCGGGGACCGTGTGATGCGCTGGAGGGTGCAGAAGGCGTATGCGACGGAGACGAGGGTGACGTGGTGGTGCCAGCCTCTCCCGGAGGCCTGCGCATTCCTGGAGAAGCGCTGCGCAGGAATCCGGCCGCTGCCCGCACGTGACCTCACGCGTCGTCGCAGTCCCGTGGTGCTAGCTCCGACACCTCGTACGAGAGACCGGCGGGAACTGCGGCGTCCACCGCATGCACCAAGCGGTCGGCACTGTTGTACATGTCCGGGGAGACGACGATCACGCATCCGCACGCGCCGAACAGCGTGCGGTCATCGCCGTCCCGTTCCACGCCGGCGAGCTCATCGAAACGGATCTCGTGCAGTTCTCCGTCACCGTCCCGTTCGACCATGCCCGAAGCGGTCAGCACCAGGCGGGCGGCCCGCGCCTCGCGGAACAACGCCCGGGCGAACAGCGGCGGACGGAACACCTCGCCTGCGGGAAGTTCACCGGACCTCCCGCACCCGCCCTTCGGCAGAACCCTGCCGTCGGGGAACGCCAGACGGGGCTCGACGTCCTCCGCCACGGCGAGCAGCGCGCCGGACAGGGCCTTCTCGAAGCAGGCCCGTACTTCCTCTGGGGTGACCGCCTGCAGGGCGGTGATCCGGGTCTGCGCGTCGCGGTAGGGCAGTGAGAATAGTTCGGCGCAGGCAGCCAGGTCGAGTTCGGGCTCCGCGGCGCGCGGGTCCCCGTACGCCTCGCGGAAGCCCTCGATCTCCTCGTCGAGTTCCGCCTTCGTGCATGCGTCCGTGGCGAGGCGGACCGCCTCGGCCCACAGCAGCTCCGCGATTTCCGTCTCCTGCCCGGCACGGGCGTCCACCTCGACTATGGTCTCCTGCGTACGGCTGTCTCGCAGCACGCACTCCGTGTCGACGGCGTAACTCAGACCGCGGTGGTGCCGAGCGAGTTCGGTGAGCCGGTGCGTCAGCAGCGCGAAGCCGAGCCTGGCGGCCATCGATCCGACGGGTGTCACGAGCGCGATCGCGGCCCCTCCTACGGGCGACTCCTCCCAGGCGGGGCCGGAGCGCGCCGGAGCAGGCTGGTGCAAGGGGCGCGTGCCAGCGGGGAGGGGCAGGCGCAGGCCGTCGGGCGGCGGGGCCGTCAGCTGCAGTACGGCGTTGCCCTGGGTGAAGTAGGTGGCGGCGTGGGCACGCACCGCGTCGACCGTCAGCCGGTCGTAGCCGGGACCGCGGTAGAGGGCGAGCCCCGCCCCTCTGATCCCGTGGCGCTGGTTCAGCAGGAACGACGCACTGCGTCCCGCGCCGGCGGAGCCCTCCGCCGTCAGGACGCCGGCCTCCTTCTCCATGCGCTCCAACGGCAGGTCCGACAGCGCCCCGCACACGGTCTCGAGGAACGCGCGTACCTGCTCTGGCCGGCCGGAAGCCGTGAACCGGGTCGCCTCCAGGTCCACCGACGCGTTGTGGTCGTGATGGAGCCGTGGCAGCGAGCTCATCGCCAGGTGCTCGATGAGGTGCGTGACCCCTCGGGTCCGGTACGTCTCGTCACGCACACCACATCCGAAGGTGAGGGTCGCTGTGAGGGGCGCGGGCCCCTGCTTCCACAGGACAGTCACTCCGTCCACGGTCGTGCGCTGCATACGGCGACCCTAGCTGTACCGCCAACTGCGTGACCAGCGGGTTCCTGTCGGGCGCGCGTCATCCTGCCGACTGGGCCGGTGGACGACCAACCGTTGGTGGACCGCCAACCGGATCCCGACCTGTACGGACGGCTGCGCGTACAGACACCGATCTCGGACCCTGGTTCCACGATCCCTGCGCTACGCCGTGGCAGCTTCACGCTCACTGCCCGCGGCATGGCGCAGGCGGGCATCGCCAGGTGCAGTACCGGCGGCCTCCGGCACCGTGGGACCCGCGGCGAGCTACCCGCAGGCCGGATGACTCCTCCGCGGCTTCAGACCTTGGGGCGCTTGCAGCCCTTGCGGCCGTCGGCGAGCTGCTCGAGCAGCTCGGCCGGCTCCGGCCGGGTGCCGCTGCCGAGGTAGCGGATGCCCTCGCCTTCCGGAGCGGTGCCGGCGTCCTTGCCGATCGGGTGGCGCCGGCTGGTCGCGGTGCGCCATCCGTACCGCTCGTCCCACACCAGCGCCGGGGAACTCTGACCGGCGGCGAGCGGCACGGCTGCCGCCAGGTGCTCGCCTGCGAGTTGGCGCACCTGAACCTGGACCGGCTCGGCGACGCCGGCCTCGGCCAGGGCGTCGGCGACCTGCTGCAGGTACGGTCGGGCGCGGCGGATGCGCAGTTCAGCCTCGGCGATCGTCGCGGCGCCGCGGTGGGTGACGGTGGGGTAGCCGAGGCGCTCGGCGGCCTCGAGCGGGCTGAGCTCGGGGGTGACCTCGACCAGGTCGGCGATGCGTCGGCCGCGGAGCTGCGCGAGGCCGGCCTGGGCGGTGGGGAACTTCGCAATGCCCAGGATGTCGGCGACCTCGGTGAGCGTGATGGCCGGGTCGTCGTCGAGGAGTTCGGCGATCCGGGGCAGGATTTCATCGCGCGGGATCATGTCGCCGCTGCCGGTGCGGCGGCCGCCGCCTGCGCCGCGGCCGGGCCGGGATGCCTTGTACTCGCGCACCACGCGGCGCGGCCAGTGCTCCGTACCGTCCTGTTCGGGGACGAGGATCACGTGCTCGGCCAGCTTGGGGTCGCCCTTGTACTTGTTCCAGCTGGCCGGCGAGACGCCGAGCTCGGCGGCGGCCTCGTGGCGGTCCAGCAGGTCCTCCTCGTCGTCGACCTCCGGCAGGGCCGGAACGGGCTGGCCGGCGTGGAAGGCTTCGGTCTGCTCGCTGTCCCACAGCAGCGCCCTCGAGGTCGGCGAGCTGATCGGGGCGGGGTGCCCCTCCTGAGTGTGGGGCTTCTTGTTGCGGAAGGTGCCGAGCGGCATGCCCAGCTGGGCGGCCAGGTCGGCCATGGTCTGTGCGTACTTGAGGCGTCCGGCGCGGATCATCTTCTTCGTTTCTCCATCACGGTGCGGGCGGGGCGCCGGCGAGGGTGCCCCGCCCAGGGCGGGCGTCAGGTGGTTGAGGGGTCCGGCAGGCAGTTCGGCGGTAGGCGAGGGCGACGGCGGCGTGGGTGAGCGGAACCAGGTCGGCGGCGGTGATGACATAGAGGGCATGCGGGGCACGGCGCGTGGTGGTCACGCGGATGCCGGCGGTGTCGCCCGGGCCCGAGGCGAGGTCCGGCAGGAGGAGGCCGTCGGGGTGCCACTGCGCGATGACATCGGCATCGGCCAGGCCACGGGCGAGCTCGGCAAGTCCGGCGGACGCGGCCGCGGCGCTGGCCGGCCAGGCCAGCTGCGCGCTCAAGCCGGAGGCGCGCTCGGCGGCGTCGGTGACGGCGGGGGCTTCGAGCTCTTGGACGTGGTGGTCGGCATCTCGCCGGGCGAGGTAGACGGGCATGAGCTTCTCCTTGCGTGAGGTGTGTTCGGTGCCGGCGTGCTGCCACGACACACCAGCGAGACAACAATAACCCCTTCACGTCACCATCGACAAGGAAGCGCGTACCTCACGTGGCGCCGGACGGATACACTCACCAATGAGACCGCCTCTCGGGTTCTCCCGCGGAGTGTGTGTTTTCGGTTGGCCGGCGCCCTTGCCACCCGCTTCGGCGGATTGGGCGCCGGCCTTTTGCGTGCCCGCGAATCGCCAGGCCGTCCCCCGTCACGCATCAGCCAGGCAGCACAACAGACACCTTCAGGCATGCCATATTCCGCGATCGTGATGCACATGTGATATAGTTGTCTTATCGTTCTGGCGGCTGGCCAGCACACGAAGACACCTACGAAGAGCAGGACTTGCAGATCAGCAAGAGACGCTCGTGGCTGCCCAGGAGAACCGGTGAGAGACAGGGACGTCGTATCGGCCATGCTGTCCGACGACGAAAGCCGCGACGTTCTGACCCGGGTGATCCTTCCGGCATGGACCAAAGGCGCTGCTCGCCAGGACCGGCCGGTCGTCGTGACCGTCGCCGGCCGGCCGGGCGCGGGGAAGACCCAAGTCGCTGACCTCGTACAGGCGGTGCTGGACCGTCGAGGCGGCGCGGTGCGGATCATCAACCGTCGTCCAGTCCAGGCCGCGGCCGTCGAGGTAGCCCCACCAGTCCTTCAGGTCGTGGGCGTACGCCTTGATGGTGTTCGGCGACCGCTCGATCGCCGTCAAGTAGGACAGGAACGACTCCACCGGACCGACCGGACGCAGATCGTTCCCCAGTGGTGTCCACGACTCCGCCATCGAGTCGGGCGCCAACACCCGCTGTACACGCATCGCACCTCCAGCTCCTGCGTGATGGACAGCGGCAGATAACCGCATCCGCCAAGGGAGACGGGCGAACTTCAGACTGCTTCACGCACAATGAAGGACACCCCGGTGCGGGCTCAAGATAACGGCCGTTGACGAGCTTGCCGCCTCGAAGCCCCGGCTGTCCGCGCCGACGGCGGCGTCCGCCTTGACGGACCGCGAGTCGATCACCGGCCGTCGGCTGCGCGTCCCGCCCCAGCTCCTCGCGGGCCCTCGCGCGCAGCCGGTCGTGGAACTCCTTGACCAGGCGTTGTCGCGCCAGCGGCGGAAGAATGCGTAGGTGCGGTCCCACGGCGGGAAGTCGACGGGCATCGCCCGCCAATTGATCCCGTTGTCCACGAGATACCGGATCGCAGTGAGCATGGCCCGGTGGCAATAGACCTCCGGCCGGCCGCCCCGATCGAGCAGCCGGCTCGGCAGGCCGCGGGGGCGACGGCGATGTGCGTCCTGTCGACCCTGGGCGGGCCGAGCAGAGCGACGTTGGCCTTGCCCTCGAGCGTAAGCGCTCGACGGTCGGTCAGCGCTGCTCAGGCTGCGGCGAATGGGTTGCCTGGTACCGCTGTGTTGCTGATTTCGCAGCTGCTCAGGTGCCTGGCTGGAGGGTGCGCGGAACAGGCAACATAAGCCATGCCTCGGACGGAGACGCCGAGTTGAACTCCAGGAACGACAACAGCCACTAAGGGGGGACTTTCGGCCGTGAGACGCGCCTCAAGGTGTTCGATTTGATCGGCCGGGTCGTCTCCGGAGATCGGAATGTTCATCCTGAACTGAAGCCAAGGACGGTCTCCCTGATCGCGGACAGCCGGGGTGCAACAGGAAGATGGTGATCTGCTCAGGTTCCCAGGTCCAGGCGGACACGGCGTACAGCTCGCAGACCCACGTCGTCAGCCAGCCGATGTGCTCCCGGAGCCGTTCCCCGCTCGCGGTCATCCCCGCCCGGGTGGCAACGCGTTGCACGCCCGGGCCACCAGCGGGCGGTGTGCCGTACTGCGCCGACGAGGGCCTCGGCCCGGGCCGCGTCCAGCTCGCGCCGGCCCAGGCGCCGGGCGAGACGGGCGGCCCGGACCGTGTGCCGGAACGGCAGCCGCAGCAGCACCAGGCCGAGCGCGAGCCCGGCCGCGGCGGCCAGGCGCTCGGGGAAGGTGCCGGTGCGGACGGTGGAGTACGCCTCCATGCTGGTCACGACCGCCACCCTCACCGGCGGCGGCGCGTCGGGGCAGGTGCCTGGCCGCCCAGGGCGAGGCCCTGCGCGGCCAGTGCCTCGGCGACCGTTCGGACCTCGGCGGCGGCCTGCTCCACGCCGATGCCATACCGCTCGGCGTACTGGCCGGTGGCCTCCTTCTGGCTGGTGGAGGCGAGCAGGAGCATCACCGCGGCCGACGCGGTCGGCGTCAGGTAGGCCCAGCGGCCGGTCCGCTCGCTGAGGATCGCGCCGCCTTCGTCTGATGTCAGATCCTGCTGCCACCATCCCGCCATGCTCATCAGCCCGAAGTCAGCCCGCGTCATCTTCGCCGACATCACGCAGGACTGCGGCGTCCTCGTGGCCCCCGACGTTCTGCTCCGTACCGACTTCTTCCGCCAACACGGCCACTGTCATCGGCGACTTCGCGTTGCGCAGCTACAAGCACAAGGCACGGTGGACGTACGACGACCGGGACGTGAGGCGCGCCGGCCGCGCCATCGCGGAACTCCGCATCGCCCCCGAGGACCTCGTGGAAGTCCAGCTCCCCGTCGAGCGCGAGCGTGAGCTGGGGGCCTGGGACCGAGCCGACTGGCGCCGACGAAGCCCAGCTCACTGTCCGGCGGACAGAAGGTGCAGGCGACCACGCCTTCAGCAAGAGCGCGCCGGGCCGCATCCCGCGGGACTCCCCGTCCGCGCTTCCCGATCATGCTGCAGGCGCCGATATGAACGGCCGACGGTGTTTGCCCGATGCCGTACTCGATCACCCAGTCCGGGAGCCTCGGTGGTTCCGTGGGACGCCTGGCTTGCTCGGCTTCCAGCACTGAAATCCGCTGTCGGACCCGGTCCCGATAGAGAGTCAGCCAGGTCTCCAGTACCCGCAGCCGCGACAGATCCGGTGGCAGCTCGTCCACATCAGCCGGGCCGCCGCCCACCGGGCCACGGGGCCGTCCGCCATGGTCCACAGCTACGCCTCCCCATCGGGCAGGGTCTGCTGCTTCAGTGCCATTCGCGCGGCCACGCGGTCCTCGCCAGTGAAGGTCTCCCAGTACGGATGGGTGGCCACGGTGATGGACAGCTCAGTCAGCCGCTCCCGCAACTCCTTCTCCTCTGCAACCTGCTCGGGCGTGTAGCCCGGCGAGTCGGGCCGAGAGCGGTGCCGCCAGACGTCCGTGTCGTTGTACCCAGGGAGCGGGACCAGGGACCAAGGGAGCCCCCGGCAGAGCGCTACGTAGCGGGCCCGGTTCTGGTGAAGCTCCTGCTGGGCGCAGGTCATTGGGAAAATCGTACTCGCTTGCCACCCTCGCATCGTAAACCTGTTCGATTATCTGGGTGACGTCGGACGCGTCAGCGTTTCCGGCACCTCGTCGACAGTCCGAGCAGAACCGTGGCCATGGCGTGCCTGATGTGACCGTGCACCAGACCTCCTTCGTGGACGTTGCATGCCGTCGGCTGTCGGGTTCTCTCTCGGGACCGGCCGGCAGACGGCCGTCGGGTTACGCACCCCCGACTACGGAACCGGGACCGGAGACTACGCTGGCACCCCTTCTGACCGTCCAGGGAGCAGCGTGTCACCGGCCTTCGTCCACCGGATCACCAAGTACGACCCCGCCGACCGTGACGAGCGTGGCCACTACGTCGGCGCCGAGGACACGATGAGCGACCACGGGCCGGTCGAAGCGGCGTACTTGGCGGCGATCGCGGCTTTCGCGGAGACCTCAGGCATCGACCGCCTCGAGATCCGTGAGCCCGCAGTCACCGGCTTCGCCCACTTCGGCGTGGAGCCGCCTGCGGAGGGACACGGCCTGAGCGGGCTCTTCCCGCCCGATGGGACCGGTGGAATTCGTCTGGGAGGCGCAGGACGGGACGATCAGCCACGCCATCGTCGACGACACCGAGTACCAGGAACTCGCAGACCTGGTGGCCGACGCCCGCGCAGCCTGCGCCCTGCCCGCGTACCTCGGGGAACGCCACCCGTTGCTCTGCGCCGCCCTGCCCGACAGCGACGGCGTGCTGCGCGCCCGGTGGTGACCCGGTTCGCGTCGGTCGGGCCGGCCAATGCTGTGCATTGAAGTTGTCCGATCAGGCCAGGTGTCGCGCTCGGGCACACCTGACCCTCTTCCGGCGCGAGGACAGATTCTTCTTGCTGCACACACCGCGGATCGCTGTCATGGCGGTTGGTCATGACGACGTCGTACGCGGTGGCGCGCAGGTGATCGCGCAGTCCTTCGCGGGCTCCTGAGAGTGGACGGACTGGGAGGGCGCTCCGGGCCGGTTTGGGAAGGTGCGCTACGAGCTGTACCGGCAGCCGGCGTACAACCCCGACTACGCCCCGCCGGCGGAGCCCTGGGAGCCTCAGGAGGATCCGAACTTCCCGCACGCCGAGCAACCGCTTCCCGGAACGCCGGAACCGGACAAGACGGATGGCAAAAGCGCAGGTCACACCGCTTCCCGGAACGCCGGAACCGGGAACGCCGCATCCGGCGTTCCGGGAAGCGGTCGACGGCGTATTCCTGCAGGTCGCACCGTGTCCGGCGTTCCGGGAAGCGGGAGTGCTCACCACACACCCCCCAGGGGGAGGTAGGAACCTCCTCCTCCAACAAGCAGACGCCTGCGGCGCGGGGGAAGGCAAAGTCCGTGCGGCATGCGACCGACGAGCAGGTCCAGGCAGCGACGGAGTTCCTGCTTGAACTGAAACGCCCTTGGGCGGTCGGCCGTAAGCAGGCCAGGGATCTGGGTGCAGAGCTCGCCGAGGCGCTGCTGGAGGCGGGGTGGGCGCTGGATAGCTCGCTGGCCCTATGGCTGTGTCGGACTGAGGACGGCAAGAAGGCCCCCCGACAACCACAAGGCTGTGTTGCGTCACCGCGTGGAGCAGCTCGAGCGCAGGTCCAGCATCTTCCCGACCAGCGGCAACAATGTCGGGCCGATGATTCCCTCCGCCCGTCCGGGCATCCCGGAATGGTGCGGGGAGTGCAACCGGGGCGAGCGCCCGCGGACGCTGATGGAGCGGCTGATCGATGTGGGTGATGACGAGCAGGAGCGCTGCCCGAAGTGCCACCCCGCAGTCACCGGCCGAGCGCGTACGGCTGAGTAGACAATCACTAAAAAACGCCGCGACGGCCGGTAGTCCCCTGGAAAGGCCCGGCCGCCGCTCAACTCTCGAAGGAGTCACCTTGAGTATCCCCCAGACGTTCCGGGGAGAGCACCCGCCGCCCGAGGACGGACACGGCTACAGCGGCGAAGCCTTCGTACCGGCCGCGCGTGACGGCAGGCGTCTGCCGACCGACTTCGAGCGCGTCCCGCCCCAGGACATCGGCGCCGAGCAGACCATCCTCGGCAGTATGCAGCTGTCGAAGGACGCCATCGCCGACGTCACGGAGGTGCTGAAGGGAGCCGGTGACTTCTACCGGCCGGCCCACGCGACGATCTACGAGACGATCCTGGACATGTACGGTCGGGGCGAGCCGGTCGACCCGATCGACCCGATCACTCTCGCTGCTGAGCTCAAGAAGGCCGGCGCCCTGGATCGGGTCGGCGGCGCCTCCTACCTGCACACCCTGGTGCAGTCGGTCCCGACCGCTGCGAACGCCGCGCACTACGCCGGCATCGTCCGCGAGCGGGCGGTGTTCCGCGGCCTGACCGAGGCCGGAACGCGGATCACGCAGTGGGGATACGCCTGCGAAGGAGACCCCGCCAAGACCGCCGATCGCGCCCGGGCTGAGCTATTCGCCGTCATTGAGCAGGGCACCAAGGGTGATCCCCTCGCGCTCGCCGACACTGCCCTGGACGGGCTGGCCGCGCTCGAGCAACGAGCGACACAGGGTGCGGGCCTGCGCGGTCTGAGCACAGGATTCACCGACCTCAACGGCGTGACGTCCGGCCTGATGCCGGGCCAAATGATCATCGTCGCCGCGCGCCCGAGCCTGGGGAAGAGCACGTTCGCCCTCGACATCGCACGACACGTCTCGATCAAAGACAAGATCCCATCCGCGTTCTTCTCGCTGGAGATGGGACGCCAAGAGCTCATGGCCAAGGTCTTCTCCGCCGAGGCCGGCATCGCCTTCCAGCACGTGAAGTCCGGCCAGATGACCGACGAGGACTGGGACCGCCTGGCACGCCGTATGCCCGACATCCAGAGCGCGCCGCTGTTCATCGACGACACCGAGGACATGACGGTCATGGAGATCCGCGCCAAGGCCCGCAAACTCAAGCAGCGTCATGGCATCGGCCTGGTCGTGATCGACCACGTGCAGCTGCTGCGCCATGGCGGTCGCCACGCCGAGACCCGGCAGCAGGAAGTCACCGAGATCTCCCGGAACATCAAGCTCATGGCCAAGGAGCTTGACGTGCCCGTGATCGCGCTCTGCCAGCTCACCCGAGGCCCGGAACAGCGCGCCGACAAGAAGCCCATGGTTTCCGATCTGCGTGAAAGCGGCTGCCTTACGGCGGACACCACGCTCATGCGCGCCGACACGGGCGCCCCGATCACCTTCTCCGAGCTGATGGAGAACGGCTACGAAGGCGTCCTGGTGTGGTCGCTCGATGAGAAGCACCGCCTCGTTCCCGCACCCGTCACCAACGTCTTCCCCTCCGGTGTCAAGGAGGTCTTCCGCCTCACGATGCGCTCCGGCCACGAAGTAAAGGCTTCCGGCAACTACAAGTTCCTCACGTTCGAAGGCTGGAAACCCCTGGAGGAGCTGAATCCCAAGGACTGCATCGCCGTACCACGCCGTACACCTGAACCGCTGGTGAGTGGCCTGGGGTGGACGGAGCATCGCATCGGTCTTCTCGCTCACCTGATCGGAGACGGCTGCGTGCTCCAGAAGCAACCGGTGCACTACACCTCCGGGGATGAGGCGAACCGGCTGTTCGTGGAAGCTGCGGCACGTGCGGAGTTCGGAATCACGCCCCGCAGGGTGAAGCAGGGCAACTGGGAGCACGTCTACCTTCCGGCGCCTTACCACTGCACTCACGGCAAGCGGAACCCGATCAACGCCTGGTTCACGAAACTCGGCATCGAGAACCTGCGCTCTCAAGACAAGCAGATCCCCAACGTGCTCTACCGAGCCACCAACGGAGAAGTGGCGATCTTCCTGCGGCATCTGTGGGTAACGGATGGACGGGTTGCCGAGCCGTCCAGCATGGCATCCGGTATCCCGTCGATCTCGTACGCCACTACGAGCCGCGCCCTGGCCGACGCGATCCTGAGCTTGCTCGGGCGGTTCGGGATCACCGGTAGCCTCTGCACCACCAAGGAGGAGAACTCCACACGGCCTGGCTACCGCGTCATCATCTCCAGCGGCCCTGGTATGACGACCTTCTGCCGGGAGATCGGTGTGCACGGGGCACGCGGTCAGCGCGCACAGCAGCTCCTCGCAGAGATCGAGGGACGTCGCACCAACACCAACGTGGACACGCTCCCCCGGGAAGTCTGGGAGTTGGTGAAGCAGGAGCGCAGGCGCGCCGGGCTTACCGAACGACAGTTCCAGGCCGCCATCAATCTCCGATACTGCGGCACTTCGCTTTACAAGTTCAAGCCCTCCCGGAAACGCCTGATGCGGTGTGCCGAAGCCCTCGGCTCCGACATCCTCCGCGAACACGCCACCAATGACGTGTTCTGGGACGAGGTTGCCGAGATCGAGCCCCTCGGTCCGCTGCAGGTCTACGACGCCACAGTGAAGGGAACCCACAATTTCATCGCGGACGGCATCGTCGCGCACAACAGCCTGGAGCAGGACGCCGACATTGTGATCCTGGTCCACCGAGAGGACGCGTACGAGGTCGAGTCCGCGCGGGCAGGCGAGGCCGATCTGATCCTGGCCAAGCACAGGGGCGGCCCAAAGTGCACAATCACAGTCGCCTCGCAGCTCCACATGAGCCGCTTCAAGGACATGGCGCAGGTCTAGGGGGATGAGGCAGATGGACAACAAGACCTACAGCGAAGGCCTGGCCGAGCTCCGCGACGTGCGGGACGAGATCAAGCCCCTCGCGCGGCAGCTCGCGAAGATCCAGAGCGAGCTCGAGAAGCTGCAGGCCCTGCGGAACCAGAAGATCGTGGACCTTGGTGGGTTCGAGAAAGCGAAGGCCGAGAGGATCGCGACGTCGGCCGGCGTATCCGTCATCGACGTCGTCGCCCTGGTGCCCTCTCTGGGCCCCCAAGCGCCCGCCGGCGCGCCTGAGGAGGCCACGTCGGCCAATTCCCCCACCAAAGATCGGACAGACCCGCAGACGGCAGCACAGGCGATCAAGGAACCGGCCGGTGCCCCGGCGCCCGATCTGCGTCCCCCCACGCAGCGCGCGGCGGCCACCGGCGAGGGCGAGGCGCGAGCCGGCAAGGGCGAGCACCAGGAACAGGAGCTGCCAGCGACCGCCGGTGACCACGTCACTGCCAAGACGACGGCCCCCTCGCCCGCGGTGCCGGCCACTCCAACCCTGGCGCCCCTCCCGGACGGGACACGGGAGCGGACGCTGCCGTCAATCCCCGAGGGCGCCGAAGGCGATCGGTGGATCTACGCCGAGCCGAACCTGACGTCGAAGAGGCCCAACTTCAAGCAGGCCACGCGGCAGATGGCCTTCCTGGACACCGCGACCGGCGTGCTCGTGTGGCAGGCCGGTACGGTCACCCTGGATCTGGGGCGCGCGAGCGTCGCGGAGATCCTCACCGCCGTGTACGCGACGGTCCCGGCGGATGTGGAGCGCATCTACATCACGGCTGGCGACCCATGGCACCGGAACGCCGGGCGCCATCAGTTCCTCAAGGACGCCGTGGCCGAGTGGCTGAACGGGCCGCTGCCGGAGGGATGGCAGGTGGAGTCCTCGCGGGGCAAGGACCGGCAGGCCGGGCACCTGGTCCACCCCCGCAACCCGGTGGGCCGCTGGCAGCGCGGCAAGGACCAGCACACCGAGATCAGGTCGGTTGGGGAGTGGTTCGATCCGGCTGGCGTCGACCCGGCCACCGTTCGCGCCGCCTTCGTCGAACTGTGGAAGGCGCTGCGCCGGCACTGGGACGATGTCGTGCTGATGGGTTCGCCGTCGCAGACGGGCCGGGACCTGTGGTCGCGGACCATCCCCGCCAAGGCCGGCGCGAAGTGGGCGGACGGCTACCCGGTCATGTCGCAGGAGATCCGCGGTCTGCTGCACGCCACCGCCGGGCAGGGCCGCACCGAGCTGATCACGCCGCCGCGCGTGCCGGAGCGGGTGCCCGGCTGGTACGAGGCAGACCGCACCTTCGCCTACGCCAAGCACACCTGGACCTCCGGCGTCGGGATCCCGCAGCGGGTGACCGCGGCCGCGTTCGCCGCCATGAGCGAGAAGGAACAGGCCGACGCGCTGTTCTCCCCCAGCCACTGGCAGGTTCGGGTGACGATCCCGAAGGACTGGGACCACGTTGGGCTGCTGCCGGCGCCCGCACCCGGGGAGCGGTCCTGGCACTACCCGTATGAGGGCGGTCGCACCTTCGTCACCTGGGCGGGCGGCGCCGAGGTCAACCTGGCGCTGCGCAACCCGCTCCAGCCGTGGCGGATCGAGATCCTGGACGGTCTGGTCTGGGAGAAGGGCGACCCGCTCAAGGACTGGTCGAACAAGCTGAAGGACGCGTGGCGTTCGCTGCGCGCCGTGGGCGAGGTCCACGGTGACGAGCAGCAGCGGCAGGCCGCGCGCCTGGCCTCCCGCGCCGTGCGGTCGATCCTGCTGTACGGGATCGGCACGTTCGCGCAACGGCCGCGCATCACCACCGGCTCGCTCAAGCTCGGCGCCGGCGGCGAGGTCCCCGAGATCCCGGACGGCGCCCGGCTGACCGGCCTGACGGACACGCACGTCACCTGGGAGCGCAACGGCGGCTTCGCCCGCGACCCGTACGCGCACCCGGAGTGGGCGGCCGGCGTGTGGTCGGCGGCCCGGGCCGCGCTGCTGTCCGGGCCGACCGGCACGAAGGACCCGGAGACGGGCAAGCCCGCCCGTGCCGGTGCGCTGCACCTGCCCGCCGGGAGCATCCTCGCGTTCCGCACCGACGCCATTTACAGCTCGGTGCGCCCGGACTGGCCCTACAGCGGTGAGCCGGGCGATTACCTGCTCAAGGGCGCCATGGTCTGGGAGCAGACTGCCCCCACCAGCGATGAGGAGTTCTACGTGCTGCAGGCCCTCGGCCGGCAGGCCCTGGAGGCGGAAGAGCTGTGAACGCTGAGGTGGCATGGGGCGGGGTGTGGGAGCACCCGGAGTGCGGCGCGTCCGGCGAGGCAGTGTGGGACGACGAGGACACCGCGGCGTCCGGGCACGACTGCGGCTGCGACGGAGAGGTGACGTGGAGTGCCGAATGGGAGTGCCACGGCTGCGGCGCCCAGTTCGGCGATGACACCACGACGTACGCCGATCACGAGTGCGCCGAGGACGACGACCGGGATGAGGGGGTGGCCGCGTGACGCCGCGCAGAAGGCGAACGACAGGCCGCGGGCGCCGTGCCCAGCGCAATGAGGCCGCGCGTCTGACCGATGGGCTGATCCGAGAGGGTTTCAACAAGAAGCAGGTCGGCGAGATCATCGGCCGCAACCCGTCCCTGGTCAGCCAGTTCTTCACCAAGAACAAGGGGGCCAGCTTCGTGGAGGCCCTGCGCGCCGTAGTCCAGGAGGTCCAGGCCGGCGGTCCCCGCGACATCGACAGCCTCAAGGCCCTTGCGGCGGGGCACGTCCGGCCGCGACTGACCAGGGAAGGCAAGAGGGCCCACGTCCGGGGGAAAGAAGTGGTGCGCGCTGAGAAAGCGGTGGGAAGGGGCGCAGAACGGCACAAGGAGTGGACGTCGTCCCTTGCACGGGCCGGTCGGCAGCATATTGCTTCTGGAGCATCCCGGCTCCGCCCGATCGTCGAGGAAGCTGCTGCAAACCAGGGCAAAATCGCATTTACCGTTCGGGCCAAGAAGAAGGCCTTCACACATGACGCCGGCCGCCTGGCTGACTCCCCCGGCGTGCGACGCAACGTCGTCCAACGCCCCGACAGCACCGAGGAACGCGCGTACGGCCACAACGTCGGCGGTCCCGGATCCGGCGAGCAGGGCTTCGATGCCGTCGAGTTCAAAAGGATGGTCGACGCAGCCAGCGGTGACGTCGCCGCCGCCGTACGCAACTGGCTCGTCATGACCGGGCGTCTCGATCCCGATGCGCCGATCGTCGGCCTCGAGATCCGCGCGTGGAAGACAAACCTGTAGGTAAGCGGCCGATCGCCGCGTGAGCCTCTGGATGGCTGGCAGCGCCCTGACTGGCGTCCAGAGGCTCACTTCCGCAGCTGGTAGCGGATCAGACGCGAGCGGGCTTCCCTCTCCCCCAGCCCGACGACCTCCGCTCTCGCGGAGAGGACCGCACCACTGACCACTACACCCAACTCGACGTCGGCTCACCTCCGCTCTCGCGGAGAGGGGCCGCCTGATCTGGATCTCCGCCGCGCGGCCCGGCCGCACCCACGACGCCACCGCCGCCCGCCACGACCATCTCGTCGAACATCTCAGGGTGGCCGGCCTCGGCGCGCTCGCCGACCTGGGCTTCCTCGGCGTGGACAAGCCCGACGACCCCGATGACCTGGTCATCGTGACCGGTTTCAAGGCCACCCGCTACCGCAAGCTCACCCCCGGGCAGAAGACGGCGAACCGGGTTCTGGCCGCTGGCCGCGCGCCCGTCGAGCGCGGGTTCGCCCACCTGAAGAACTGGCGGATCCTCACCAAGCTCCGCACCGACCCCGCCCGCGCCACCCACCTGCTTCGCGCGCTGCTCGTACTGACGAACATCGAGGCCACTACAGGAAATTGATCTCTACCGCAGGCGGCCCGCGACCAGCACAAGCACCCCGGATCAGCGTCACTGAGCCGGGATCGGCTGGGTGAGGTTCACCGGGTTGCCGTCGGGGTCCTGGATGTGGGCGACACGCTGTCCCCACGGCATGTCGTTGGGGCCGCCGCGGACCGAGCCGCCCAGAGCCTCCACCCGGCCGAGCGTCTCGTCGACGTCGTCGACACCGATGCTGAGCAGGATCCGCGGTGCCGCCCCGGTCCCCGGGTTCGTCTTGGCCACCAGCCCGAGGTCGGTGTCGCCGATGCGCAAGCCGAGGTAGAAGGCCGGGCCTTCCGCCGGTACCCGGAAGATCTCCTCAGCACCGAACAATTTCGTATAGAAGCTGACCAGGACATCCTGGTCGGCAGTGATGATCACTGGCTGGATGGTGGACATGGCACTCCTGTCGAGAACGGTCGTGTCGCTGAGTAGACCCTTCGAGGGCGGTGAATTCATCGGCAAAACCACCCCGCCGGACGATCTACACCCC
This sequence comes from Streptomyces sp. NPDC030222, assembly GCF_055573115.1. Classification (NCBI taxonomy): domain Bacteria; kingdom Bacillati; phylum Actinomycetota; class Actinomycetes; order Kitasatosporales; family Streptomycetaceae; genus Streptomyces; species Streptomyces sp. NPDC030222. The sequence goes on from NZ_JBVICA010000011.1 coordinate 54,277, forward strand.
AGACTGCCGCCCACGACCAGCACGAGCACCCCGAAACGAGGTCACGTCACGCCACCCCGCTGACCAGCCACTTCAAGATGGCGGAGCTTCACTGGAGGGCGCCGCTGCGTCTGCCCTCGTCGAGCAGAGCCTGCACCAGGGCGGACTTCGCTCCCGGCGCCACCAGCCAGAGGGGAGTGGCGGAACGGCTTCTGGAGATTTCGATGCGGTGGAAGCCCATGACGTAATCCACCACTGTCGTCTGCTTCACCCCGGTCACCTCGCTCCACGCCACGGAGTCGCGTATCCGACCGAACCGTCCGGTGACGGCCACGCCGTCCGCGTTCAGGTAACACCTGTTAACACCAAGCCGGGCGGTCAACCATCGCCATCCGAACTTCAGGGCGTACACCGCGGCCACCACGGCGGTCACGACAGCGGCATTGTCGTCGACCGCGGACGGGTTGACGACAGTAGCGACGAGCAGGGCGATCCAGAGTATGAGCAGGAATCCGCGCAGCACCTGCACCATGGCGCCTATCGCCGGGTTGATGATGGCGTAATCGCCGCGGATTTCTCCGAGCCCCACATCAGCCACTCTGTTTCGCACTGACGCCCCCCTCGGCCGAAGCCGGATCCGAGCATCGCATACCCGCGCGGCCGGTGCCCCGAACAGGGTTGCCACGGTGAGTCCCCAGCACCTCTGGCCCCCAAACGACCACTACAACCGTGCAGTTGGTCTTTGACCAAGTTGATGACCGTGTCAGAGCGCAGCGGCATTCGTATAGCCGACGCAGAGCGCGCGTTCGGCTCCTTCACGGGTCCCTGTCAGAGGAATACGGGCGTCACCACCGACTGGCAGTCGGCGCCGCCCGCGGCATCGGCCCACAACCCTAGGCCGATCGCCAGGAAGAGCACGGCGAGGACCGACACGTAGAGGAGGCGCCAGGGCAGTTCCAGCGCCTCAGTGCCCCAGAGTAACCGTCTGCCGACGATCAGCATGAGGACGGCGACGGGCAGCAGCAGACCTGCCAGGACACTGAGCAGCGCCGAAAGCACAGACGGCTTCCCTCGCAAGGTCTTTGCGTGAAGTGATCTTGTCCCGTTTCATCCGGTGAGGCCGAAGAGGGTCAGGGGCCGACGGTAGTGGCGGGCCGCGTGCCGGAGGGCGGCTGCGATGTTCTTCTGGCCGTCCTGCCGGTGGAGGCCGATGGCCAGATGATCCACGCCCCCAAGCCGGGCGCGAACCTCCGCGAGGGGTCGATCTACTGCATGCCGATCTACGGCAGCGTCCGGCCGGCCTGAGCGTGGGCCCGCCTCCTACGACACGGGCGCCCCCTCTTGTGCCGTCGACCGTGAGGTCGTAGACCCTGCTCGGGTCAAGGCCCGTGCGGTCGCGGAGGGCCGCCACCGTCCGGACGCGGCCGTCCGGGGTACGCAGGCGGTCGCCGACGCGCAGTTCGGAGACCAGCGTCCAGCCGCGTCAGGTGGGCTGGGGGCGGCCGAAGAGGAGGTCGTAGCCGGCGGGGAGCTGGAGCAGGATCTGCCCCAGCAGATCGTCGCCGGCTGTGTCGGCGACCGTGGACAGCACGGCGTGACGTCCCACGTCGCGGTCTGCTCGGTGGCGCCCTCGATCCAGGCTGCGGTCGCCCGCACGAACCGCTCCGGCGACAGCGGTTCGGCGCTTGGGAGCGGGTTGAGGAGGATCAGGGCGAAGCCCTCCGGCAGGCGGGCTGCGAGCTGGGAGCGGACTTCGCCTACCAGGTGGGCGCCGAGCAGGGCGAGCACCACGCGGGCCGCGCGCTCTGTTTCCTCCACGGTGCCGTACTCGCCACGTTCCTTCACGTGGTCGAGGAACGCTTCGCGTCGCAGAGTCATCTCGGCCGCCACCCCTTCTTGTCCTTCGGACTGCCCACGGGGGTGCGGAGGGCGGGGTGAGGGGGAGATCAGGTGCCCGTCCTCCGCACCGGTCCGGCCGGTATCAGCCGGAGATCTCCTTGTGGCCGGATCCGACGCCGATGGAGATCTTGCGGGGCTTGGCGCGCTCGGCGATCGGAATGCGCAGGGTGAGCACGCCCGCGTCGTAGTCGGCCTGGATGTGCTCGGTGTCGAGGGTGTCGGCGAGCACGATCTGGCGCGAGAAGACGCCCAGCGGCCGCTCGGACAGCTCCATCTGCACGTCGTCGGCCTTCGCCACAGGCCGGCGCTCGGCCTTGACGGTCAGCATGTTCCGCTCGACGTCGATGTCGATCGCGTCCGCGGTGACGCCGGGCAGGTCGAAGGCCACCACGTACTCGTCACCCTCGCGGTAGGCGTCCATCGGCATCGCCGACGGCCTCGACCAGGTGCCCGGGCCCATGAGCTGCTGTGCCAGCCGGTCCAGCTCACGGAAGGGGTCAGTGCGCATCAACATCGTGAAAACACCTCCAGCAGGTTCAGGCAGTTGCTGCCAATGCGCCTCACTGACACCGTTGTAACATGTCATCCAATGGATGACAAACACGATGTCGTCTGCCTGATGACAACCCGAGGGAGGTGTCCGTGACCCCGGCCGACCAGCCGTCCTCGCCCAGCACCGACGCCCACGGCCCGGTGTCGTTCCTTGCCGCCGCGGCGGCCCTCAACGCCATAGACGACGCTCTGCGCGAGGCCCGGCACAAGGCCCCAGACGCCCCCGCCCCCGGTCCGGAACAGGCCCTGGCCTCCTTGTCGCTGCTGCGACAGGTACGCGAGCAGCTCGCCGGATGGGAGACCGGCCTGATCGAAACGGCCCGCGACGCAGGCGCCAGCTGGGCCGACCTCGCCCACCCCCTCGGCGTCGCCAGCCGTCAGGCCGCCGAACGCCGCTACCTGCGCGGCCGTCCCGGCCCGGTCGGGACCACCGGCGAGCAGCGTGTCCAGGCCACCCGTCAGGCCCGGGCCGCCGACCGCAGCACCGCCGCTTGGGCCCGCCGCAACGCAGCCGACCTGCGCCGTATCGCCGGCCAGATCACCGCACTCACCGACCTTCCCCCCGCCGCCCGCCGCGCGCTCGGCGAGCTCGACGCGGCCCTGGCGCACGACGACCCCGCCGACCTCATCGCCCCCCTGGCCGCCGCCCGCCCGCACCTGGCCGCCGCCCACCCCGACCTCACCGCCCGGCTCGACACCCTCACGCCTCCCTGACCCCGCCCGGCGTACCGCAACGGCAGCCCGGTCAGCGTCCGCCACCGGGCAAACAAGGGGGACTCCTGGAGTCCAACGCGGCCGGTCTGCGGGCCCACCTGGCGGTGCTCCCGCACCGGGCAGGGCCCGGACGGGGGTGGACTCAGTTGGCGGCCAGGGTGTCGAGGCGCTGGTTCGTGCCAGGCTGCGGACCGGCCCTGGCCTTTCAGGCGGCCTGTCCGAGGCCGGCCGCGGCCGGGTCCTGCTCGCGCAGCGGGGTGAAGCCCACGTCCGGCTTCGGGTCGTACGCCTCGGGCCGGACGCCCAGCTCGTGGGGGCTGTACTCGCCGAACCGGTTGATGTGCTCGGTCAGGTACGGCGAGATGTGCGCCGGGTCCTCCGGCTCCTCGTCCACCCCTCCTCCAGCAACTGGCGGACGATCTCGGTGATGTCCAGGGCACTGTGAAGAGAAGACCGCGTTCGTGAGCAGAGCGTTGAATTTCATCGCCTTCTCCTGCTCGACCGGGTCGTTGTCGGCGATGACGCCGCGGTTGCCGAACCCGACCCACTGGGAGAACCGGTTGAACGACTCGACCTTGTTCGTCGCCGCCGTCACCCGCCGGCACGGCGGGGCATCCGAGAGATGGCGCAGCAGCTGCACGATGCGGATCACGCGGCCGACCTCGCAGAACGCGGTGTAAGTGGCGTTCTTCCGCGACCCCGGCCGCAGCCGCTTCAGCAGCGTGGACGAGGAGATCGCCCCCCTCCCGCACCGAGACGGCCACCCGCATCGGGTGCCGGAACTGCGACTCGGTCGGATCCCAGTCGATGACGCTCCCGCCCGGCTCGCCGAACACGGCGTCGATGTGCACGTACTCGCTCTGCTTGCTGGGCCAGTAGAACGTGGAGTCCTTCCCGTTCCGAACACGGGGGCTGCCCACGCTCCGACCCCGGCATGCCGCCCGCGCCCCCGGACGTCACCGGCTGCACGTGGATCCAGCGGCTCGTCCGGCTCGCCCACATCGACAGCACCATCTCCACCGTGCTGCGTCACCACGACGGCCTTCGGGACGACCCGTGGGTTCGGGATGGCTGTGAGCGTGTCGCCGTTGGATGGCTCAAAGAACTTGGCCGCCCGGAGCCCCGCGACGACTCGATCGCTGTGCAGGACGACGTCGGCGAGGTCGTCTGCGGGATCGATGTATGAGGACGAGCCGGCGGAGGTGACCTGTGCCCCAGATCTGGGCCGAGAGATGCACGAAGGTGGTTCCGGCCGACGCGGGGGCCGTGGCCCCGGCGGGGGTCGCTGCGGTGGCGGCAAGTGTTCCGGCGGCAACTGCCATGGCGAAGGGCATCAGGATGGTACGAGGACAAAGCACCTTCTGTACCTCTCTCATCTGGTTTGCACGGAGATGACGAGCGCCGGATGCGGCGTGTGTCCAGATTGCTGCGGAGCTTGGCCCCTCGCCTTGTCCAAAGGCGCACTCTCTTCACGGGAGTCGGCTGACGCGCGCCGGTACGGGGTCGCAGACGGAGGTTGAAACGTCCATGGAGTCGAGGAGCAGGGGCGAGTATGTGGAGCGTCGTGCCTCCGGGCGGTTGCGGGCTCAGGTGGTGATGTACCGAGGTCATCGCACTGCAGGGCGGGGACCGGTCAGGCTCACTCTTCCCTCGGCCACCGTGACGTTGATCCTGGGCTGGGGTGATCCCCTGCATCTGTTGCACGAGGCCCGGAGCGTTCCGGCGGTACGGACGACGTGGCATGCGATGCTCGCCGGTCTGCGCACGTCGCCGGTGAGGGGAGGCTACGCGGGTGTCGCCGAGGCGGTCGAAGTGGAGTTCACTCCGCTCGGCGCGTACATGTGCCTGGGGTTGCCGCTGCACCACCTGGCCAACGGCCACGTGCACCCGGATGAGGTGCTGGGCGCCGGCTGGTCAGCCAGGCTCACCGAGCAGCTCGTTGCGGTGCCGGACTGGGACAGGCGCTGGGCCGTCATCGAGAACGCCCTGGCGCGGCGGATGGTGGACGCTCCGCCGCCCTCGCCAGTCGTTGCCGAGGCGTGGAGCCGGCTGCGTGCCTGTCACGGGCGGTTATCCGCCAAAGACCTGGCTGCCGCCACGGGCCGCGGCAGCCGGCGGCTGCAGGTGCTCTTCCGCGAGCAGATCGGACTGCCGCCGCAATCCGCCAGCCGGATCCTGCGGTTTCAACGGGCGCTCACCTTGCCGTCCGACGCCTGCCGGTCGCTGGCCGACCGGGCGGCTCTGTGTGGCTACTACGACCAGGCACACATGAACCGTGACTTCCGCGACCTGGCCGGACTCACCCCCGCACAGCTATGCGTTCTTGCAAAGCGTGCCGCTTCCCGGGGCAGAACTCCGATCGACGGGCGTCTGGCCAATGTCCTCGATCGCTGAAGCTGCCGCCCAGCGGCCCGGGGGGGGGTCGGCCCGGCGGAGTTCAGCCGGCGTACCGTCACACCGCGCAGCGCCCTGCGCAACGCCGCCGGAAGTCCTTCCCTCTCGCCCACCCTTCGTCCTCCCCCACGCACCTGCCGACACCGACAACGGTGAACGCCCCGCACCCCGGACCCCCCATGCGGTGCCGGAACGGCCGGGGCCCGCCGTCGTCCGTTCAGCGGACGCCGGCAGGCGCCGTGCGAGACGACCATCCGCCGGATCCTCGCCGCACCGACCCGGTCGTCTTGCCACACGCCGGACGACGTCGCCGGATTCCTCGGTCCGGACAGAACCAAGACCAAACCGACGTGTTGATTCCCGGCAGGCCTTTGGGCCGTCGGCTCCTCGCCGATCGCGGTCTTCGCGTGGTTCGCGAGGGAACGGTCCTAGCGCGGCAGGTACTTGGTGCCCTTCGCGCTTGACGCTGACGGTCTTGACCTTGCCGGCCACCGGCCGGTGCTGCGGGCCTATGGGGTGCCGACGGCCGCCGGCTGCGAGGCGCGGGCCACGACGAAGAGGAACAGCCCGCAGGCCGCCACGAGCAGCCACCCCGGATGCGTCGCGGCGGCGAGACCGGCGGGGCCTGCGTCCGCGACCAGGCCCCCGGCGACGGCGATGCCGACCGCTGCACCGACCTGGCGCGCGGTGGAGGTGATCGCCCCTGCCACACCGGCCCGTGACGGCGGCAGACCGCTGACCGCGGTATTGGTGAGGGGGGCGTTGGCGAAGCCGAACCCGACGCCGGTCAGCAGGTGGGCAAGGAGGATCAGCGGCACGCTCGTGTCCTGGCCCAGGCCGGCCAGGCACAGACCGCCGGCCGCGGTGAACCCGCCCGCGAGGATCAGCGGACGCCGGGGTCCGAGGCGTCCCACCAGGGTGCCGGACCAGGGCGCGCACAGGGTGGCCCCGAGCGCCATGGGCAGGGTCGCGGCGCCGCTCGCGAGCGGTGTCCAGCCGCGGGTGTGCTGGAGGTAGAGGGTGTTGAGCAGCAGGCTCACGTTCAGCGCGATGAACACCGCCATGGCGCCGAGCACCGCCGCCGCGAATGGAGGCCGGCGGAAGAGACCGAGGTCCATCAGGGGTTCGCTGCGGCGCAGCTCGGCCCGGACGAACCCGGCCGTCGCCGCCGTGATCACAGCGTAGCCGGTGAGGGCCGCGGGCGAGGTCCAGCCGATGCGGGGTCCTTCGATGAGAACGCCGGCGAAGAGGCCGAGGACCACGGTGAGGAGCACCTGGCCGGGCAGGTCGATTCGCCGGGTGCGCTCTGCACGGGACTCCGGTACGAACACGGCGACCAGGACGAGGGCGACGAGGACGACCGGTGCGTTGATCCAGAACACCGCACGCCAGCCGAACGCGGCGATGAGCGCCCCGCCGGTGACCGGGCCCACCGCCATGCTGAGTCCGAAGACCGATGCCCACACGCCGATCGCCCGGGCCCGTTCCCGTGGGTCGGGCATCGCGTTCACCACGATCGCCAGGGCCACGGGGCTCAGCATCGAGGCGCCGGCCCCCTGGACGGCCCGGGCGGCGACGAGCAGGCCGAGCGACGGGGCGAGGGCGCACGCGAGGGAGGCCAGGCCGAAGACGAGCAGTCCGCACTGGAAGATGCGGCGTCGTCCGAAGCGGTCCGCGAGCGCGCCGGAGACGATGAGGAGGCCGGCCAGGACCACGGTGTAGGCATCGACGGCCCATGCCAGACCGCGGGTGCCCACGCCCAGGCCCTGTCCGATCCCGGGCAGGGCCACGTTGACGATGGTGGTGTCCACACCCACCAGGAACATGCTGAGCGCACAGACGGCCAATACCGTCCAGCGTCGGCGCCCGCTCAGCGAGGAGGGTGGAGCGGCCTGGGATGTCGTGGTCACGGGAGGTTCCCCTTCGGTACGGGATCGGCTGCCGCCCAGGCTCGGACCGGGGGAGGGTCCAGGCCCAGGGACTTTGCGAAGACCGCAAAATGTCCGTATGGACGCCGAACTCGCGGAACTCCTCGACAGCATCGGGCCACGGCTGCGCGCCCTGCGGCGCGACCGCGGGCTCACCCTGGAAACCCTCGCGGAGGACACCGGGATCTCCGTGAGCACGCTGTCGCGTCTGGAGTCGGGCCGACGGCGTCCGACGCTCGACCTGCTCATCCCGCTCGCCCGCGCCCACCGCGTCGCGCTGGACCAGCTGGTAGCGGCTCCGGCCACCGGTGATCCGCGGGTCCATCTGAAGCCACGGAGCCGGGAGCGCGGGAGCGTCCTCGTGCCACTGACGCAGTACCCGGGCCGGGTCCAGGTCTTCAAGCAGGTGCTCGGCTACCGCGAACCGAGACTGGTGACCCACTCCGGCTACGAATGGCTCTACGTGCTTGCCGGCGAGCTCCGCCTCATCCTCGGGGAACGCGAGGTCACCCTCCGGCCGGGTGAGGTGGCCGAGTTCGACACCGGCCAACCGCACTGGTTCGGCCCCGTCGGCGCCGAAGCGGTGGAGATCCTGCACCTGTTCGGCCCCCACGGCGATCAGGCCGTCGTCCGCACCGGCCCGACGGCGAACGGCTGAGGGACACCACCCAGCGCCCGGCGGGGACGGGCCGAAGCGGCGCCGGGCGGGAAGCCGGGCGGGCCGGCGGCTCCGAGATCATCGAACGACCCGCCGACGGGGAACGCTTCGGCTCCTTCTGAGGCCCGGCGGGACCGGTACCGAGCCGCCCGTCGGCCTGCCCGGCTTCCCCGGACCCCGCTGACGCCTTGCCCGCCTCCCGATCTCGAGGACCGAGCAAGAGGAGGTTCGGTGGTGACACTGACCGATGCGGCTTCATGTCACCGCAAAGATCCGGATGACCGACCCCGTGATCGACTAATAGAACAGTCGCTGATCAGCACATATGTGTCGACCCATCAGTGACATGCGAAGCCGAGCATCTCGATGACGGCTTCCCCGAATCCACGGCTGCCGGTACCCGTGTTGGAATCCGCCGCCTTCCCCGGCTGTCCACCACCGGCTTCCTCTCCGCCGATCTTGTAATGCGGCGGTAGTGACCAGACAGGGGGACCGGGTCATACCGGGCCCGAGGCCGGGAACCCCGTCGCGGGGCCACGAAAACGGTAACGGGGCGCCTGGCCGGTCCGAGCCCGAGGGTCACGTACTCGGACGCTCCCGCGGTGGCTTGAGCCCGGCGGCCGCAGTCCGGCCGGACCGGTCCCGTGGCCGTGGGCCGAACGGGGAGCGCATCTGCTCGTCGACGTGCGCCGGTCGTCACGCCGCGGGAGCGGCACCCGGTCGCCGTGCAGAAAAGGGCCCCGTGCTGCAGGCGCGGGGCCGACCGCGTGTCACAGGTGGCGGGGCTGCGTCATCCATGCGGAGAACAGCTCGGCCCTGTTGGGGAATTCACCGGGCGTCGCGCCCCTGGGCCTGACGCACCCTTCTTCGAGCACCCAAGCGCCGGACTGCAGGCCGTGAAGATGGCCCTCCAGTACGTCGCGAAGGCTTGCCCCCATGACCACCAGGTCACATTCGGTAACAAAGGTGATCACCTGACCAGGGGATCCCTTGGGCCCCGGGAACAGGTCGACGTACGTGTTGTCACCGTCCCACCACTCGTTTCCCGCGATCGGGATACGCCGGGGATGCCTCACGATCTCGCGCAGGAGTCCATCGCCACTGATCGTATGGTCCTCCTCATCGCTCTCGTCGAACCATTCCTGTTCGTCGCGCCATTCCTCGACGATCGCGTCCAGCGATGCGAGCGGGCTGCACCCGGGCAGCCATTCGAACGGCGTTTCGCAGGAAGCATCCTGGCCGTCGTGGAGGAGGAGGGAGTCGCGCAGGTCACCCGGAAGGTCCACCCCGATGGCCTTTTCCGCCTTCGCGATGCGTTCCCGCGATACGCCGGGCCGGAGGCGAAGCGAGCGGTCGGCGTGCGTCCGCGCCCACGTTTCGAGTCCCTCCCAGAGAATCTTCATGACCGGATCCTCCCAGGGAGCCCTGCGGGGGCAGTGGAGGGCGGCAAGCCACAACAGCAACGCAACGACGGCACCCCCGCTCCCGCACACCGCCACCCCCGGCCCGCATGCAAGGCCTCTGGGGCGTGGACATCCCGGACGACTTCCCCAGATCCGCCGCCACCGGGTGGGGCGGCACCGTCTACAACGCCCAGCGTGAGTTGACGCTGTGCGACGAGGAGCACGACGTGACCGGACTCTTCGCGGGCGGGACCGGGCACATCGAGCGGGTCCGCGGGCCCTGGGAGATCACCGAGCAGGACGATGCGAAGAGCCCCGACTCCGACGGATACGACGTGCCCGGCACGTACTACGTCCAGGCGCAGGTCGCCGAGCCGGACGACGAGGCGAAGGGCATCGTCGTACCGATCTCGCTGACCGGTGTCGTAGCCGGGTGCTCGCCGTGTGGTACCCGCATCACCGGGCAGCTTCGGCACAGCCGGGGGGTGAGGGACGGGAGAGCCACCGCGATCGGTACGGCTCGTGGAAGCTCACCTGGACAGGACGCGGGCCGCGCGCTCGTCAGATGCCCTCCGACACGGGACGATGCGTTTTCAGTGACGCGATCATCCCAGGTCAGAGGGCATCTGTGTGGCCAGGTGAATCATTGTTCACCGCAACGAGACGGTGAAACCGGGATCAGCGGGTTGCTCGGGAGTCCTTGGCCGGCTTCTTTCCGGGCTTGCTGGGCTTGCCCGGCTTCTTTCCGGGCTCCTCGCCGGGTTTTCCAGGCTTGCCGGGCTTGCCGGGCTTGGGCTCTTTGCCGTCTTCGCATCCGCCGTTGTCTGTGCGCTCGTCACACGGCGGGTACAGGGGGATGGTCACCGGGTTGCTGGTGGCGGTCACGGTGGTGTCGTCGGGGGTCGTGCCGGTGGCCTCTGCGACGAAGGTGATCTTCCCGGCCTCGACGTCCGCTGCGGTGGTCGTGTAAGTGGCGGTGCAGGTCACCGACTCACCGGGTTCCAGGGTGGTGTCGGGGCAGGCCACGTCGAGTGAGTCGATGGCCGCGTCGATCGAGTCCAGGGGCTGCCCACCGGTGTTGGTCAACTGGAGGTTGAAGTGCAGGGACTGGCCCGCGCCGGTGAAGGCCGCTTCCTCGACGCTCAGTTGGGCCCTGAGGCCGGCCAGTGGCACCGTGACACCGTTGCTGTCGGCGCTGAGGACGCCGCCGGAGGGCGTCCTGCCGGAGACGGTCGCCTCGTTGACGACCTCACCGCGGGCGACGTCGGCGGCGGTGGTGGTGTAGCTGGCCGTGCACTGCACCGACTCGCCGGGCTCGAGCGTGGTGTCGGGGCAGGTGACCGTCGGCGAACCGGGGCCGTTGTCCTCGACGCTGATGTCCGTGATGGTCTGTGTGCCGCCGTTGGTCACCGTGTAGGTGTAGTCGAGTGTCTGCCCGGCGCCGGTGAACTGGGCCTCGCCGGCCTTGACCACCGTGAGCGCGGCGAGCGGGGTGTTCACCGTGTTGCTGGTCGCGGTCACCGCCGCGCCGCCCTCGGTGGTGGCGCTCACCTGACCCTGGTCGGTGACCGTGCCGGCCTCGACGTCGGCTGCGGTGGTGACGTAGGTGGCCTGGCAGGTGGTGCTCTCTCCGGGCGCCAGCTGGTCGGTGCCGCAGCCCGAGACGTCGACGCCGGGGGTCAGGTCGGTCACGGTCACGTCATTGAGCTGTGCCTGGCCGGTGTTGGTGACGGTGTACGTGTAGTGGATCGTCTCCCCGGGGGCCTGGAAGTCTGCGTCGGTCGCCTTCTTGGTGAGGGACAGCGCTCTGAGCGGGACGACGACCTCGGGGCTGGTGGCGGTCACGGTCCCGCCGTCGGGAAGAGTGGCCGTCACCGTACCGGTGTCGGTGATCCGGCCGGCGGCCACGTCCGCGGCGGTCGCGGTGTAGCTCGCGGTGCACTGCACCGTGGCGCCTGGAGCCAGCGGTCCTGCGGGACACGTGACCGTCGGCGAGCCTGGGCCGTTGTCCGTCACCTGGAGGTTGGTCAGGGGCTCCGTTCCGTTGTTCCGCACGGTGAACGTGTAGTGGAGCGTCTGGCCCTGGACGAACGAGTCCTCCTGAGCCGTCTTGGTGATCGTCGGAGCCGGGTCGGCACCTCCGCACTCGACATGGCCGACGATGACGTCGGCCGCGTCGAACTGGGGCAGCAGCTCCAGATGCACCGCGTTGACCGTGATGACGCCGTTCGCGTCCGTCGTCTGCTCGTTGAGCGTCAGCGTGCCGAGGCCCACCAGGTTCACGACGGTGTTGGGGGCGGCGTTCGCCTGGAGGGCGACCGGCGGCAGGGCGTCGACCGTGGCAGTGCCCGAAGCGATCACGCCCGAGCCCGTCGCACCGCCGGAAGTCGCATTGCAGGTGGAGCGGACACCCGTGAGGCTCAGAGAGCCGATGGGGCCGAGGCCGACGGCGAGCGTCTGCACCGTGGCTGAAGCACTGGACGTACCCGCCGCCGGATCCCCGGCGGTGATCGCGGTCAGGGTCGAGCTGGTGACAAACGGCCCCGCGTTGATGCCGACCTGGGTCGTCGTGCCACCGGGCGGGTAGTCGGAGACCGGTACGGGCGCCACAGCGACGATGGAGCCGATCGCGTCAGCCGACACGACGTAGGCATGCGAGACGGGCGAGGGAAGCGCGGCCTGGGCCGGCGACGCGGAACACAACATGCCGGCAAGAGTGGTGAGCGCGGTGATCGCCAAACCGCGCCTGAGACGTGAGCCCATGTAAGAGGTCCCCTTGTGTTGCACCGTGAGGAAGCCTGCCCGGCAGTCAGCCGTCGGCACGTCGCGATCCGGCGCACACGGCGGTCCGGGAAGGCTGGCCGCGAGAGCGGCTCACACATCATCACGGCCCAATGCATCACGGGGGATCATCTGCTCGGCAGGCTGCGGCGCGTCGTACGAGGAAACACCCCAGTGGCCGAGGCCTGGGTCGTGGAGCGGCGCTTGCCCATCCGCAGTGGTTCCCTCGCTTGACGTATCCGCCGGGAGATACGCGACGACATCCATGCAGCCTTCCTCAGCCTCGCCTGCAGCGTCATCTGCCGGCGACGGTTGACGATGCTCTCCCGCCTTTCGAGCGGCTCAGCCGGTGGCCGTCGGCCGGCCTCCTCGGTGCCCTCCTTCTTGGTGTCGGTGACCTTGGAGGACGTGTCGAGACACACCTCGATCGAGGTGCCGTCCGCCTGCCTGACCTCCACCGCGTACATGCCGGGCTTCTCCGCGTCCTCCTCGGGCTTCACCACCGTGCCCGGATACGCGGCCAGCGCGGCGGCCTCGGCCTTCTGCTTGGTCTCACCGGTCAGCGGCGGCTCCTTCCTGTCGTCGGTGTCACCGCCGGCCTCGCCGGCCGCCTCGGCGCGCCGCCCGCGCTCTGCGCCGACTGCCGGGTGTCGGCGGCACCGGAGCCGCCGGAGCAGGAGCAGGAGCAGGCGGCCAGGGCGAACATCGATGGCTTCTGCTGGTGCTCCGACGGCGTACCGGTCGTCCGGTGTGGTATCCCGGCCGTGCGGCAGAAGCCAGAACACACGGCGTCGGAAGGTGCCGGAGGCTCGGGATGCCTTCGGCGGTTCGGGTTCAGTCCCGACGGGAGTCTCGCAGCCCCACCGGGCGCGGGACGTCTTCTTCTCCGGCTCGGCGGAGGAACTCCGCAACGGGCGAGTGCCGGTGCGGCGGTTGTGGTGGCCGCCGCACACGGTCATCAGGTGCGCCCGGGGCCTTCCGCAGGCACGTAGGAGCGACTGCTGTGATTCTGCATGTGTCCAATTGAAGAAGTTTTCAATTGGTGGTCGTGCTGAGCCCGGGCAGTGGTCATGGCTAGAGCTCCAGTTGGGCTTCGATGCGGCCGAGCTGGTGGCGGGCCATGGCCAGATTGGACTTCGCCTTGTCCAAGACGAGGTAGAGGAACAGTCCGCTGCCGTTGCGCCCAGTGAGCAGCCGGATGAGGTGGTACTGGCTGCCCAGGGTGATCAGTATGTCGACGATCTCGTCCTTGAGGCCGAGGAGTTCCATGGTGCGGGCGTTGGCGCGGATCACGTCGGTGTTGCCTGCTGCGGCCACGGTCAGGTCGAGGTCTTTGCCGCCGCCGATGGTGCCCAGCGCCATGCCGCTGGTGTAGTCGACGAGGGCTGCTCCCAGGCTGCCCTCGATCGCTGTCATGGTCTCCTTGAGGGAGACTTCTATGTTGGCCATACGGTTTCTCACTCCTCGTCACGGCACTTGCATGCGGCAAGTTCTGCTGTTCGGGTGACGGTGAGATTACGCTCTGTGGGCTGGCCGGCATGCCGGAATCCCGGTTCGGGGGAAGGTTCGTGGGGGTCGCGGGTAGAGTACGCCCTCCATGAGCGGCCGGGGTGATGCCTTCCCTGCAGGGGGTGCTGAAGGTGCCGCTTGGTCTGCGGGCCGACGGCTGCCGTGACCGGCGCCCGGGCGTATGCGGGTGCTGTTGACGGAAGGCTGCCCGCCAGAGCAGGGCGGCGGCCCGCGTCACCGGCGGCCGTCCTCGCTCCAGGATCAGCCTGCGAGTCCGGAGAGCCCCCGGCACAAATTGCAGAGATCTGCGATTACGTACGTCCTGAGTCGGCTGTGCCTGCCGGTAGCCGCGGGTACCGCCTTCGGTGTTCCCGGGCCTGGGCGAGCAGAAGGGTGGATGCGTATCCAGGTCCTGACCCCGATGCCCACAGAGCGGAGCGGCCTGCTCGGGGAGCTGCGCAGCAGCGGGGTGCCGGTCTGGTGAGCAGCCTGGTGTGTTCCCTGGCCGGCCGGGTGCGGGCGGCGCGGGCGGATCTGGCGGCGATGGCTGTGAGCCCGGCGGCGTGATGTGCCGGCCGGGCTGACGGTGGCGGTCGTCGCGCTGCCGCTCGCGCTCGGTCAGGGGTCTGGCCTGGTCCTGCGGACAGAATTCCTGGGGAAGGCCCGACCCGGCGGAGTCGGCGCCGGCTCCCACGGGATACGGTTGACCGTTAGTTGCAGAAATCTGCAACTGTGGAGGTCGCACGATCGCGGGAACACAAGGGTCACCGCGACGGCAGAACGTTGGGCGGACGACGAGGTGCCAGGCATACACGCAGGCAGGACGGCCGAGGCCGGCGGGAGCGCCCAGGTGAGCACCCCGCTCTACCAGCTCAAGGCGGAGTTCTTCAAAACTCTCGGTCACCCCGTCCGTATCCGTGTCCTGGAGCTCCTCAGCATCCGGGAGCACGCGGTCGCCGAGTTGCTGCCCGAGGTCGGCGTCGAAGCCGCCGCCCTCTCGCAGCAGCTCGCCATTCTCCGCAGGGCCAGCCTCGTCTTCACCCGCCGCGAGGGTTCCAACGTCTACTACCGGCTCGCCGACGACGAGCTCGTCGGCCTGCTGCGCGTCGCGCGCAGCATCCTCTCCGGTGTCCTTGAGGGCCAGGCCGGACTCCTGGCCGACCTGCGCGCCGCATCCGCCTGACCAGGACCGGGGGTACTCGGGCTCCGGCGGCCGTTTCCCGGGCGCAGGACCCCACCCGGTACCGGAGAGAGACCGTCGGCCCTCTCGCCGGGTCCCGTCACGGCCGGCCGGGGCGTCCGGCCGGGGCGTCCGGCCGGGGAGGCGGTCACTTCTGGGCGTGCTCGCCCAGATAGAACAACAGCCACACGAACCCCGCGAACAGGTGTGTGCCGAAGATGTAGAAGAAGACGCGCAGCGCGATGCCCTTCTCCTTCCACTTCTCGTGATCCGTCCCCGAAGGGTCCTCGTGCTGGTTGCTCTTCATCGACGCTCCTTCCGCGTTCCCGATGTGCTGCTCTCCGGCCGACAGGGGCGGATCCGGACGCTGAAGCCCTTCCGGCCGGTCTCGGCAAGGATGCCGGCGGCCTGATCGGCGATCACCGCCCTGCTCCCTGGTTCCGTCCCGGGACGGGTGATCTCATACTGCCACCGCTCCTCACCGGTCACCGGCTGCCGTCCGGCAGGGCGAACTGCACGACGACGGTCTTGCCCAGCCGACCGGAAGAGGGCTCGACGCGTACGTCGCCGGCAGAGGACTGTGCCAGACCGGCCACCGTCCGCAGACCGTGGCCCGACACCTGGTCCGCCGGCGCCATCGGCCGCGGGTCCCGGTCTGCGGCCGCGGTCACCGGAGTCCGACCGGCCGGGGCAGGGGTGGCCTCGGTGTCCGGGGACTGCCGGGCATGCGGCACGGCGTTGGCGCCCGGCTCGGCGGCCATCAGCGGTGCGGCCCCGCACAGCAAGGAACCGGACTCCGGCCCGGACGGCACCGGCGGCGGCCGCTCTGCATGCTCCCTGGCCACCCGCACCGCCCCCGGCGCCGGCGTCGGCGGAACCGTCCGCGCAGCGCGGCACTCCGACGGCACCTGCCGGGCCACGGCCCGGCTGTGACGGAGCCGGCGGCTCATCGGCTCCCCCGCCCGCAGGGCGCACTTGCCCCGGTCACCACGGATCCGCCCCGCCGTCGGAGTCCACCCCGTGCTCGCGGACCATCCGCAGCGCGTCATCCAGCTCCTCGGTGGCCTCGGCCTCCTCAACGGCATCCCCGGCCTGCTGCGCAGCCGCCAGCCGGGACCGCGCCATACGAACACGCTCCCGCGCCGCCTCGGCGAAACCGGCCACCGCAACCCCCATCCATCCACTTCTTCAACACCTACTGAATTGCAGAACTCTGCAAGTCTACGGGGTCGGGTCCCGTGGTGGGCCTCCCCGCCCGGCCGAGGAGCAGTCCGCCGCTGAAGATCGAAGCTGCGGGGCCGCGCTGCCGATGACGCCTGGGAGTACGGCGGACGGGACGGCACCGGACTGGCTGGGCGACCTGCTACGGCACCAGTCATGCCGCAGATGCCGAGCGTCGGACCGTTTCCTCAGCCGTCAGCCGCACCGCGGCTGCACCTGCCGGCGCCCAGCGGGCCCTACCCCGTCGGTGCCAAGGCCCCCCACCCCGTCGACCCCTCTCGCAACGACCCGGGAGCCGCGGATCGGCGTACGCGAGCGTTCCTGGCCTGCGGCAAGGAGGTGGAGGAGGCCGCCGGGTCCCCGGCGTTCGGCATCGGCCGGTTCCCGGCCGGCCGCCCGATGGACGGGGGCAGAAGACCGGTGCTGCGTTCCGGCGCTCGGGTATCCGCGTCCTGCCGACGGTCGAAGGTCGCCTCCCCCGCTCCTCCTGCCGGCCCGGGTGGCAGCGCTTGGTCTTCCGTCTCGGGCGGCTCGCGGCAGCCGGACAGGGCGCCTGTCCGACCGGCCGGCACCCGGATCCGCCGTGACGCGGCCCTCCCCATCCTGGAGACCGGCGGCATCGGCGCAGCCCCCGCCGTCGGCGGCATCGCCCTGGAGAACGTCTCCTTCACCTGGCGCCGAGCCGGCCGGGCACCCGCGTCATCGTCAGGAAACGGCGGGCCGCCCACGATGCTGCGCCGGTCCGGCCCCGGGGGGCGAGATCCCGGCCCACTGGGCATCAGTCAGCGACACGCCCAGACTCGCGATCGGATGTTCTGAAAGCCCCCTGGGCCCGACGGCGTTCCCACGCGCGGGTGAACAGGGCCGGCAGTGGGCCGGAGGGCACCGCCGCCAGGTGGGACGTCGACCGGTGCCCGGCCGCCAGCGGAAGCAGCGAGAGCTTCGGCGCCTCGACGGGCAGGCGCGGCGGTTTGCGCTCCTGCCAGGCGCCCGGCGCGAAGAGGGAACGGCCCGACCGGGGCCGGGTCGCGCGTACCACCAGCCCCGATGCGCCCAGTTCGGCCACGGCTGCTTGGAAACGGGCCGGCTTCCAGCCCGTCCACACCCTGACGTTGCGGTCCGTCGGATCCGGCAGGGCGAGCAGCATCAGGAAGAGCGCGGCGGCGTCCTCGCCCAGCCCCTGGGTACTGGCGCATTCTTCGACCAGATGCGGCACCGAGCGTGCGGGGTGCTGCTCCCAGCCGGCTTCCCGCGCCGCGTCGTCGGCCAGATGTTCCCCGAGCGCGGCGAAGTCGTCGCTCAGCAGCAGCCGCAGATCGGCCACTCCGGGCAACCCCCAGGGGCCGGGCAGCCACTGGGAGGGCAGGGCGGAGTCGAGGTAGGCGTCCAGGGAGTCGAGCAGCGGATCGTCGGCGCCCTTGAGCAGGGCGGGATCGACCCGCAGGTGACGGACGTCGTGCGACGCGTCGTCCGTCTCCGTGACCGCCGGGTGTGCGGTCAGGGCGCCGGTCGGCGGGGGCGCGCCCATGAGGTAGTTGCTCTGCAGCGAGAACAGTGTGAGGGGCCCGGGTCCTGCGGCCAGCTCTTCGCGCAGCCGGGATATCGCCGCGCCGATCGCCGGGCGCAAGGGATCGCCCGCCGGGGTGCGGTGGGCGAGCCAGGCGGCGATCCTCGGCAGCGCCAGCAGGTGCGGCTCGCCTGCCGGGCCCTGCGGGAGGGAGGCGAGGCAGTCCGCTCCGGCGGCGACGCGGCCGGCGAGCGCGTGCAGTCGCAGGGCCGGCCACCAGGACGTGCCCTTCCCGTGTGGCCCGCGTGGCAGCGCGGCCTCGCCCGTCGGCGGTGCGGTCTCCTTGGTGAGGAGTGGCAGGAGCGCGGTGGGCGTGGGGAGCGGGTCGCCGAGTTCGGCCCGCCACCACGCGGCGGCCCGCTCCACGTCGGGTCCCGTGGTCCACAGCCGCTCGGGGTCGTCGGGCAGCAGCTTGTCGTAGAGCGTCCTGAGGCGTTCGGGTCCCAGTGCCGAGGCCATCGCGGCCGCGGCGCGGTCGGCGTCCTTCGCCCGGATGTTCCACGGCACGATGTCGAAGGACCGGCCGTCCGGACGGTGGGCCTTCGCCCGCGTCACCTGGTGGGGCGCGGCGGGAACGTAGGCCATGAGCAGGACGGTCGCCTCCGCGGCCGAGAGGCCGAGCTGCTCGGCGAACGCGCCGGCGAGCTCGGGGCGGGCCGGTGGGAAGCCGTGGGTGCCGTACAGCTCGGCGAACCGGGCGAACCAGCCTGCGGGCCGCACCGGCTCCAGCACATAGGCGCCGGTGAGTCCCGCTCCCGCGGCGGCCAGCGGACCTTCGTCGGGGAAGACGCCGTCGGGGGCGTATTCCAGGAGCGTCCGATGGGGCGGAGCCCCTGCGTCGTCCATTACGTAGGCGGCCGACGTGGCCGTTCTGAAAGCCTGTCCGGCGGCGGGGAGGCGGGCGTCGGCCCGGTCCTCGGGCAGGTCGCAGTGGACCACTCGCCAGCGGCCGGGTTCTCCGGCGACGAACGGATACGCCGCGTAGTCCGTCAGCGATTCGGCTGCCCGGCGTCCCACCAGCGAGCCGTTCCTGGACGATGCGACCGCCAGGGCGAGAGGGGCGGCGTCGGCGTGCGTGCGGCGGAACCGGTGGGAGCCGAGGCGAGGCCCGAACTCAGCGCTCGGACACGCCAGGTCGCCGTCCCAGACGGGGGTGCCGGACTCGGCGAGTTCCTTGAGCAGGCGGCCGGCCCGCACCTCGGCGTCCTCCTGCGGGGCCTCGGGCACCGGCTGCGTCTCAGTCTCGTCCGGGGTGAAGCGCCGGACCAGCCGCTCCAGGCCCGCCCGGCAGTTGACCGCCATGACCAGGGCGTAGAAGACCCGGTCCAGTTCCGGCCCGGCAAGCTCGGGCAGTGCCTCGGTGATCGGCCCGCGATTGGGCCCGGCCACGCGGTCCCTTTCGGTGACGTAGTCGGGCTGCAGCCGGGGCAGCAGTTCCTCGACCCGCGCGCGTGTGATGCTCTCGGGCATCTCGGCCATCAGCAGCGGCAGGACGTCCACTGCGGCGAACTCCGCCGCCGTGTCCGCGTCCTTGAGCAGCTGGTCCACCGCCCCGCCCACATGTACGAAGCGGCCGAGCAGCAGGACCAGCTCCTGCAGGTCCACTCCCGTGCGGAGCCGGGCACGTTCGCGGTCGCACCAGGCGCGCAGCTCCTCGTGCCCTGCGGGGTTGTCGAACAGCGGGGGCACCTGCTCCCAGCCTTTGGTCTGGTGCGGCTGGTACCAGCTGTTGGACGTGCCGTCCTCGACGGTCATCTCCAGGTCGGCGCGGATCCGGGCGCGCAGCTCGCGCGCGAAGCGCTCGTCGGCCAGCAGGTGCTTCAGTTCCGGCCGACGCGCGGCGTGGAGGGCGTACAGACGGCAGGGCCCGAGGTGTTCCGGCGGGTCGGCGACCGGGGCGCCGTGCTCCAGGAGGACGTCGATCAGGTCCAGCGGTGTCGTCCCGTCGGCCCGCTCGCGTACGGTCCAGTAGCGGAGTTTCACGGGGACTGCGTCGGCGGCGAGTCGGGGCGCCAGTTTCTCGGCCAGCTCGTACAGAACGGGCCAGGGGCCCCGCCGGTCGCTGCACGTCAGCACGGAGCCGGCCAGCCACGCCGCGGCCTCTCCGGCGGCCGCCCCCGGCGTCTGGCCGGTGAGCCGGGCCAGCGCACCGGTGCGCTCCAGCAGCTGCGGCCACACCTCCCGGCCCTCGCCGAACCGGCCCGGACGCAGTTTCAGCACTTGCCGGACCGCCTGCGGTCCCTGGTCTCCCAGCAGTTCCAGGGCCCGGCCCTTGAGGCAGTCCGCCCAGAACTTCTCGTCCGACAGGGATACCACACCGGCCTCGAAGACTCCGGCCAGCAGGGCGGCCAGTTCCTGCTCCGGGTCCAGGCCGGCGGCTCTGGCGATCCTGCGGACGTCGGACGCCAGCTGCGGATACACCTCCCGGGAGGCTTCCGCGCGGCGGAGCGCCACGGCGCGGAAGCCGGACAGGTCCGTCGCGGTCGCCGTCCCCGCACCGGTCAGCTCGCGTGCCCAGGCCCGCAGGACCGTGGCCGACAGCGCGTCCTGCCCGGCGTAGTGCAGATAGCGCCCCCGCAGCCACTCCGGGTCGACCTTGCGGGCCTGCAGCCGCTCGGCCGTGCGGGCGCGCCCGAACCAGGCGGCGGCTACGGCCCGTTCGTCCTGCCTCAGCGCGAAGTCGGCCATCTCGTCGAGGAAGGTGACGAGGAGGGCGGGGGCGGTCGCCTCCAGCTCCTTGAGGACGCCGTCGACGTCCTTCTTGTAGACGTAGGCCCAGTCGGAGGTCTCCTTGGCCAGCGTCCGGATCGTGGAGACCGTCGTCTCCTCCCGGCCCGGGTGCGCGGCGACGATCCGCTCGGGGAAAGGCAGTACGCCCCCGGAATGGTCGGGTATGCCGGTGGAGAACAGACCCTCCGGTTCCAGTCCCTCCGCACGCATCAGCGGATCCCGGTACGGGATGACGTGTTCGGGCATCGTCTGCGCCAGGGTGTGTCCGTCCCACCCGCTGTAGACGCGGACGAACAGTCCGCCGTCACCGAGCTCTTCGGTGAGCCGGACGCCCTCGGTCTCCAGGGCTTCCCGCCACCACGGGTCGGTGTCCGCGAGCGCGCGCGGCACGGCCGTCCCCGCCGCGGCCCACTCCTGTGCCCGGAGGCGGCAGGCCTCGCGGTGCTTGCGCAGCTCCCGGCGCGCCACGAGCAGTGTGTCCAGGCCGGGGGCTCCGGTGATCCGGTCCGGGAACGTCTTGAGCCGCTGTCCCCGCGGATTGCGGTAGACGATGTCCAGATCGTCTGTCAGTTCCGCGGTGTAGCCGTCCTTCTCGGCACGCCGGCCCATGTCGTTCTCCCGTCGTGGTGATCGTCGGGTCAAACCCTAGATCGCGGTACTGACATCGGGGCCGCGGGCGAAGGGTGAGGTCACGAGGGCGACGCGGCTTGGCCGGGCCCGGCCGGCGACACGCGGCGCCCGGTGTCTTGCGGGCCGGCGGGAACGGCCTGACTGCCGGGAGGCGTCGGGCCGGACCTGGCCGCTGCCGCGCCCCCCTTTTCGCTGCGGCCTCCGCCTCAGGAAAGGGGAGGCAGAGCGCCTCTGGGTGAGCGGGAGAGCGTCGCGGGGGGCGTTCCGCGGAGGGGTGGGAACCGATCAGCGGGGTGAAGGACCCGCCCGCCTGGCTGCACCGTGTCCTCGGGCGGCCGGGCCGGGCGTGCGGGGGCCGGGCGTGGGGGGCGGCCTTGGCGGTGTGCCGGTGCCGTCCGAGAACCGCGGGAACAGGCCGGGGGTCTCCGGAGCGGCAGCATTGCCGGACCGGAGGGCCGGCGCCTCCCGCTCCAGGGGCGAGGCGGTCGGCTTCTTGGCCGGCCTCTGCCCGTACCGCGGCGGGGGAAGCGGGAGACGGTCCGGGGGCTGTGTCCCAGCGGCGTCCCAGCCGCGTCTCTCCTGGGTGCGATCGTCTCGTACGAATCGTTCGGATCCGGGACGAAGACCTTCGGCTCTGTCGGTGTGCGCGCCGGACCGCCGGGACAGCAAGCTTCTCCTGTGTGGGCCGGTTCTCCTTGGCGGTGTGCCCGCATGCGGGGCACCGCCGGGAGGTGTTGCGGGGGTCCACGGCCATCACTTCCCGTCCTGCGCATGCTGCCTTGGCGGTGAGTATCTGGAGGAACACCCCCCATCCGGCATCAGCGATCGAACGGTTCAGCCCGGCCTTCGCGCCGGCCGGGGTCGGGCCTGGGAGCCGGTGCCTTGCTCATGCTGCGGATCCTGAGGTCTTCGTGCGCGATGAGTGACCTGTCGGTCGTGGTCGTAGAACGCGACCGGGACGGTGACGGCGCCGGTCGCGTCGGGGATGCGGGCCCACCGCAGCGCCCATTGCCGCGTGTCCGGGCCCGACGGCTTCTCAGTGTTGTGCGGTAGCGGGCCGCCGGGAGGTGTCAGAGGGAACGCCTCGCGCTGTCGTGTGGCAGTCAACGGATCTCTTTCATCGGGTCTTTCGGTGAACCCCGAGGCAGCAAGGGGCTTGTGGGGCCGTCCGCCCCCTGCCGGGCGGCGGACGGTACAGGCGTGACGACCGATCACGGTCTGATCACCTGGATGTTGGCCGGCCGCGCCCTTTTCCGGGGGCGCCCAGGGCATGTCGTCACCGACGACATGCCGTTCTTTGTCGGCTCCGTCACCGGCAGCCCGGTGCCGTTTCCCCAGGCGGCCGGGCCGATGGGCGGCCGATGCGTTCCTGGGCGGGCCGGCCATACGGGCGGGCTCCCCCGGGCCGGCGGTCGGTCCCGGGCTGATGCCGGTCGCCTGGCACTGGCGGTGCCAGGCGGCCGGTGGCCGGGGAGGCCTCAGAGGGCCGAGCAGCCGGAGGCGGGAGTGGCCGTGCTCATCGGGCTGTAGAACACGGTGTCACTGGAGCCGTCCTTGAGGGGGACGGTGATCGTGTCGTGGGCTTCCCAGGGGAACCCGTCGGCGTCGAAGGTGAACGTGCCGGTCACCGTCTTCGCCTGGACGGCCCGGGCCACCCAGTTGTACTTGTGGGGCTGGGCCGGCAGGGTGACGCTGTTGGTGGTGGTCGTGGAGCTGGTCCACGTGAATTCGTTCGAGACGCTCAGTGAAGACGTCACCTTTGCGACGAGGGAGGAGAGCGCGCCGGTCTCGAATCCGGCCGTGACGGTGACGCCGAGGGTGGAATTGAACCCCTTCGCCGTCGACACCGTGAAGGTGTAGTTGTAGGGGCTGTCGTAGGGGTTGTGCCACTGCGACGAGATGCACTTGGTGGGCAGCGGGGCCGCCTCCGACTCGCTCTCCTCCGTCCAGTAGCACGACCATGTCTGGGTCTGGCACCTGTTCGCTGCGTACTTCACGGCCACGGCCTTGGCCTGGTCGGCCGGGTTGCTGCCGGTGAAGAAGAACATCTGGTTGTCGCCGCTGTGGCAGTTGTAGAGGCCGACCCAGGCGTTGTCGTAGTCGCTGCGGTTGAGCAGGTCCATGCATTTGCCGGAGTTGATGTGGCGCAGTCTCCACCCGATGGAGGAGGGCTGGACCGTCCATTTCTGGGTGGCCTGCCCCTGGCAGGTCCACTGGCGCAGGCCGTCGTCCCGCCACCCCACGTCGATGCACTTGCCCGTCCCCACGTTCACGATCTGGAACGTGTGGTCCTGGTTGACGTTGAAGCGCCACTTCGCCGTGCTTCTCGTGGGCGGGCGTCCTGAGTCGATCGTGACGATGCGGGCCCCGTCGCTGGTGGAGGCGCCCTCCACGTCGACGTTCCTGCCGTTGATGGCGACGAAGCTCAGACAGTCCAGGCTCGAGGAGGCGAGCGTACAGGTCGCGGCATGAGCCTGGCCCACGGCCGGCGGCGACACGGAGATTCCCAGGGCCAGGAAAGCGACGGCCAGCATGGCGATCAGGCGAGACGCGGGCGCGGACGGCGCGCTCCGGCTCGCGGTCATGGTCGGTGCCACGAGGGCTTCCCCCTTTCTTCTCGGGCTCCCTCCCGGCCGGCCACGTGCCGGCCGTGGAAGGGGGCGGAAGAAGCATCGGTGTTCGTGCGGGGCGGGCGACTGCGCACAATTGCCCGTTGCGTTGCCTGTTTTCGCCTCGCGAGTCCGCTACTGGCTGTGGCTCAGCCGGGCGAAGGCCTCTTGGGCTCCCTGTGTTGCCGGGCGGGGAACGGCTGCTTCGCCGTGGGCGGGTCCTGACCGCCGTGGCGCTGCTGCCCCTGGGTGCTGCACTGCTGGTTCTGCGTCAGGGCGAGGCTGCGGGCCGGCTGCCGGCCCATGTCGCTATCTGTGTGCGGGATGTGAACCCGAGCTTGACGAGGATCCGCTGGACGTGACCGTGAACCGTGCGGGGCGACAGGACCAGGAGGGCGGCGATCTGCTTGTCGGCCAGTCCCTGGGAGACCAGCTCGGCAACCTGCCGCTCGCGGGCCGTCAGCGAGGCCACCGGCTCCTGCCCTTGCTTTCCGGGGCTCTTGGGAGCGCCGAGGGCGCGCTCCACGGCCTGATGGATCGTCAATGCCTCGCCGGCCTGCATCCCGGACAGGAAGCGGTCCTCCCCCAGTTCCCGGCGCAGCCGCGCCTCGCATTCGGTGCGGTGGTGGAGCAGGCATCCCACGCCCGGCAGTGTGCTGCCGATCTGCCGCCACAACCGCTGGGCCGAGCCCAGGAGTTCAGCCGCTTCCGGGCCTCGGCCCTGCTGTGTCCTGGTCCATGCGAGGACCTCCAGGCACTGGGCGACACCGAGGCGGTTGTGGTCGGGCCGGCCAAGGCGCAGGCTCTCCTGGAGCAGATCGGCGGCCGGTTTGTACTCGGCGTGCAGCAGGTGCAGCAGGCCGCTGAGCCACAGCGACCAGGAGCGGGACCAGCGGGCGTCGTGTCTCTCGCACAGCTCGAGGCCTTCACGGCTGAGGTCGGCGGCACGTGGGTCGCCGGCCAGGCAGCAGGCGAGTCCCAGGAGGAAGAGCGTGGACCAGGTCTCACCGAGCGCGCCGTGCGCCCGGTAGCGGGAGAGGGTGTCCTCGAGCAGCGGGATGGCGGCGGTGAAGTCGTCCTGGAAGAGGGCGGCCAGGGCGGCGAGCTGCTGTGCGTCCGTGCTGCCGCGTTCATCGCCCAGGGTCTGTGTGAGGGTGCGGCACTGGGTCACTCGTGAGGCGGCGGCAGCGTGGTCTCCGCGCAGGAGGGCGAGCCAGCCGTCGGACCACAGCGCGGATGCCTTGGCCCTGCTGGGTTCGGGAGAGGCGGCGAGGGTCTGCGCGAGCCAGTGGCGTTCCTCTTCCAGGCCGCCGGCGCCGAGCCGGTGACACCACAGGGCGGCGGCCATGTCCAGGCCCGGCTCGCTTTCACCCGGCTCTTCGAGGCAGAAGGACAGGGCGGCGCGCAGATTGGACCGTTCCTCGTGCAGGCGTGCCATCCACGAGGTCTGCCGGTGGGTGAACCACTCCTCGTCGGCGCGCAGGACGACGCGCTGGTAGTAGTCGCGGTGGCGGCGACGCCAGGCAGCGAGCCCGTCTTGTGTCTCCAGTTGCCGGCGGCCGTAGGCGCGGACGGTCTCCAGCATGCGGTAGCGCGCACCGGCGTCACCGTGCTCGCGGATGAGGACCGACTTGTCGACGAGGCCGGCCACCAGGTCGAGGAGATCCGCAGCGCACACCAGGCTGTCGGTGCACACTGCTTCGGCGGCCTCGCGATCGGCGCTGCCGGCGAATACGGACATGCGTACCCACAGGAGTTGTTCCTCCGGGGTGCAGTGGTCGAAGCTCCAGTCCAGTGCGGCGAGCAGCGTCTGGTGGCGGGGCAGGGCGGTCCGGGTGCCTCGGGAGAGCAGGCGGAAGCGGTCGTCCAGGTGCTGCAGGATCTCCTGGCAGGTCATCGTCCGAAGGCGGGCGGCGGCGAGTTCGACGGCCAGGGGGATGCCGTCGAGGCGGTGGCAGATGAGCGCGGCGGCGCGGGCGTCCGGCTCGGTGGGCGCGAACTCGCCGATCGCGGCGGCGCCGCGCTGGGTGAACAGCTCGAGCGCCTCGTTGAGCACGGTCGCATCGGCTGGTACGAGGGCGTCGGGGTGGGGTGCCCGAAGCGGCGGCACGGTCAGCAGGTGCTCTCCCTCGACGGCGAGGGCCTGCCGGCTGGTGGCGATCACCTGCAGGTCGGGCAGCGCCGCCAGCAATGTGCCGATTGCCGTGGCGGAAGGCTCCAGCAGGTGCTCGCAGTTGTCGACGACCAGTAGCATCCGCCGGCCCTGCAGGTGACAGGCCAGAGCGTCCAGCGGCGGCCGTCCCGCCTCGTGGTCGAGGCCGAGGCTCTCCAGCACGGCGGGTCCGACGAGGTCGGGCCGTTCCACAGCTGCGAGGTCGACCCTCCACACTCCGAAGGGATACGCACGGGCAACCTGGGCGGCGAGCCGCAGAGCCAGGCGTGTCTTTCCGATGCCCCCGGCACCGGTCAGGGTGAGCAGCCTGGTGCGCGACAGCACGGCACGCCCGGTGGCGAGTTCTTCGCGACGGCCCACGAAGCTTGTCATATCGGCGGGGAGGTTGCCCTGGCATCGCCGGCTGGTCCGCATCAGCAATTGCTCCTTGCTGCCGTTGCCGAGACTGTCACCCCCTGCCGCCTCAAGAAGCGGACGGTGCAGCTGCCGGGCGTGGCGGACGAGACGCTGTTGCCCCCGCAAGGTGGCCTTTTCGGTATGAGGAGGGCTCGTTGTGAGGTCTTCACCTGGTGGGTGAGGGTAGGAGAGACGGCTCGGCGTCCTTGCCGGGTGTCCGTATGGTGGACGGCGTTGCCGCGGTTACGCGTCCGTCACGTCACGGTCCGGAACCGGGTGGGGTTCTGGGGTGGTGTGTGTCGGAACTGGCAGGCGGGCTTGGCGTGTTCCGGTTTTCGGCTGCAACGGTCTGCCGGTCTCGGTCGCCGTCTCCGGCGCCGGCGTGCACGGCAGCCGGGCTCTGGAGCCCCGCTGCGTGATCACGTCGCCGGACCATGCCACCGTCGTCCGGGCGTTCCCAGCCGATTTTCGCCGGCGTGTGTATTGCTTCGCGGCTCTCGTCAACTGACCCGGTCCTGAAGGACCGGGCTTGGAGGTAGCGCCCGACTGGCTGCTGGGTGGGCTCCTCCGTCCGGACACCCCTATGGGGTGGCAGGGACGCGTGACTCACGCCCCGCGGTCCACACGGTCTCGCCCTTGCGGCCGATGTTGTGGGACGCGTTGTCGTCCGCGTGCATGAGAACCCCGCAGGACCGGCAGGCGAACGTCGCTTGTGACTGGCGGTTGCGCCGGTCGATGTGACCGCACTGGGAGCATTGCCTGCTGGTGTACGCCGGATCGACGTACACCAGCGGCACCCCGGCCCGGCGCGCCTTGTACTCAACGAAGGCGGCGAGCTGGTGGAAGCTCCACGAGTGCAGAGAGGTCCGCTGGTCCTTGCGGAGCCGTACCCAGCTGCGGATGCCCGTGAGGTCTCCCAGGGCGATACCGGAGCCGGTGCGTTCAGCGGTGGTGACGATGGTCTTGGAGACGATGTGGTTGATGTTGGCGGTGTGCCGGGCTTCCTTGCGTGAGCGCTTCTCGAGGAGGCGCTTCGCGGACTTGGTGCCCTTGGCCTGGAGCTTCTTGCAACCGGGCTCTGGAGCGCACCCTCGCCTGGGTACATGGCTTCCGCCGCCTGCGCATCCGCTGGGAGCGGCGGGACGACGTCTGCGAGGCCTTCCTCGGCCTCGCCGCCTGCCCGGTCACTCACCGGCACCTCCACCGCCTTATGCCAGGACCTCCTGGTCTCCGGTAGATGTGACGAGCCGACAGGACTGGGCTTCCTCACCGATGCCGTGGCGGGCGTGTCAGCTCTGGAAGAGGCGCCTCCACCAGGGACCGCGTGCGGGCTGTGGGAGCTGGGGGGCAGGGGGCGTGCCCGGCGCGGGGGCGGGCAGGGGTTGCGGTTCCAGTGGCGGTCGGCTGCTGGACTCCCGGGCAAGACGCTGCGGTGGGAAGACGACGGGCAGGGCGATGAGCCGACGGGCGACCCATCCTGCTTCCATCTTCAGTTCGGATTCGTCGACGGCGAGTTGAAGTCCGGGCAGCAGGGTCATCAGGGTTTCGATGCCGGTGTCGGCGATGGCGCGGCCGATGTCGGCGCCGGGGCACTCGTGGGGACCGCTGCTGAAGGCGATGTGGGACCGGTTGCCGTGCATGGGCCTGAAGAGGTCGGGCCGGATGTCGGGGTCGACGTTGGCCGCCGCGAGGCCGAGGAGGAGCATGTCGCCCTCTTTGATGTACTGACCTGCCAGCGTGGTGTCTCCCGTTGCCCATCGGCCCGGGACCACGGAGATGCTGGGGTTGTCCCACATCACCTGTTCCAGTGCGTCGGGAAGGGTCATCTGTCCGCCGGACAGGCTCCCGCGGAAGCGAGGGTCGGTCAGCATGAGCCGGAGGGTGTGGGCGATGAGGTTGACTGTGCCTTGGTGGGCCGCGACGAGGGTGAGCCTGAGGTGCTCGACGATCTCGGTGTCGGTCAGGCGTGCTTCGTGGGCGATCAGCGTGGAGGCGAGGTCTCGCCCGGGCGTCGCTTTCTTGCGTGCGACCAGGTCCTGCAGGGTCCGGGTGACTCGTTCGTTGCTGGCTGCGGCCGTCGGTGAGCCCTTCACCAGGTCGAGCGTGGGTTCCACCAGCTCGGGGCCCTGGTCGGGTGCCATGCCCAGCAACTGGCTGACCACGAGCATCGGAAGTTTCTCGGCGTAGTCCCGGACCAGGTCTGCCTCGCCTTTCGCGGCAAAGGCGCTGACGAGCTCCTTGGTGTGGCGAGTGACATAGCGGCGGACGCCGTGGCGGTCGAACTGGTCGAGGCCGGCCACGACTGCGCCCCTGAGCCGGGCATGCTCCTCGCCATCGGCGAAGGCGCACAGGGGCTGCCAGCCCACGATGGGCAGGAGCGGGGAGTCGGGCGCGACCAAGCCCTGCTTGAAGGCGCTCCAGTTCCGTGAGTCCTTCGAATACTTGGAGGGCGTGCGCATGACTTCGAGATTCTCGCGGTAGCCCAGGATCAGCCACGCGGGTATGTCTCCGTGCAGCAGTACGGGGGCGACCGGGCCGTATTCCTTGCGAAGCTCCTCGTACAGCTGTGTGGATCGGGCCTCTGCCTCGGGCCCGTAGAGCCGGCGCAGTCCAGTAGGGCTCATGCCGTGTGCGGGGCAGCCCGGAGGCGGTGCCATCTGCATGGACCGGCCGGGAGTCGTCTCTGGGTGGGGGGTGGTCACAAGGCCTCCGAAACATGGGGAGCGGCCACCGCCACGAATGCCCAGTGGAGCGCTCACGAACCTCACTGTTGGCACCGGACCGGCCGCAGCCCGGCTGCAGGCCCCGACAGCAGCCGACAACGGGATCCGGGCCTGGAGCAGCATATCCCTGCCCGCGCGTTCAATCGACACATCATCAGCTTGGGCGGCGGTCGTAACGGTCCGTGTTCCCGGCGGGTTTGGGGCACAGGGGCTTTTCATGGCCGACGGCCGCGGAGTACGGCGGAGTTTGTGCTGTCGGCTCCGGGGAGGCCTGCGATGCCGGGTCGCTTCTTCCCGCCGGCACTTTGCTGATGTTTCGTCATGATGTGGGCGTCGGCTCGGGGTTCCCTGCGCAGGGTGCTTCCGGGCCAGGGCTCTGTAGCATGCGCCACTGGTTGATCACGGTGGGTCGAACTCACCGTCGGGCCTCGCACAAGGGGCCGGATGTGCAGTCAACGCGTCGCGAAAGGACTCCTGTGGCACTCGAACAGACGGCGGTCCCCCGTGCCCCGGGTGGCATACCGCTCCTCGGTCATGTCCTGAACCTCGTCAGCGATCCGCTCGGTTTTCTCCGCTCCCTTCGGGAGACGGGTGAGCTGGTCCGCGTCGACATCGGAACGATGCCGGTCTACGTGGCCACCAGCCCCTCGGTGATCAACAGCGTCCTGGTCACCCATGGCCGCCACTTCGAGAAGGGCCGGCTCTTCGACCGTCTTCGTCCTCTGGTGGGGAACGGGATCGGCACGGCTGCCGGTGAGGTGCATCGTCGTCATCGTCGTCTGATTCAGCCCATGTTCCACAAGGAGCGCATCGCCTGGTATGCGGAGGTGATGAGCGAACGAGCCGGTGCGCTTGCCGGTTCGTGGACCGCTGGGCAGCGTGTGGACTTCGTCGAGGCCATGGGCGGGTTCACGATCGAGGTGCTGGCAGCGACGCTGTTCTCCACCGACATCGGCCGGCCCGCCGTGGAGGCAGTCCGGCGGGACATGCCGGTCATCCTGAAGCAGATGCTGCTGCGGACGGCATCCCCCAGGTTCCTCGACCGCCTGCCGATCTGGCGCGACTTCGACAATGCAGCGGCCAGCATGCGCCGGATCATCGACGAGGTGGTGGCGAACTCGCGCGAGGCGGGCGATTCAGGCCAGGCGGACCTGCTGTCGCTGCTGCTCGCGGCCAGGGACGCCGATACCGGTGAGACTCTCACCGATGAAGAGGTGCGGGACGAGCTCGTCACGTTCCTCTTCGCCGGTACCGAGACAACTGCCTCGACGCTCGCCTGGGCGTTCCATCACCTCGCCGAGAACCCGGACGTCGAGAAGCAGGTTGTGGCCGAGATCGACGAGGTCGTGGGTGACCGGCCGGTGACCGCCGCCGACGTGCCGAAGCTCGTGAGCATTCAGCGTGTCCTCGACGAGGTCATCCGCCTGCACGGGGTTGTCCTGGTCATGCGGCGGGCCACCGAGCCTGTGGAGATCGGCGGTCACCTCATACCCGCCGGTGCCGAAGTCGCCTTCAGTCTCTACGCGCTCCACCGCGATCCGGCGTTGTATCCGGATCCGGATCGGTTCGACCCCGACCGGTGGCTGCCGGAGCGGCGGGCCCTTGTCCCACGCCAGGCGGCCATCCCCTTCGGGGCCGGGAGCCGTAAGTGCATCGGGGACGCGTTCGCCTGGACGGAGGCGACCATCGCGCTGGCGACCGTTCTCGCTCGTTGGAAGCTGCGGCCGGTGCCGGGCAGGAAGCCGAGGGAGTCAGCGGCCTCGATGCCGCTTCCCGATTCCGTCCTCATGGATGTCGTGGCCCGCGACTGACCGCACCTGAAGCGTCGCGGCGAAGGCTTCGATCCGTGTTCGGCAGCCGCTGGTCAAGGCCTGGTGACGCGCCGTTGGGATGCCGGTCCGGACGGTGCGGCGGCGTCCGGGCCGGTGCCACGTGGTCTTCGACGGCGGGTTCCGCGGGCAGGCGGCCGGCCGTGCGCCGGGCAGGCCGGCTGTGCGGCCGGGCTCCCGCGTGGACGGTGTCCCGGCGTGGTCCGCGGTCCGGTTGCGCAGCGCGGTGAGGAACCGGGTCTGCCGTTCGGACGGTCGGCCATGCCGCGTTCACCGGGCTGTGGGCACGGACCGTATGCCGCAGCCGCCTTGAGCGGTCTCGGTCTCCGGCTTCACGTGGTGGCCCCTGCTTCACGGGTGGGATGCCTCGGGGCGCGGCGTGCGGTCAGCCGGCGTCCGGGGCGTCGATGATGTTGCCGTTCTTGTCGAGTGTGTGGGTGCGCCAGTACACGTCCCACTTGTCGTCGACCTGCTGCGGCATCTTGTCCTCCGGGTACCGCGTGAATCCCGCCGGGGGTTCTTGTCCGTTCGTGACGCACGCCGAGCCGGTGCCGTTCACTGTCAGGACCGGGTATTCGCTGCTCTGGCAGACGTCCTCCCGGTACTCGAGGGAGGAGCATCCGGTCAGTGCTGCGAGGGCGGCCGCGCCGGCGAGGGCGGCGGCGAGGGCCGGGAACCTGCCGGGGGTGGTGGGTCGGCTGGTGCTGCGGGACTTGGGCATGAACGTCTCCCGTTGGTCGTGGTGCCCTCACTCTCGCTGTCGGTTGCCGTCGGTGCCTGAGTACGCGTACTCACCAGTGCCCGCGCGGATGCTCAACGCCCCGCAATCCGCAGGGGCGGGGCACCCCCGGAAGACGTCTTTCCCGTGCCGCACGGCCGCCGGGTGCACCGCACGCGTGAGTGCGCGCACCGTGCGCGTCGGCTGCAGGGGGTGCGGCGTCCCCGGCCGGGGTCCTGCCCCGCGCGCGTCGGCCGGGTGTTGGGGCCGGCACCATGACTGCCGTACGTCCGGTGGCCGGGATCGGCATCTCGCCCCTGCTCGGAGCCGACGCCGCCACGACGGCCGTCCGTATGTCCGGGGGCGGTCGGCCGCAACGCCGCGGGCCGGCTCGAGCTGGTGGCCGGGCGCGGTGTCCCTGAGGCGTGCTCTGCGTGTCGAGTCGCTCTCCGGAGTCCAGGGCTCGCCTGGCGCCACCCGGTCCGGTCCGTCGGCCCCCGCGTCTCTCCGGCCTCGGGACGGGGGCCGGGGCGTGGCTGCCGGCACGCCCGGTATCGGCGGTGTGCCGGGCCGGCCGGGTGTCGGGGGATGTCATGTGCGGGGGCCGATGGCGTTGTAGGCGGACAGCCAGCCGATGCCGAGGTGGTCGCCCCGTGTGAACACCGCTCCCCCGCGGTGGTCTCCGCCAGGGGCTGAGCCGGGGCCGGTCAGGGGGTAGGGAAGGTCGGTGGTGGTGCCGTCGCTGGTGTGACGGGTGGTCAGGGTGTCGGTCCACAGGTGGACCTGGGTGCCGCGTGGTGCGCGGATGCGGATGCCGTCGGGGTGGTGGTCGAGGTCGATTCCGGTGGTGCGGGTGGCGAGCAGTGCGCGGTAGTCGGCGGGGTGGAGGCGGCAGGTGTCGGGTGGTGTGGTGCCGGGCCAGTCGGGGGCGTCGATGCCGCGCTGCCGGGCGGCGCGCCACATGACGGGGACGAGGTGGTGGGCGTGGGCGGGGGTGGCCATGCGTTCGCACATCCACAGCAGGCGGCCGGAGCCGCGGCGGGGGCCGAGGGTGCGCCAGCGGATGCGCTGGGCCAGGTCGGCTGCGACGACGGCGGCCCAGGGGTGGATGGTGCCGAGGTGTCCCTGGGCGGCGAGCCAGGCGAGGTAGCGGCGGGCTTCGTCGAGGATCTGGGCCATGGAGTCGACGGGGACGCCCAGGATGTAGCTGCTTCGGGTGCGGAAGGCTTTGGGGCTGTTGGCCACCAGGAGCAGGACGGCGCGGGCGAGGTCGCCGGCGGCGGGTTTGTCCTCTTCCTCGTCTTCCGGGGTGGGCGGTGTGTCGGGCGCGTCGGTGTGTCCGCCTGTGCGCAGGACCTGGTGGAGGGCGGCTTTGGCACGGTCGGTGAACGGGGCCTGTTCGAGAACGGGCAGGCGGGTGCCGAGCAGGGTGATGAGGGTGTTCTCGGCGTCGTCGGGGCTTTGGGGGGCGGGGAGGAGGTGCAGGGCGTCGGTGAGGGTGGCGGCGATGTCGGATTCGACCATGAAGCGGCTGGTGAGTTTGCCGGTCTCGGTGATGGTCAGCCCGTCGTTGCCGCCGGGGTCGGGGGTGCGGTGGAGGTATCCGGCGTCGTGGAGGAAGTCGAGGGCGTCGTGGAGAGGGTCGAGGTGGTGGTGTCCCTGGTGGTGGGCGAAGGTCTTGGTCCACCAGATCTCGGCCTGGTCCAGGCCGGCCAGCCGTCCCTGGACGGCCTCGGCCAGGACGTGGTCGGGCAGGTGGTCGCGGATGCGTGAGGTGACGGTGTATCCGGCGGCGAGGCGGGCCTGCCATTCGGCTCGCTGGGCGGGGCCGGTCAGCAGGTAGGCGAAGCCCTCGCGTTCACCGGCTCCGACGCGGCCGGCCCGGCCGAACATCTGCTGGACCATGGAGACCTCGATGCGGTCCATGCCGACCTGGGTGTCGCGGATGATGACGGCCCGGGCGGGGAGGTTGACGCCGGCTGCGACGGTGGAGGTGGCGACGAGGATGTCGGCCTGACGGGAGCGGAAGGCTTGTTCGGCTTCGCGTTTGTAGGGCCAGTCGCGGTAGTGGAGGCGTACACCGGCGCGGGTGCACAGGCGCTCGACGAGTTCGCTGTCGTCGGCGTCGGCTCCTTTGACCTGCGCGCCGCGGTCGGCCGCCAGGGCGAGAGCGGTGGCACGCACGCCTCGTTTGCTGCCGCAGAAGACCAGGACGCTGCCGTCGGTCTCGGTGAACCGGCGCGCGAGACGTACGGCGTGCGCGGTGCGGGTCTGGGCGCGGGTGTTCCAGTCCGGGTCGTCGGCGGGTTCGGGCAGTACGGGCAGTTGCCAGGTCAGGCGGGTGGGGCGCCAGGGCGAGCGGATGAGGCGGGCGCCGAGCCAGTCGGCGACCTGCTCGGCGTTGGCGACCGTGGCGGACAGGCCGACGATCCGGACCTGGGTGCTGTCTTCCCGGACGCGGGCGAGGAGTGCTTCGAGGACGGGGCCGCGAGTGGGGTCGCCCAGCAGGTGGATCTCGTCGACGATCAGGCAGCCCACCTCGGCCAGCGCGGCTCGCAGGGAGCCGGTGCGGCTGATCGCCTCGAACTTCTCGGTGGTCGCCACCCACAGGTCGGCGGTGCGGATGAGGTCGGCGTCGACGGCGTACTCGCCGGTCAGGCGTACGACGGTGCGGCCGGCGCTGCGCCAGGTCTCCAGTTCGCGGTCGAGTTCGTCGGTCAGGGAGCGCTGGGGTACCAGCCAGGCTGTTTTGCGGCCGCGGGTGTGGGTCCGCAGGGCTGCGACCATGCCGATGGCGGTCTTGCCCGCGCCGGTGGGAGCGACGATGACCGTGTGCTGGTCGTCCTCCAGGACGGCGGGGACGGCGGCGGCCTGGACGGGGTTGAAGGTGGGGTGCGGCAGCAGTTGCTGCCAGTGCGCGGGGACGAGGTCGGTGACGGGCACGTAGGGGGCCGCCTCGTTGGAGGGCAGGTCGGCCAGGGCGTCCCACTGCGCGGCGAAGGCGTCCCGGGCGGCATATGCGGCCGGGCCTGCCGCCGGCGTGCCGGCGTTGAGGGGGCGGGTGATCAGGTCGGTGGGATTGCCCAGGTCTCCGACTGTGCTGATCTGCTCGGCCTCGACCCAGTGCGCGGCGCAGCGGATCTGGCCGCCGTGGTCGGTCAGGAAGGTACGCAGCGCGTCGAATTCCGGCTCTGCAGGGGTGATGACGCGGATGTCCTGGGCTGCGGCCAGGGCTTGCTCGGACGGCCGCCATCCGGGGTCGGTCACCTTGCACCACAGCAGGGCACGCTTCTCGGCCGCCGCGGGGAGAAGAAGATCGGGCGGCCAGACGGGAGCGGGCCGGCTGGTGGGGGGTGTGCCCGGTGGGAGGGGTCCGGTCGCGGTCACCGTCACACTGGGGCCGGACGGGCAGGGGCCTGGGGGAAGGCCTGCTGCCGGGGTGGAGGTGGCGCGCGTTGGTGGCATGGGCATCGCCGCAGCGGTCACGGCGGCACGGGCCCTGGGGAGGGCTGTCAGCTTGTCGTAGGTCTTCACGCCCAGGTCGGCGAGGGTGTATGCGCGCGGGCAGGCCGGGCAGACCACGGCAACGTAGCGATACTGACGACCTGCTGACTCGTACGGGCGGCGCAGCGAATGCAGGGGTGTCCGGCAGGCGGGGCATGTGCGGAGCACCTGTTCCTGGTAGGACCATCCCGGTTCCCGGAAACGGGCCAGGACGTCCTTCTCGTCGAGGACGGTCCCCCAGCGTCGCCGGACAAGCTCACCGACCGTGACCTGGGCCGTCTGTTCTTCGGACTCACGCACATCCCCCACCCTGCCAGTCCGTCCCACTGACGTTCCATCGCAGTGGCGAAGTCGGACAGGCGGCCTCCGCCTGCCGCGACGCCGATCGCGCTGAGAGGAGTGCCGGCGCCCCAACTGTCCCTGTGCACAGGGCGGTCCTGGCCTCGTGCGCGAGGCGGTCCTGTTCATCCCGCTCGGGGCAGACGTGTCGTGGCAGGGTTCGCCGGTGTCCGGTGGGGTCGTGTGCCGATGCGTCGACTTCCGTTTCGCCCTGGTGACTTGTGTGGCATGACAGCTGTGCTGTACGCCGACCGCGCCGCCGCGTGAGCGGCAGGGTGAGCCGGGCCGGGCGTCACACTTCGGACAGGTGTGCTGTTCGACGTCGTCGGCGTCCGACCGGCCGGTCGGGGACAGCTGCTGAGGGTCCGTCATGGGCCGGGTTTTCGCACGATGCAAGTCCCGGAAGGGGGTCCGTCCCGCTTTTGAGTGAGAACGGGTTATGCAGGCGAATCCGGGATCAGCAGGGGTCCGGCAGCCGTGATCGATCTTGCTCGCGCAAAGGAAGGTTTGCGAGAGGCGCCCTGCCGGGGTCGCGGGCCCCTGAGTGCCCGGGGCGCCACGTGGAGTGACTGTGGGCCCGTCTGTGACGATCCCGCATTCCAGTCTGGCGAAACAGGAATCGCAGATCATATAATTTCGGACATGGAACCGGTCGAGCCTCGGACCAGCTGGACGTTCGTCACCAACCACGCCCGGATCCTCGCGATGATCCTGCGTGATCCGGAGATGCGGCTGCGGGACATGGCCGCTGCCTGCCAGCTGACCGAACGCGCTGCCCAGGCCATCGTTACCGACCTGGAGAGCGCCGGCTACCTCACCCGGGCACGCCGCGGCCGCCGCAACCATTACGAGGTCACCCCGGGTACCCTCTTCCGCCATCCGGCCGAGGGGCGCCACCAGGTCGCGGACCTCCTGGAACTCCTGGCCGACCTCGGCCCGTCGGGCCCGGCGGCCGCCCCATCCCACCCCGACGGGAACCACGATGGACAAGCCACCAGCGCCTGACGCGCCCCGCCCACCCGCACCTCCCGCGGACAAGGCCAGCGCCCCCCTGGGGCCCTCCAGCGTCGCCGTCGTCTTCGAGCCCGGCCCGCAGCGGGTGCTGGCCAAGGTGTGCGGAGAGATAGACATGGACGACGCCCCTGGTCTGCGTGAAGACCTCACCGCGGCTCTGAGGGCCAGCCACACCGGCCTTGACGTGGACCTCAGCGGCGTCGGCTTCTGCGACAGCTCGGGCCTGCACATCCTGCTGGATCTGAACCGGCTGGCTGCGGAGACCGGCAAAGCCCTCGTACTGACCGCCCCCAGTCGTCCCCTCGCGCGCTTGCTCAAGGTGACCGATGCCCAACGGCTCTTCACCATCCGTGACCATCCCCACACCGAGTCCGACCCGCCGACGACCGGCGAGCAGACCCCGCCCGCACCGTACGGGGCGGCCTCCATGCCTGAGGAACGGTTCGAGGAAGCACCTCGCCCCAAGGGCCCCGGCCGCCACCCGCCGCCGGCCGAGGGCTTGCTGCCGGACGTGTGCGACCTGTGCCGGGCGGCCGTTCCGGCCGGCACCGCGGTGTACGGGGCCGCCGCCGACTCTTCCTTCGTCCATCCCCTCGACCCCGCCCGGGACGGGCAGCGGCCACTGCTCGCCTGCACCCCGGCGCACCTCGCCGATCTCCAGATGCGCTACAGCAGCCGGCCGTTCGTCGAAACGGAACTCTGGGCGGCGAAGATCGACCGTGTGATGCGCCGGCACCCGTACGGGGTCAGCATCGAGGGCCTCTGCGGGGGGACCGGGCTCACCGTGATCCAGATCGAGGCGGCCGCGACCTGGCAGCACCAGCGGCGCCGGGCGTAGCCGCCGCAGCCGTGGCCGGCGGGTGCCGGCCGGCCGGGACGGACAAACCCGGCTGCCTTCTGCTTCCCCGGCCGAAAGGCTCACCAGCCGGATCAGCGATCCGTGGCCATGTCATGACAGACCGTCACGTGCACGCCCGGCGCCCAGGTGCGGGATCTACCTGGCGTCGGTTCGGGCTGCCGGGCCGTGGCCGTCGCGTCTTCCGGGCCGTGTGGTCTTCGAGGAGGGAGGCCCGCAACCATCGTCGGGTGTGCGGCGTGTGATCCGGTAGGGCAGCGCTTGGGCTGTCCCGGTCGGATGGCTGGGGGGCCTGATGATGCAGCAGCCGGCGGGGGACGGGACGTCGCGGTCGCGACCGGGCACGAGACGGGCGGCGGCAGTGGGAGCCCGGGTGGGGCGTGTGGTGTTCCGTCTCGTGATGGCTGCCCTGGTGCTGCTGCTCGCGGTGCGCACCTATGAGGAGACGGCTGTCGCGTTCGCGCGGTCGAACGGGTCGCTGGACAGGGCCGAGGCCACCGTTACACGGCTGACGTCCCACACGGAGTCCGGGAGGGACGGCGGGGGCCAGGACGGCGGCGGCGGCGAATGGTTCGTCCATACCGAGTACACGGTCGGGCTGCGCGTCGGCGACGAGCCGAAGACGGTGGAGGGCGTCCCGGATGATTCCGCGCGCGGCCTCCAGGAGGGCCGGCGGGTCGTGGCGGGTCTGTGGCACGGGCGGGTCGTGGAGATCGACGGGCGTGATGTGTGGCCCGGCTGGCATCCGGGGGCGTCGGATACCACGCTGTTCGTGCTGTATCCGCTGATCATGGGGTATCTGATTGCCCTCGCCCTGGCGGCTGCCGCGTATCTGACCGGTCTCGGCGGTGTGGTGCGGCTGGAGCGACAGGACCGGACCGGGCCCTTCGGGCTCGGGCTCCTGGTCGGGGTGGCGGCGGTCTTCGTGCTCCTTGTGTGGGCGGCTTTCGGGAATCGTGTCGTGTTCTGGCCGCTCGTTCCCGTCGGCGCCGGAACCGCGGCTGCGCTGGCGAGGCTGATGGTGGTGGTCCGGCGGGCCCGGGCCCTCCGTGTCGCGGACGCCTAGCGCAGGCCGTGTGGGCCGGGTCCGGGGGGCAGCTCGGGGAGCCGGTTGTGGTGGGGGCGTGACACCGGGGCCGGCTGGTCGTTGTACCGGGTGGTCAAGCGAAGGAACGGCGAGGCCCCCGGGGGGATGCGTGTCCCGGGGGTCTCGTGGTGTCGGCGGGCCGGTGCCCGGGGCGGCGTCGCGTGCCGAGGCGGCGGCCGTGGAGTGGGGGTCGTGGGGTGGTGGGGGTCAGTGGGCCGGCCGGCCCGGGTCCGGGGTGCCGGGTCTGGGCTGCAGGACGACGACCGTGGTCGGGGTTGGCCTGAGGGCCGCGTAGGCGTCGAGGCTGGTGTCGGTCGCGCGCCAGCGGGCCCATAGCCGGGACCGCTCGTCGCCTGTTGCGGCGTGGCCGTGTACCAGTCGTCGTCCGTCGGTGAGGTCGGCGGTGGCGTCCGGGTGTGCCTGGAGGTTGAGCCACCAGACGGGTTCGCCTTCGCCCCACCCGTTCATGGCCAGGCAGACCAGGTTCGGGCCGTCCTCGACGTAGGCGATGATGACGCTGCGCGGGCGGCCGGTGCGGCGTCCGGTGGTGGTCAGCCGCAGCGTGCCCCAGCCATTGGCGCGCGGTCGCCACAGGCCGATCCGGCGGCCGAGGAGCCGGTATGCGCCGCGGTGCGCGGACCAGGCCAGGCGGATGAACCAGCGTGGCGGGAGCTGTGGTGTCCTGGTCCGGGGTCCGGCCGGCATGGCGGCCTCCTGCGGGTCGGGCCGGCTTGCGGTCACGGGCTGGACGCTAGCGGCTGTCGCGGGCGGCTGCCAGGGGCCGGACGGGATGCTGCCGTGCGTCGGATGACGCCTGGGGTGCTGCCCGCACCTGTCGGGTGGGCCGCCGGGGGTGGTGGGGCTCGGATGTCGTCCTCCCGGCTGCGGCCCGGTACGAGGCGGGTCGGGTGCGAGGGGCGGGAATGTGCCGTTCGTGTGAGGGGTTTTGGCTTTTCGGTGCGGGGCTTGTTCTCGGGACGGCGCCGAAGGTGATCATGCCCATGACGTGGGTGGCGACGTCCTCCGCGGGGCTGAGGGAGGGGATGAACCTCAGGACGCCGAACCACACGTACAGGATGCCGACGCTGACCCGTGAGGCGGTCGTCTCGCGGCGCTGGTGGCCCCGGGAGAGGGCGGAGAGCCAGGCGGGGTATCCGTGGCGCGGGAATCGGATGGGTTTCATGGCGGTACCTCGGTTCGTCGGCCGGGGCCCGGTGTGTGCGGCGGCCGACCGGCTGGACCGGCGGTCCTAGGGGTGGGTGCCGGGCTGCCGCGGCGGCCGGCGGCCGTCGCGGATGCTCTCCCTCAACCGGGCGTTCTCGCGTTCCAGTTCGGCCATGCGCCGGTGCAGCGGGCCGAGTGCCTCCTCCAGCTCGGCCGCGGTGTAGCGCGGTTCGATGTGCTGGGGGCAGTTCCAGTCGTATGCCTCGACGTCGATGAGGACGATCCGTTCGACGGATGCCCGGTAGTCGCCGGGTACCAGGGGGCCGGCGGTTTCGGGCCACTCCTGCGGGGTGGCGGTGCGGGCGCGGCCGAGGATCTTCAGCCGTGACCGGGAGGGGTAGTCCATCAGCAGCAGGGCGACTCTGCTGTCGGTGTCGAGGTTTCCGGTGGTGATGTACTGCTTGTTCCCCCGGTAGTCGGCGAAGGCGAGGGTGGTGTCGTCGAGGGCTTTGAGGAAGCCGGGGGGTCCTCCGCGGTGCTGGACGTAGGGCCAGCCGGTGGAGCTTGTGCTGGCCAGGTAGAAGCTGGTCCGGGTGGCGGCGAAGGCGGCTTCGTCCGTGGTGAGCCGGTCGGGTTCGGCGGGCCCTTGGGTCATGTGGGCGTAGTTGCGGCGGCTGCCGTGCCGTTCCTGGTGCTGCTGGACGGGTGGGGTGAAGAGCAGTTGCCCGTATCTGCTGGTCATCGGTGGCGGCCTACCACCAGTAGCTGGGGTAGCGGGCGGTCTTGCCGGCGCGTCCGGCGATGACGCCCACCCCGACCAGGACGAGGGTGGCCAGGAACAGCAGGAGCAGGAAGCCGGCGGGTGACGGCTTGGCGAGGACGACGATCACCGCGGTCGCGGCGGCGGGCGAGTGGGGTGCGCGGGCCAGGGCCATGGCGCCGATGGCGAGTCCGCCGGCCACTGCGGCGGCCCAGGTGGAGCTGCCGGCGAGGGCCAGCACGAGGAATCCGACGAGGGCGGAGACGAGCTGGCCGCCGATGACGCTGCGGGGCTGGGCCAGGGGCAGGGCGGGGGCGGCGAAGACGAGGGCGGCGCTGGCGGCGAGCGGGGGGATGAGCACGGTCTGGTCGATCAGGACGCCGATGAGGACCAGGAGGACGAGCGATGTGACCCCGCCGAGGGTGGCCACGCTGATCGCGGATGTTGCCGCGCGGGCCGGGGCTTTGCCTGCCAGGACGGCGGCGAGGCGCCGCGGGGGGGTGAGCCCGGTCACCGGGGAGTCGGACACAGGGGTTCCTTCCGCTGAAAGAATACTAACGCATGCAGAGGGTATTCAAGCATTAGTTGGGGGAAGGTTCCCCCGGGACGGCAGGATGGGGTGATGAACGACAGCACGAACCGGGAGCAGCTCCGGCCTGCCGTGGAGCCCTCCCCTCTGGCCGGCGAGCCGCTGCCCCTGGAGCTGGTGAACACCACGTACATCAAGGGCGGGGTGCGCGGTCACCTGGTGGACGCGCTCACCGGTGCGGAGGATCTGGACCGGTGGCTGGCCGCTCACCGGGAGCAGTTCGGTCCGGCGGTGGCGCGGGCCCTTGAGGGCCCGGGGGCGGCCGGGGACGCGCATGTGGCGGCGTTCGTGGAGCTGCGGGGCGTGCTGCGGGAGCTGGCCGCCGCCCGGACCGCGGGCCGGGGGCCGGAGCCGGAGCACCTGGCGGTGGTCAATGCGGCGGCCCGGCTGGCCGCGCAGTGGCAGGAGCTCGGTCCGTCCTTCGGTGCGGTCCCGCGGTGGCTGGAGGGTGATCCGCGGCGGCTGGCGCTCGGGGAGGTCGCGGCGGCGGCGGTGACACTGTTCTCCGGGGAGCAGGCGGACCGGCTGCGGGCCTGTGCGGCGCCCGGCTGCATCCTGTACTTCGTCAGGAGCCATGCGCGCCGGGAGTGGTGCACCAAGGGCTGCGGGAACCGGGTGCGGGTCGCCCGGCACAGCCGCCGTGCCCGCACGGACGAGCGCTCCGGTGCGGTTTCGTGATCGATCCGGCGGGTTCGTCGGCGGATCGCCGTCGGTAGAGGCTGCCTCGGGCTGTTGTCCGGTGGTGTCTGCGCCGGATGGACGCGTACGGGAGCCTGGCGGCAGTCACGGCCGGTGGGTTGAAGACGGCCCCGGGCAGGTGGCGGATCTCCGGGACGGTCGACGCGATCGGGTCGCTGCCGCGACGCAGACCGGCTCGGCGGGTGTCACCGCCGTGGGCGACCGGTACTGGTGGAAGGCTGAGCTCGCCGGTGGTCGGGGTGCGGCGGATCAGCAGATGGCGGTGGTGACCGGTGCCGTTGCGGGTCAAAGGCCCGGCCGCAGTGGCGTGGGCCGTTGTGCTGTTACCGGCGCTGTACCGTTGCCGGGGCGCGGTGGGCAGGCGGTGGGTGGGCGGTGGCATCGTTGCGGATGGCAGTGCGGCCTTGGTTGATCCGGACCCGGGTGGAGGAGGCGACGGCCGTCACGCAGCCGATGCCGTGTGCCTCCGGTACGCAGGTGCGGGGCGTGGCCGTATGCCGTGCACCCCGTCGGTTCCGCCTCGTCGTGGCTGCCCTGGTTCTGTTGCCCGCTGTGCGCGCCTGCGAGGAGACGGCCGTCGCGCTCGTGCGGGCGAGCGGGTCGTCGGCACCGGCACCGCGGCCGCGTGGGCGAGGCTGCTGGTGGTGGTCGGGCCGGCCCGGGCCCTCCGCGTCACGTGGACGAGAGGTGTCAGGCCTCTGGGTACGGGTCTGTGACGCGGTCCGCCCCCGTCCGGCGGGGGACGGGGGCAAACCGGTGTCTCAGGTTCAGCCCAGCGGGCGGGCGTTCCAGACGTCGGCGGAGATCTTCTGGCCACCGGCGACACCCGCGACGGTGTCGAAGCGGTAGTGCACGCCGTTGTAGAGGCGGCTGATGGCGTTCTCGGCGGCGCCGGCGCTGAAGGAGCTCACGTGCCGGGTGACGCCGCGGGCGTTCGGGTCGTCGGTCGTGCCCTCGTAGGGCATGCTGTCGGTGCCGAACCAGTTCTTCATGATGCCGGCCCACGTGGCACCGAAGGTGGAGTGGCCGGACTGGTAGGCCGGGAAGGGGGGCGAGAAGTGGACGCCGTTGGCGTCCATGGAGGTGGGCACCCAGGCCGGGTCGGCCACGGTCTTGTCGTTGTAGTCGGTGTCGGCCTCGCGGATCGCCGTCTGGGGGCGCCACAGGTCGAAGTCGGTGTTCCACTTGGTGTCCCACGCCGAGATGGCGGCGTCGGCCAGGGCCACGGACAGGATGCCGAAGAGCTTGGCGGTGTAGAAGGAGCTGGCCTTCGGCTTGTACTTCTGCAGGACCACCATGGTGTGGTCGTACTGCTGGCCGGTCGGCTTGTAGGTGCCGTTGACGTCATTGGCCCAGAACCGTGCGATCTGCGTCTGGTCGGCGGTGCGGGCGGTGGAGTTCGCGGCGCCGAGGGTCTTCACCTCGTTGAGCGCGGTGGCGTACAGGTCGCTCGCCAGCAGCGTCTCGGGGGTCTCGAAGCCGCCGGGCTTTGCCGGGCGGTACTTGTCACCGGAGCTGATCACCCAGGGCTTTACCTTGCCCCAGTTGGGGCCGCCCGCGGCCACGCCCGGGGTGGTCGGCCGCCAGTGGCCGGGGGCCATGACCGGCGTGTACGGGGTGGCGTCGGCCGAGCCGTCGTTCGCCCGGTGCGCGATCAGCGCGTTGGCGATCTTCGTGCCCTGGGTCTTGCCGAGTTCCCGGTCCCTGGCCGAGGCGGAGCTGGGGAGTGCCAGGGCTGCGGCGAGGTCGTCCTCGAGGTTGACGGTCGGGAACGCACTCTTCAGTGCCGTGTAGGCGGCGTAGTCGATCGCCGGGTCAAGGGCGCCGTAGCGGCCGTACAGTTCACGGGAGCGGCTGAGGTAGGGCTTGCCCACCGGGTAGATGGAGTTGGCGGTGTCGTACACCGCGATGTTCAGGAGTGCACCGCCACGGGTGATCGGGCCGGCGATGCCGCCCGCCTCACGGGTGGCCTGGAGCATGGCCCGCTCCCAGAACAGGACGTGGTCCGGTCCCCGCTTGTTGGCGACGGCGGCAGGGACGGACTCGACCGAGTTGATCCTGTCGTAGCCCTCCGGTGTCGTCTCCACGGCGGTGGCGGCCTGTCCGGGCACGAGGGCGGCGAGGCTGCCGATGGCGATCGCCGCGATCAGGGCGACCTTGCCGTGTCGGCGGGAGCCACTGGGCTTGGGCATACCGGTTCCTTTCCAAGATCTGAACAGGGTGGGCCCGCGGACGTGTCTGTTCGGCGCGGGCGGAGAGGAGGCTGAGGCTGGGCCGGGATGAACGTCGGCCGCCGTCCCGTGAACGAAGCTAGTTGCCCGCCAGGGGGGACGGCGGGGGCCTCCTCGATGCGAGGAATCGGCACTCTTGATGGACGTCCCGTCGGTGTGCCGCCTGCGGCCGGGCGTACACGGACGCGGCGGACATGCCGAAGGGCCCCGCGCGTCGGCGCGGGGCCCTTCGGGTGCGTACGGTGTCACCGCGCGGCGCGCAGTGCGGCGTTCTCCTGTTCGAGCCGGGCGAGGCGCCGGTGGAGTTCTGCGTGGGTCTCCTCTATCTCCCGCACGGTGTAGCGGGGGGTGATGTGCTGGGGGCAGTTCCAGTCGTAGGCCTCCAGTCTGATGAGGACCACCCGTTCGACGACGGCCCGGTAGCCGGCCGGTGTCAGGGCCCGGAGCAGTTCGGGGTCGGGGTCCTCGTCGAAGCCGGCGGTGCCGAGGATCTTCAGCCGTACCTGCTGCGGGTAGTCCATGAGCAGCAGTGCCACCCGGTCGTTGCCCTGGAGGTTGCCGGTGGTGATGTACTGCCGGTTGCCGCGGAAGTCGGCGAACGCGAGTGTGCTG
The DNA here is from genome assembly GCF_055573115.1 of Streptomyces sp. NPDC030222. Taxonomy (NCBI): domain Bacteria; kingdom Bacillati; phylum Actinomycetota; class Actinomycetes; order Kitasatosporales; family Streptomycetaceae; genus Streptomyces; species Streptomyces sp. NPDC030222. Next base: position 98,725 of record NZ_JBVICA010000011.1, read on the forward strand.
TCGTCCAGGGCGTGCAGGAATCCGGGCGGACCGCCGCGGTGCTGCACGTAGGGCCAGCCGTTCTCACCGATGCTGGCGAGGTAGAAGCTGTCGCGTGTGGTGATGAAGCCGACTTCGTCGGGCGTGAGCCGGTCGGCGCGCGCAGGGCCTTGCTCGATCCTGGCGTAGGCGGTGCGGCTGCCGTGCACCCGTTGCCGGTCGCGGACCGCGGGGGTGAAGGCGAGTTGGGCGTAGCGGCTGGTCACTGTGTCCTCCTGGGCTGGAACGCGCAGGTGGTGACGGTCACCACCAGTAGGTGGGATAGCGCGGTGTCACTCCGGTGCGTCCGGCCAGCACCCCGACTGCGACGAGGAGCACGGTCGCGGCGGCGAGGATCGGCAGGAAGGGCAGCAGGGGTGCCTGTGCGGCGACGACGATGACCGCCGTGGCGGCGGCGGGTGAGTGGGGTGTCCGGCACAGGGTCATCACGCCGAGGGCGAGACCGCCGGCCAGGGCCGCGGCCCACGCGGAGTGTCCGGCCAGGGGGGCCACCGCGAACCCGGTGAGGGCCGACAGCAGTTGGCCCCCGATGACGCTGCGCGGCTGGGCGAGGGGAAGTGCGGGGGCGCCGAAGACCAGTGCGGCGCTGGCGGCGAGCGGGGGGATCAGCCACACCTGGTCCAGCAGGGCGCCCACCGCGACGAGTGCGATCAGGGCGAGCGTGGAGCCTGTCGTGGCGACGGCGATGACGGCGGATTGCGGGCGCTTGGGTGCCCGGCTCAGCAGGCGTTGGCCGAGGGTTGTCGCCTCGGTGGCCACGGCGGTCCGATCGGGCATGACTCTTCTCCGGCGGGCGGGTCGGACGACGAGGGGGCGGTCGGCCTCGGGGGAAGGCCGGCCGCCCGGAAGGGCACGGAGTCGGGCGGGCCGGATCCGTACCGGTGGTCCACTCAGTCGAGGTGGCTGACGACCGCCCAGTCGATGTCGACGTCGGCCGCCTTGTTGATGTAGTTGGTGAAGACGTTGAGGGCCACGTTGCCGATCACCTCGGTGATCTCCGCGTCGCTCAGGCCCGCCTCGCGGGCGGTCTTGATGTCACCCTCCTCCACGCTGCCGCGGCTGCGGACGAGGGAGGTGGCGAACTTGAGGACGGCGGCGGTCTTGGGGTCGGCCGACTGGGCGTGGCGCGCGCCGTTCGCCTCCGTCTCGCTCAGGCCCGCGAGGTTGGTGGCGATGTAGGTGTGCGCCGAGAGGCAGTAGTCGCAGGAGTTCTCCTGGGCGACGGCAAGGGCGATGGCCTCACGGATTCCGACCGGCAGCGAGCCGGCGCCGAGAGCGCCGGAGAACTCGAGGTAGCCCTTGAGGACGGCCGGGCTGTTGGCCATGACCTTGGTCATGTTCGGCGTGACGCCGAGTGCCTTCTGGACTGCGGCGAGCAGCTCAGCGGCGGAGCCCTGGGCGGTGTCGGGCTCGATGATCGGCAGGCGGGACATGCAGTCCTCCAGAGGTAGGCAACCCGATTTTCTATTGGTTGCTGAGCGTCCTTTGCGTTAGAACGATGGCACACACTTCTCACGGTTGCAAGCTCGCCTTACCATCAAGAGATGAAACTGGAAGATCTGCAGGGCGGTGGCGCCCCCCTGCTGGGCGAGCCCCTCCCGATCGAGCTGGGGAACGCGACGTACGCGGTGCGCGGCCAGCTGGTCGACGGTCTGCAGACGGTCGAGCACGTGACCGCGTGGTTCCGCGACAACAGGGACCGGTTCGCCGTGCCGCTCACCGACAAGGACCTGATGCTCACCGGCGAGCGGGACCTGGCCGCCACCCGCGCCCTCCGGGACGCCGTCCGCGCCCTGAACGAGGTGGCGGTCAGGGGCGGCGGCGCGCCCCGGGATGCGGTGGAAACGATCAACGAGCAGGTGCGGAGGGCTCCGCGCTGGCGTGAGCTGTCCTGGGACGATGGTCCGCGATCACTGGCCAGCACTGCGGCCGGCGGCCTGGCGACGGCCCGCGCGGAGATCGCGCAGCAGGCCGTCGACCTGTTCGGGGGCACCGAGATCACGCAGCTGAGGGCCTGCCATGCGCCGGGGTGCGTGCTCTACTTCCTCAAGGACCATCCGCGGCGGGAGTGGTGCTCGGCCGGCTGCGGGAACCGGGCCCGAGCAGCACGGCACTACGAACGGAACCGCAAGGCCTCGTGACCCGACACGGCCTTGTCCGCCCGGGCGCGCGGAGCGGGCACGGAGGCGGCGGCCGGGTGCTCGTGAGCGGGTCCCGCCGGCCTGGAGTCCGGTGCCGCCGGCGGCGAGGGGTGCCGGGACACGGGCACCGACGGGAGCCGGGTGGCGACCGTGAGGCAGGCGGCGACCAGCACGATGTTCTTGATGATGTACTGCCCCTCCATCGTCGGCAGCAGCGGTGAACCATTGGTCCACACCACGTCGGGCGCGATGAGCAGGGCGGCGAAGACACCCGTCATGTGGACGAAGAACACCGTCAGCGCCGTCCGCAGCAGCCAGCCGGTGATCAGCCCCAGGCCGATCGCCACCTCCATGCACGCCAGCAGGGGCCGGGTGACGTCGGCGGGGACCAGCCCGAACGCGAGCACGTCCATGCACCGGGTGGCTATGTCCTCGGCCGGGCTCATGCCGGGGAGGAACTTCAGTACGCCGAACCAGGCGAAGACGATCCCCACGCTGATCCGCAGGGCGGAGTCGCTGTGGGGGCGGTACCGCGCACCCAGATCGAGAGCCCCTTCCACCACGCGCCGGCGGAAACGTTCCAGGGCAGAGTTCATAAGACCCGTCCTTCGGTCGTTGGATGTGAACCGGGAGCCGGGAGGACGGCTTGGCGCCGGCCGGACCGCGCGGCCCCCGGCCGCGTGTGCGCACCTGGACGGAACGGAGGGACACGCCGACACGCCCGCGGGGCGGCACACCGACAGGCCGCTTCGCCGATCCGCCGGACGGGGAAGCCGGGTGGTCCCGCCGGGACAGGCTGCGCCCTCCCCCCTCGGACGCTAGCCAGCCGCCGCGAGCACCACCGCCCGTATCTCAGATGGCTGACATCGGACAGGCCGATTTGCGGCTCCGCGCGGCCACCTGCCGCCGATGGCGGGAATACGACGTCTTCATGAACTCTTTTCGGCCACGCAGGGTACCCGACCCCCCGGGCCCGGGCGTCTCCTGACGCTCCGTGAAGTGTGACGGGCCGGCAGGCACACATTTCGGCCGTCACCCGAGAACGGCCTTGACAAGCACGGAACCTTCGAATCCGTCCGCGCCCCGCCCCGCGGGGACCGTCACCCGCCCGGCACCGCTCACCGAAGGTAGTCGATCCGGAACCGTTCCGCCCCAGGGCGTCCGGCGCGTCGCGTGTTGCCAAGGAACGCCCCACCATGCCAGCATTCCTAACGGCAAGAAGTTGTTCCAATCATTAGATTGGAGACTTGAGGCCTTTGCCATGGGGGGATACATGGATTTTACGATGTACCAGCTCAGAACTTTCTGGGAAGTCGCCCGGACGAGGAGCTTCACCAAGAGCGCCAGAAATCTGGGATACGCGCAGTCGAGCATTACGACGCATATACGTGTTATTGAGAACCGGGTCGGCGTCTCGTTATTCCAGCGCCTGCCCCACGGAGTACGTCTCACGGCGGCCGGGGAAGTCTTCCGCGATTACGTGGGACGCGTGCTCTCGGTCATGGACGAGATGTCCGCCGCGCTCACGGCCAACGGGGAGGCCACGGGCCGGGTCGTCGTGGGTTCGACGGCACTCCTCATGGAGTACGAGATGGGTGACCTGGTGCGCGAATGCCGGTACCGCTACCCCGGTGTCCAGGTCTCCCCGAAGGTCATGACGGCCACCCGCGTGGAGAGTGCCGTGGCGGCCGGCGAGGTCGACATCGGCCTGACCCTCACCATCGACCCCGACGACGAGGTCCCGCGCGTCCCCGGCGTCAGCCGGCAGACGCTGTTCAAGGTCCCGCTCGTGCCGATCGGGGGCGCCTCCCCGGTGCCCGGTCCGGCCTCGGAGATCGACCGGGTGCTGGTCGTCGACCCCGACTGCGTCTCCCAGGACGTCCTGCTCCGCCACCTCACGGCCGAGCGCGGCATCAGCCCGCAGGTCCTGGAGGCCGGGTCGACCCGCAGTGCCATCAGCCTCGCCCGGGCGGGCCTGGGCGTCGCCATGGTCCCGCGGGTGGCCGTCGAGCAGGACCTGGACCGGGACTGCCTGGCCGTGGCCGAGGACCTGCCGTCCACGGACGCGTACGTCCAGGCCCTGTGGGCCGGCACCACCTGGCTGCCGCCCGCCGTGTCCGCCTTCCTGGAGATGGTCCGCAAGGCCCCGGGCGCGGCCGCCCGGCAGGCGGTCTGCGTCTGACCCCGGCCTCTTCCGGGCCTCCGGCCGGTGCACCACCCCTGTCAAGGGCGGCGCACCGGCCGCCGCTATTTCCGTCCCCGTAGATCTGCGCCGACCCGGACCGGTGTTCTCGGAGATACCGATTCCTGTCATCGGTTCCCCGCGGAAACCGGTGCCGGTGACCGCCCTAGGGTGATGTGCGCAATAACACGACCGGCGCGTTCCGGAAACGGGAGACCTGACATGACCGGCATTCACTGTATCCGGAATGTGTTGCGCAGCGGTTTCGAAATCGACGAGGCGGACCGGGTGCCGTGGCGGGGGCCGGGGCGCATGGGCGTGGAGCCCCGTGTGCCGTGGGCTCCCGGCAGCACGCAGGGTGAGGACTCGGCCGGCCTGCTGCTGCGCTTCCCGCCCGGCGCCCGTGGCGACCACCACGAGCACCTCGGCTTCGAGCCGATGCCGGTGCTCGAGGGCACCCCGGCTCACCGCGACGGAGCCGGCCGCGCCAGGGGCGGCCTCGTCGTGGAGGCTCCCGGCACCCGGCACCTCGCCCGGGCCGCCACGCCGGCCGTCGCCTCGGCGGTCGCCGCCGGCCGGGCCGAGGAGCTCGTCGTACAGCCCCGTATGGGCTTCCCCGGCCTACCCCGGATGCGGGACGCAGTGCACGCCGTCAGACGCGCCCGGGCCCGCTCCGTCGGTACGTTCACGATCGACAGCCGCAGCCGCACGGGCGACGACGAGTCCGCCCGCCTCGCACTGGCCGCGGGCACCGGCCTCAGCGGCTGTCCCATCGTCGCCCACGGCGCCGAGACCACCCGCGACCTCGTCTCCGGGCTCGTGGACAACGGCTTTGCCGTCCAGGTGCGTCACGGCCCGGCCGATCCGCTCGCCGTCATCCGCACGCTCCTCGACGCCGGACTCGACGCCACCGAAGGCGGTCCCGTCTCGTACTGCCTCCCGTACGGCAGAACACCCTCCGGGAAGCCGGTCGACGCCTGGGCACGCAGTTGCGCCATGCCGGCCGAGCGTCCCGGAACTCATCTGGAGAGCTTCGGCGGCTGCATGCTCGGCCAGTTCTGCCCGCCCGGTCTGCTCGTCGCCCTGTCCGTCCTCGAGGGCGTCTTCTTCAAGCAGCACGGGCTGCGCAGCATCTCACTCGGCTACGCCCGGCAGACCCACCACCAGCAGGACGTGGAAGCCCTCCTGGCGCTGCCTACCCTCGCGGCGGAGCAACCGGCCGGGCTCGACTGGCACGTGGTGCTCTACGCCTGCATAGGTGTCTTCCCCCGCACCACGGGCGGCGCGCTGCGACTGCGCAGGGGCAGCGCACGGCTGGCCGCGCTCACCGGGACCGAGCGCCTGATCGTCAGGACGCCGGCCGAGGCGCACCGGATCCCCACCGTCCAGGACAGCATCCACGCCCTGGAGGAGGCCGCGCGGGCAGCGGTCGCCCACCGGGACCTCACCGCCGTCGCGACCGGGGAGTCCGGCGTCCCGGCCGAGGCACGGACGCTCGTCGAAGCCGTGCTGGAGCCCCACCCGGACACCGGACGGGCCCTCACCGAAGCCTTCCGCCGCGGGATCCCCGACGTCCCCTACTGCCTCCACGCCGACAACGCCCAGCGCTCGCGCAGTTGCCTCGGCACACGCGGCGGCCTGCAGTGGCACGCGACCGGCGCCATGCCGATCCGTGCCGCGCCCGTGCCGGGACGTGACCGGCTCAGGGCCGACGACCTGCCCGGCATGCTGTCGCACACCCAGGAGGCCCTCGACCGGGCCGCCCCGGCCGGGAGCGCCGAGCGTCGCGGCGGAAACACTCGCTGCCCGGCTGACGTACGCCGCCGACGATCCGGCACATGCCGCCGAACGGCCCGTGCCCTCCGCTGTCCCGTGCCCTCCGCCTTACGGTGTTCCTTCACACCCATCAGGAAGCTCCCGTGCCCGGACACATATCCGGCCCGCCTCCACTCGTTGTGGCCATCATCGGCAGCGGTCCGCGCGGTATCTCCGTCCTGGAGCGCCTCGCCGTCCGTACGGCCCGCGGAGCCGACGCAGCGGCAGGCGGTACCGCGCCCCGGCCGGTACGTATCCCTCTCATCGACACGGCGGAAGTCGGCGCCGGCCGGGTGCGGCGCACCGGCCGGGACGACTGGTTCACCATGAACACGGTCATCAGCCAGGTGACGATGTACTCCGGCGGCCCCGGTGCCGGCCCCTGCCCCGGCCAGTGGATCACCGGGCGGGCCCGGTCGGGCGAGGAACCGCCCGGCCCCGACGACTGCGCACCGCGGGTCCGGTACGGCCAGTACCTCGCCGACGTCCACCGGACCCTCGCCCGCAGCCTGCCGGACCACGCCGGACTCGGGCCCGTGAGGGGACGCGTCACCACGCTGCGGACCGGCGCGGACAGCGGCTGTCCGCTCGGCCTCGACACGGCCCCGCACCCGCCGGAGGCCGACCGTGTCGTACTGGTCACCGGCCATCCGTCCAACGCCCCCGACGGCTTCGAGCGCGAGATGCCCGGCGTCGCCGCCCGTACGCCGGGTACCTGCCATGTGTCCGGGGACTCCGCGGCCGGCATGCCGCCGGACGAGGACTGCGTTCCCGCACACGGCGCGGTGGCAGTCCGGGGTATGGGGCTCTCCTTCTGCGATGTGATGCCCTCCCTGACCGTGGGCCGCGGCGGCTCGTTCCGCACCCGTGCCGACGGCACCCTGGAGTACCGGCCCGGCGGCCGGGAGCCGGCGGCCGTCGCCGGGTCGCGCAGCGGCCTGCCCGTCCCTGCCCGGGGCCGCAACCAGAAGGAACCGTCTTTCAGCCACAAGACCCTGTTCCTCACCCGTGGCGCCCTGCCGGCCGCCCGCGCAGCCCACCGGTTTCGCGGAGGAAGCGGACAGCTGGACTTCGCCGAGGACGTCCTGCCGTGCGGGCGGGGTCCGGTCCTGCCGTGCCGGAGGCCGGCCTGCCGGAGACGGTGTCCGGCAGGCCGGCGCGGCCCGTGGGGTGCGCGCGGGTCAGTAGATGATGGTGCCGGCGACCTTGTCGGCGACCTTGTAGCCGAGGTCGAGCGCGGCCTGGTTGTCCCACTCGAAGTGCACGCCGATGTACTTGCGGCTGTCGGCCTTCTCCTTGGCGGCGCCGCTGAGGGTCTTGAAGGAGCGGGTGACGCCCTTGGCCAGCGGGTCGTCGGTGCCGGCGGTGAAGGCGATGTAGTCGGTGCCGAAGTAGCGGCGGACGGCGCCGGCCCAGGCGGCGGCGATGCCGGAGTGGCCGGAGACGTAGGTGGGGAAGTTGGGGCTGAAGCTGTTGCCCGCGGTGTCCTGTTCCTCCGGCCGCCAGGCCGGGTCGGCGACGATGCCGGGGTTGGGGGCCTCGTCGGCACGCGTGATGGCGTCCGCGGGGCGCCAGACGTCCCAGTCCGAGCCGTACTTGGAGTCCCAGACGGCGATCGCGCCGTCGGCGAGGGCGACCGAGGTCAGGGCGAAGAGCTTGGCGCTCTGGAAGGAGGTGCCGTTGGGCCGGTGCTTGCGGAAGATGGCCGTGGTGTGGTCGTACTGCTGGCCGACCGGCTTGTAGGTGCCGTCCAGGTCGTTGGCCCAGTAGTGGGCGATCTGGGTCTGCTCGGCGGTCCGTGCGGTGGAGTCCCGGCCGCCGATCCGCTTGATCTCGTTGACCTGCTGGGCGTATTCGGGGCTCTTGAGCATCTGCTCGGCGCTGGAGAAGCCGCCGATGTTCCCGGGCCGGAACTGGGAACCGGACTTCAGGGCGAAGGGCTTGACCTTGCCCCAGTTCGGGGCGCCCGCCGGCTTGCCCTCGGCGGGCCGCCAGTGGCCGGGGGCCTCGGTCGGCACGTAGGGGGTGGCGTCGGCGGAGCCGTCGCCGGTGCGGTTGGCGATGATCGCCTGCGCGGTCTTGACGCCGAGGGCGCGGCCCTGCTCGCGCTCTTCGGGGGTCGAGCGGTCGGGCATCGCCTGGGCGGCCGCGAGCTTCTCGTCCAGGTGCATGACGGGGAAGGCGGGGAAGGCGTCCTTGAGCGCGGTGTAGGCGGCGTAGTCGATCGCGGAGTTGAGCGCGCCGATGTTGCCGGCGGCCGAGGTGTCCTTGGTCAGGTACGGCTTGCCTATGGCGCGGATGGAGTTGACGGCGTCGTAGATGGCCAGGTCCATCATCGCGCCGCCGCGGCTGAGCGGGCCGGGGGTGCCGCCCTTGTGGCGGAAGATGTCCAGCAGGGCGTTGTTCCAGTACAGGACGTGGTCGTTGGCTCCCCGGGCGTGGTCGAGTTCGGCGGCCTCGGGGTAGGGGTCCTCGACGGCCATGGCCTGGGCGGGGGCCATGGTGGCGAGGGAGGCCAGGGCCACGGTGGCCACGGCGTACCTCAGTGCGGTGCTGCGCGGACGGGCTGTGCGGAGCATGGGGTGATCCCTGTCTGTCGGGGCCCTGGCGGCCTCCCGGGAGCGGGGGCTGACGCCACGGCGGTGCGTTCTCGCCATGGAACGTATTGCGCCGCCGTGGCTTGTCACCTGTGGCTTCGCAGATGGCAGCGATCGGAAAGTCCGATGAGCCCGATCCGCCGGCCGGATTCACAGGCCGTCCACCTGTTCCTAATGGAGATTCAACGTCTGCTCGTTAGAGGGGAGGTGTTCGGCCGGCAGGCTGACGCCCTGCCGGCGGGCGTAGTGCCGGGCGACTCTGGCACGGTTGCCGCAGCCGGTGGAGCACCACTCGCGCCGGGAGCGTGCGTGGTCGAAGAAGAAGACGCAGCCCGGGGCCTTGCAGGCGCGCGGTTCGGTGCCGGAGGCGCCGGCGAGCAGCCCGATGAGGGCGTGGACGATCTCGGTCTGGACCGCCACGACGGGCGGTGCCGTGCAGATCTGCAGGGAGGCGGGCCGTGCGTCGTCGTTCCAGCGCAGCAGCGGCCAGGGCCGGCCCAGGCTGGAGGCGCGGTTGATCTGGGCGACGTCCCAGGGGTCGGGGGCGCGGTGGTGGACGTAGGCCTCGATCAGGCGGCGGGCGGCGTCGCGGAGCATCACGTAGCACTGGACGTCGGAGGGGCCGATCGCGCGCAGGGCGCTGTCGGGCAGCTGGGTGGCCAGGCGGCTGCGGCAGGCGCCCAGCCACCACGCGAGCTGGTCGGGGGTGCCGATGCCGTCCCTGAGGACGCCGCGTACGGGGAAGACGGTGTTGGCGAACTCCAGCGGCAGCGGCTCGCCGTGGAGCGGGGGGACGTCGGCGGGCGCCGGGGTGGGTGCGTCGTGGGACATGTCGATCCTCATCCGGTGAGCTGGGGACGGTGGTTGGGGGGACATGGGAGGCGCCGGCCGGGGCTTGTCGCAGGCGCAGGCCACGTGGCAGGATCCTCAACCTAACGTATTACCGCTTTCAGTACCGTTAGTCTGGTGGCGGTCCGGCACGCAGGCCCTTGGGGAAGGCGCCGTCGATGTCGGGGGGTCGACCATCCCAGGGGACCGGCCGCGGGGGCTTCAGGCCGCCGCCGGCTCGCCCGGGGTGAAAGCGTTTCAGTTTTTCTTGGGGGAGAACGTGACGTTCGACATTGCTCTCTATCAGCTCAGGACCTTTCGTGAAGTGGCCCGGCTGGGCAGTTTCACGAAGGCGGCTCGCAGCCTTGGATACGCACAATCCAGCGTGACGTCACACATTCGTGCCCTGGAGTCCCGGGTGGGAATGCAGCTGGTGCAGCGGTTACCGCACGGAGTCCGCCTGACCGCGTCGGGGGAGATTTTCCAGGAATACACGCAGCGTATTTTTCACATCGTCGATGAGATGGCGACCGCTCTTCATCCGTCGGGTGAGACGGAGGGGCGTACCACGGTCGGCGCTTCGGCGCTTTTGCTGGAGACGCGGATCGGTCCGCTGATCCGTGACTGCCGGTACCGGTATCCGAAGGTGCAGGTCTCGCCGCGGCAGCTGTCGATCAGCCGTGCGCAGGAGGCGGTGCGCTCGGGTGAGGTGGATCTGGCGCTGGTGCACGGGGACTTCGCGGCCGGTGAGCTGTCGGGGGCGGGGATCGTGGTGGAGGAGCTGCCGGATCTGGAGGTGGTGCCGGTGGGTTCGGCGGCTCTTCTTCAGGCGCCCGATCTGGCGGCGGCGCTGGCCTCGGTGCGGGTGCTGGCGGTGGATCCGGACTGTGCGTCGCACCAGGTGCTGGTGACGGTGCTGCGGGAGGCGTACGGGATCGAGCCGGCGGTCATCGAGGCGGGTTCGATGGGCGGTGCGCGGGAGTTGTCGCGTGCGGGCTACGGCATCGCGATGCTGCCGGCGGAGTCGGTCGGGTCGGCCGAGGCGGGCAGTGGTCTTGCGGTGCTGCCGGGGCTGCCGCGGGTGCGGCTGGGGGTGCGGGCGCTGTGGGCCGGGCGGGAGCTGGCGATGTCGGCGGTCGGCGCGGTGTGTGATGTGGCGACCCGGGTGGGCCGGGAGAAAGTGGGCGAGCTGGTCTGACCCTTCCGCCCGCTGCTGCGGGGCGGAAGAGGCAGGGGAAGAAATAAGAGGCAGGCGTCCGGGAAGCGGTTCTGCGGCTTTCCGGGCGGCCTGCCTCCGCCTTTTTCCGCCCCGGGACGAACGGGGGGCATCGGCCGGTTGCGGCGGGGCCCATCGGAAACAGTGATACCCACCATCGGCGGATACATGCAACGGAGCCTATTCGGTCTCCGTAGTCTTCTCACAGGAAATAAGAAATTTGAGCGGCGGGTTGGCCGGATCCCGACACGTCCGCAGACGAGAGGCGAATTCAGTGTCCGACATCGCTTACATCCCCAACGCGTTTCGCAGCGGGTTCGAACTCGACGGCCTGGACTGGGTGACGTGGGCCGAGCCCGGCCGGGTGGGCGTGGAGCACCATGTCCTGTGGGCGCCGGACGAGTCCAAGGACGAGGACTCGGTCGGTCTGCTGCTGCGCTTCCCCCCGGGCGCGCACGGGGACTTCCACGAACACCTCGGCTATGAGCTGATGCTGGTGCTGGACGGGGTGCTGGACCACAGCGACGGGATGTCCTACGTCAAGGGCGACCTCGTCGTGGAGGGGCCGGGCACCGAGCACCAGATGTCGAGCCGTACCGGGTGCACCGTGCTGGCCATCCGGACCCGTCCGGCCTCTGCCCGTACGCCGCAGAAGCCGGTGCGTCCCGTCGGCGTCACCGCCGCCCCCTGACCGGCCGGGGCGGGGCAGTTGTCCATGCCCTGACCTGCCGCCCCGCCCCGGTCCGTGCACGTCTGCGTCTTCTTCTCCCCCGGCCGGACGACGGCTGCGCCCCCAGCGCGGCGTCGCCGTCTGTTCCCGTCCCGCCGTGCCCGCACCCGAGCGCCGACCGAAAGAGCCCTGCCTTGTCCACTCAGCATGTCCAGCCCCTCCACCGCCGGCAGCAGGCAGCTGCCGAACGCGACGCCGGGGGCGTTGTGGAACGTCACGGTCACCGTGTGCTCGTCTCGAGCGTGTCCTCCGACTCCCACACCTGGAACCTGGTGTTCCTGCAGCTTCTGCTGGAGGAGATGGGGCACGAGGTGACCAACATCGGTTCGTGCGTGCCGGACGACCTGCTCATCGAGGAGTGCCGGCGGGTGCGGCCCGACCTGGTCGTCATCAGCAGCGTCAACGGTCACGGCGCACTGGACGGGGCGCGGGCCGTGCGCCGTCTGCGGGACCAGCCGGACCTGGCCGGCCTGCGGGTCGTCATCGGCGGCAAGCTGGGGGTACGGGGCGCCGAAGCGGGCACCTACGGGCCGGAGCTGCTCGCCGCCGGGTTCGACGCCGTCTTCGAGGACGCCGCCGGTGTCACGGAGTTCCGCCAGTACCTCGCCCAGGCCCCCGCCCGCGCCATCGCCCCGTCGGGTGCCCGGTGACCGCGCTGGTTCCGCTGGGCTCGTTCGCGTCCGCGGTCGCCGCCGCCGGCCGTGCCGGGGAACTCGTCGTGCAGCCCCGGATGGGCTTCGCCGACCTCCCCCGGATGCGGGACGGGCTGCACGCCGTCAAGCAGGCCCGGGCACGCACGGTCGGCACCCTCACCATCGACAGCTACACCCGGGTCGGAGACAACGACTCCGCACGCCTGGCGCTGGCCGAGGGCGCCGACCTCAACGGCTACCCCATCGTCGCCCACGGCGCCGACACCACCCGGGACCTGGTCTCCGGGCTGGCCGACGGCCGCTTCGCGGTCCAGGTACGGCACGGCTCGGCCAACCCGCTTGGCATCATCCGCGCGCTGCTGGACGCCGGGCTGGACGCCACCGAGGGCGGCCCCGTCTCCTACTGCCTGCCCTACTCCAGGACTCCCGTCAGGGAATCGGTCGACGCCTGGGCACGCAGCTGCGAACTGCTGGCCTCCCGGCCGGGCACCCATCTGGAGAGCTTCGGCGGCTGCATGCTCGGCCAGCTCTGCCCTCCGGGCCTGCTCGTCGCGCTGTCGGTACTGGAGGGCATCTTCTTCCGGCAGCACGGACTGGCGAGCGTCTCCCTCAGCTACGCCCAGCAGACCCATCACGGCCAGGACGTGGAGGCCCTGGCGGCCCTGCGCACCCTGGCGGAGGAGCATCTGGCCGGACTGGACTGGCACGTGGTCCTCTACACCTACATGGGAGTCTTCCCCCGCACCACCGGCGGCGCGCTCGGTCTGCTGCGCGACAGTGCACGGCTGGCCGCGCTCACCGGGACCGAACGGATGATCGTCAAGACGCCGGCGGAGGCACACCGCATCCCGACCATCGAGGACAACATCCACGCCCTGGAGGAGGCCGCCCGGACAGCTGCCGCACACCAGGGGCAGCGGGCGGCGGCCGGTGAGGAGTTCGGAGTGCTGGCCGAGGCCCGGGCGCTGGTCGAAGCGGTCCTGGAGATCCACCCGGACACGGGACGGGCCCTGACGGAGGCGTTCAGCCGGGGCATCCTCGACGTCCCGTACTGCCTGCACGCCGACAACGCCCAGCGGTCGCGCAGTTACATCGACGCGCGCGGCAGCCTGCAGTGGCACGCCACGGGGGCGATGCCGATCCGGGCGGTACCCGCACCAGGACGCGACCGGCTGCGGGCCGATGACCTGCTGGGCATGCTGTCCCACACGCAGGAGGCCTTCGACCGGGCCGCCCTGACCGGGAACAGTGAACGCGACAGCAGCGCCACCCTGACCGGGAACAGTGAACGCGACAGCAGCGCCACCCTGACCGGGAACAGTGAACGCGACAGCAGCGCCACCCTGACCGGGAACAGTGAACGCGACAGCAGCGCCACCCTGACCGGGAACGGTGAACGCGGCAGCAGCGCCGCCCTGACCGGGAACGGTGAACGCGGCAGCAGCGCCGCCCTGTCCAGACCCAGATGAAGCCCGGGCGGCCCGGGCCCGGCCCGGCGGAGAAGAACCGGCCCCCGCCCCGCCCCGCCCCGTCTCGTCTCTGTCTTTTCTGTCTCTTCTGCCGGGCGCCGGCTGCTTCCCCGCGCCCGGTCCTACTCCCTTCCGGCGTTCCTCCACACGATTCAAGGAAACTCCTGTGCCCGGACACATATCCGATACGCGTCCCCTTGTCATCGCCATCGTCGGCAGCGGCCCGCGCGGCATCTCCGTCCTGGAGCGGCTGGCCGTCCGGGTGACGGCCGAAGCCGCCCAGGCGGCCGGCGGGAGCCGGCCCCGTCCGGTGCGGATCCATCTCATCGACGCCACCGAAGTCGGCGCGGGCCGGGTATGGCGCACCGACCAGGACGAGTGGTTCACCATGAACACGGTCATCAGCCAGGTGACCATGTACTCCGGTGACCCCGACGGCGGCCCCGCCCGGCCCGGCGCCGGCCCGTCGCTGGGCCAGTGGATCGCCGAACGCGCCCAGCTGGGCGAGGAGCCGCTGGGCCCGGACGACTACGCACCGCGCGTCCGGTACGGGCACTATCTCGCCGACGTCTACCGCAGCATCGTGCGCGCCCTGCCCGGCCACGTCGAGTTCGCGCCCGTCACCGGCCGGGTGACGGCGCTGCGCCGGGGCGCCGAGGGCGGCTGGCTGCTCGGGCTCGAGTCGGCTCCGCACCTGCTGGAGGCCGACCGGGTCGTACTGGCCACCGGTCACCCGTTCAACGCCCCCGACACCTTCGAACACGAGATGCTCGGCTTCGCCGCCCGCACGCCGGGCACCCGCTACCTGTGCGGTGACTCGGCGGCCGACATGCCGCTCGGACCGCAGGAGATCCCGGCCGGCAGCGCGGTCGGGATCCGCGGCATCGGACTGTCCTTCTACGACGTGATGCTCTCCCTGACCGTGGGCCGCGGCGGGACGTTCACCGCCCGCGGCGACGGCAGGCTCGCCTACCAGCCCAGCGGGAAGGAGCCGCGGATCGTGGCCGGGTCCCGCAGCGGACTGCCCATCCCGGCCCGCGGCCGGAACCAGAAGGAACCCTCCTTCAGCCACAAGGCGCTCTTCCTGACCCGGGACGCCCTGCACACCGCCCGCGCCGCCCGCCGCGCCGCCGGCGGAACCGGCCAGCTCGACTTCGCCGAGGACGTCCTGCCCCTGCTCCTGCAGGAAGTCGAGCACATCTACTACCTCACCCACGTCCGCATCGCCCAAGGCCCCGCAGCCGCCCAGGCGTTCGCCGCCGCGCACACCGCCGCCCTGCGGACCGGGCAGGACCGCCGCACCCTCCTGGCGGAAGCCGGGCTCGCCGACGTACCGCCCCTGGACCTCGAAGCCCTGGCCCGCCCGTTCGCCGGCGAACACTTCGACTCCCCGGAGGACTTCCGGACACGGCTGCTGAAGGTGATGGACGAAGACCTCGCCGCGGCCGCGCTCGGCACCCTGGACGGCCCCCTGAAATCCTCCCTCGACGTCCTGCGGGACATCCGCAACGTCGTCCGGGAAGCCGTCGACTTCGGCGGACTGCTCCCCCACTCCCACACCGGGTTCTTCCACGCACGGTTCCTGCCCGTCAACGCCCTGCTGTCGGCCGGACCCCCGATGTACCGGGTCGAGCAGCTCCGCGCGCTGATCGAGCAGGGCGTGGTGGAAGTCGCCGGACCGGGCAGCCGGTTCACCACCGACGAGAAGGCAGGCGGATTCCGGGTGAGCTCCCCTCAGGTGGAGGGCTCCGGACGGCTGGTGCACACCCTGATCGACGCCCGTATCCCCACCCCCGACCTCCGCCGTGACACCTCGCCACTGACCCGTCAGCTCCTGGCCGACGGCCTGGTCCGCGAATACGTGATCCACGGCCCGCAGGACACACACGTCACCGGCGGCATGGAAGTGACCGACAGCCCGTTCCACGTGGTCGACGCCCACGGCACACCACACCCCGACCTGTACGCCCTGGGCATCCCCACCGAGCACACCCGCTGGTTCACCCAGGTCGGCAGCAGCCGGCCCGGAGTGAACACACTGTTCTACCGGGACGCCGACGCGATCGCCGCGGACACCCTCCAGCCGGCCGACACCCCAGCCGCCCACAACAACAACACCGGCAACACCGGCAACACCGACGACAGGAACAGGAACAGGAACGGGAACGGGAACGGGAACGGGAACGGGAACGGGGGCGGGGACGGGGCCGCGGTGCATGCCGCGGCCGCAGGCCCCGTGCTCATCGGCAGCCGGACCGGCACCCCGGACACGGTCACCGCACACCACGAGGGCGCGGCATGAACCACCGGACCGCGACCGAGGAGTTCCAAGCCGCCCGGGACGTGCTGCTCCTCCACCGCACCGACCTGGCCAAGGCCGTGGCCGAGTTCCGGTGGCCACGGCCGGCCGAGTTCAACTGGGCCCTGGACTGGTTCGACACAGTGGCCGCCCGCAACGACGCCACCGCCCTGCGCGTCGTCGGTCACGGCGGCCCCGCCACCGACCGCCTGCTGACCTTCCCCGCACTGGCCCGCAGATCCGCACAAGTCGCCAACTGGCTGCGCACCCTGGGCGTCCAACGCGGCGACCCGATCCTGCTGATGCTCGGCAACCGCACCGAGGTATGGGAAACGATACTCGCCGCCATCAGACTCGGCGCAGTCCTCATCCCCACCTACACCACCGCCACCCCCGCCGAACTCACCGACCGGCTCCACCGGGCACACATACGCTACGTGATCACCGAGACACACCTGACCAGCCGGTTCGACCAAGCCCAAGGCGACACACCCCGCACCTGGCGCGGAATCAGCATCACAACCAGCAACACCGACACCCAGAACACAGACGACACCAACAACGCCGACAACCGGAGCCCGCACACCCTCAGTGACCCGCGCACCAGACGCACCCGGACCAATCACAGCACCGGGAACAGACACACCAGCAGCAAAACCGACCACGAACCCACCACAGACACCACCCACGGCGAAACCACCGCAAGCACCGACGCCACCCGCCGCGAAACCGACCACGAACCCACCACAGACACCACCCACGGCGAAACCACCGCAAGCACCGACGCCGTCCGCAGCGAGAGTGGGGGCTGGGTGCCGTACGAGCTGTCAGAATCGGCGGCCGACGGCTTCGTCCCGGACGGCCCCACCCGCGCCGACGACCCCCTGTTCCGCTACTTCACCTCCGGCACCACCTCCAAGCCCAAGATGGTGGAACACTCCCACGTCAGCTACCCGGTCGGCCACCTCTCAGGCATGTACTGGAACGGCGTCAGACCCGGGGACGTCCACCTGAACATCTCAGCCCCCGGCTGGGCCAAACACTCCTGGAGCTCCTTCTTCGTCCCCTGGAACGCCGAGGCCCAGATCGTCGCCCTGGACGCCTCACGCAGCACCCCCGCCGACATCCTGGACATCCTGCGCAGCCGCAAAGTCACCACCTTCTGCGCGCCCCCCACCATCTGGCGCGCCATGGCAGCCCACGGCCTGGGACCCCGCCCGCCCGCACTCCGCGAAACCGTCGCAGCCGGCGAACCACTGGAACCCTCCCTGATCGAACAGGTCACCCACCACTGGGGCATCGACCTACGCGACGGATACGGACAGACCGAAACCACCGCCCAGATCGGCAACCCGCCCGGCCGCTCCCCCACCCCCGGCAGCATGGGATACCCACTACCCGGCCACCACGTCGTCCTACTCGACCCGGAAACCGGCCAGGAAGTCCCCGACGGCAGCCCCGGCGAGATCTGCCTGGACCTCACCGACCCCCCACTGGGCCTGATGCGCGGCTACGTCGGCGACGAAACCCGCACCGCCAAAGCCCTCGCAGACGGCTACTACCACACCGGCGACCTCGCCCTGCGCACCCCCGACGGCACACTCACCTACCTCGCACGCGCCGACGACATGTTCAAAGCGTTCGACCACCGCATCTCACCACGCGAACTCGAAGACGTCCTCCTACGCGACACCGCAGTCACCGACGCCGCAGTCGTACCCGTACCCGACCCGATCGGACTCTGGACACCCAAAGCCTACGTAGTCACCACACCCCAACACCCCGCCAGCCACCACACCGCACAACAAATCCTCGAACGCGCACAAACCGAACTCCCACCCGAAAAATGGATCAGAGTCCTGGAATTCATCCCCTCCCTCCCACGCACCACCTCAGGCAAAATCCGCCGCACCGAACTCAGAAACCGCAAAACACAAACCACCGAATACCACATCAACACACCCAAACCCAAATAACACACCCCCCAAGACCCGAAAGGGCCCAGGCCCCAGCCCACCCCGGGCGATCTAGGGGTCGTCGCAACACGTGGTCGTGTTGATCAGGCCGCGAGCAGTTTATGCAGGCGCTCGGCCGGGGTTTCCCAGCCGAGCGTTGTGCGTGGGCGGCGGTTGAGCTGGTCGGCGGAGAATCCGAGCGCGCCCCGTCAGAGACATCGACGGGCGTTGAGCCGGGCGGCCTGGCGCGTCAGGTGGTCGCGCTCGGCGAGGTTGGGTGCCTTGAGGGCCGCCTCGGCGTACAGCCGTGCCGCCGTCGCCAGGTCTCCGTCACGCTCGTGGAGGTACGCCGCCACCGCGGCGTGGCGGGGCAGTGAGGCGTCCAGCGCCGCGAACGCCGCCAGGCCGGCGCGCGGTCCGTCGGCCTCCCCGACGGCAACCGCGCGGTTGAGCCGGACGACCGGGCTGTCGGTCAGGCGCGTGAGCTCGTCGTACCACTCGACGATCTGCGCCCAGTCGGTCTCCTCGGCGGTGGGCGCGTCAGCGTGGAGGGCAGCGATGGCGGCCTGGGCCTGGAACTCGCCCAGCCGGTCGCGGGCGAGGGCCGCCTGGAGGATCCCGACGCCCTCGGAGATCAACGCAGTGTCCCACCGGCCGCGGTCCTGCTCGGCGAGCGGCACGAGGCTGCCATCCGACGCGGTCCGGGCGGCACGCCGCGCCCGGTGGAGCAGCATGAGCGCGAGCAGCCCCGCCGCCTCGGGGTAGTCGATGGCGGCCGCGAGCTGCCGGGTGAGCCGGATGGCCTCGGCGGCGAGGTCGACGTCGCCGGAGTAGCCCTCATTGAAGACCAGGTAGAGCACGCGCAGCACCGTGGCGACACCGCCGGGATGGCCGAAGCAAACGCCGGAGACGGTGCGCTTGGCCCGGCTGACGCGCTGCGCCATGGTCGCCTCGGGCACCAGATAGGCCTGGGCGATCTGGCGGGTGGTCAGCCCGCCGACGGCGCGCAGCGTGAGCGCGACGGCCGACGACGGCGTCAGCAACGGGTGGGCGCACAGGAAGTAGAGCTGGAGGGTGTCGTCCACCGCGGACGCGGGCCCGGGCACCGGCTCCTCGCCGACGACGTCCTCACGTCGGCGGCGGGCGGCGTCCACCCGCCTCGCGTCGATGAACCGGCGCCAGGCCACGGTGACCAGCCAGCCCTTCGCATCCCGCGGAGGGTCGGCCGGCCAGACGCGGAGCGCCTCGACGAGCGCGTCCTGCACGGCGTCCTCGGCCGCCGTGAAGTCGGCTCCGCGGCGGACGAGGATCCCGAGCACGCTCGGCGTGAGGCTCCGGAGCAGGGCCTCGTTCATCGATGAGGTCACTCCGTGACGGTGGGCGGCGCGGCCAGGAACGGGCGCACCTCGAGCCACTCGTGGATCGGCTTCCCGCCCGCCCCAGGGGCGGCCGACAGCTCCCCGGCCAGCTCGATGGCGCGCTCGTAGCTGTCGACGTCGATCACCATCCAGCCGGCGATGAGGTCCTTGGTCTCGGCGAACGGCCCGTCGGTCACCGGCGGGCGACCCTCACCGTCGTAGCGGACCCACGTCCCCTCGGGGGCGAGCGCCTGACCGTCGACGAACTCGCCGGTCCCCTCGAGCCGGGCCGCGAAGTCGCGCATGTACTGCACGTGGGCCGAGATCTCCTCTGGCGTCCACTGGTCCATCGGCACGTCGTTGACCGAAGCCGGGGCTCCGCGGTAGTGCTTGAGCAGCAAGTACTTGGCCATCGTGTTCCTCCTCGCTGGTGCGACCCATTGTGGTCGCGTTCATAGCGGGGACGGAGCCGGCCACAGCTTCTCGACATCACCGTCCGTTTTTTGAGCGCTCGTGGATGACCCCGGGTGAGCCGCCTGGCGGTGTCCGGGTCCACAGCGTGACGCGAGGGCGAGAGCTTCGAAGATCGGCACCCACCAAACAACCGAATCAAGCGGCGGGGGTTTGTCAGTCGGTGCGGCGTCCTGCGGCGGTACCGGTGAGATTGATCATGGTCGGCTAGCACACCGGCCAGGGGCCCCGGCCTAATTCCGGCGGCGAGGCGACGGATTTCACCATGCTGGTCCACTGCGCGTAGGCCTGCCACTGGCCAGGGCTACGACGCCATCTGCACCAAACCCGCTGCTCGATCACCTCCGGGGCCACCGACAACGCATGGAGCGTTTCAGGTGGCCGACGGCCAGGCACCGGAAGCGCTCACACGCATCTGCCTTTGAGAACGTCGCGCCTCAGCCTGGCTGTGGCTCGACAGGGAGCCACAGCGGCGTGCGCCCACGGCGCCCTGGTCTTGAAGCCCACGATGGTGAAGGCCGACCTTTCCACAACGCGGTAGCGCATGCTGCTGCCCCCTTCGACGGGGTCGCGCAAGGCCGCAGCCCGTCGACTGGCTGGGAGCCACCTGTGGTGCTACACGGTGGCACTGGCGTAGCCGGTGACCGTGACGCGGGCGACGGGACGGTGGAGCCCTAGACGAGTCATTCCGAAGTGATCGTGATCAGCTTGTCGATGGGCCAAGGGGCTATTCGATGGCGTCCTGCTGGTCCGTGGACATGCACGCCTACTGCCCCAAGGCCGGCCTTGCGTCCCTCGAGAAGCCGGCGAAGTAGATGACGCTCGCCGCACAATGGAGGCCGGAGCTGGTGCTGCTTGTCCCGGGCCGCTCACGACAGCTGCTGAATCCCGCCCTGGGTTCAACTCAGCTGGTCGCGCACGAGATCAAGGAATGCCTGTCGGCTCGGATGTATGTGCGCCCAGACCTTCTCGTCCTGCGGATCTTCCGGGTCGTCGGGGCCCTTTCTGATCACCTCCTGTACTGCCCAGGCGAGGCTGCGTGCCGCTTCGCTGACCTCGGGCGCGCACAGTACGTGGATCGTCTTCTGCGTCACCCACACCCTGTCAAGGACCTGCCGTGCCCGGGCCTGCCACTGCTCGTCAGCCAGGTTGTGGTGATGCCGATCCACCGCAACTCGTTCTGCTTCCTGCACCGCAGACAGAAATTCGATGAGGTGAGTGAGACGCTCGTTACGGCGCGCCTCGGCAAGTTCACGAGCACTGCGGCGCGCCTCGCCGCGTTCCAAGGCGTGTCCTGCCGAGCGCTGGGTCAGTATCGACATGAGCCCGCCGAGCAGGACGCCGATGAGCGGCGCAAGCGTTGTCCACACAACGTCAGACTATGACATCGATGGCATGGACATGGGGGCCAGGGTTCGGGCAATTTCGGGCCGGACAGGGACACGCGGACGGCAAGGTCGTCGCCGCCTTCGACAGCGGCGGGCAGCAGACGGCGGAAGATCTGAGATCTTCGCGTTTTCCTGGTGCTCTTGGCCACAGCGCGGACCGGGAGGTCCGGTACTGGGCGGCCGTGGAGGTGGCGTCCGGTCTCCCGCAGCTTGTCGGCCTACTCAAGCGTGAAGCCGAGCAATTGGGCAGCCCCTGCTGGCGGCCGGAGATGTAGACAGGGCGTCCAAGATCGTTCTGTGACGAATGACCTGGACGCCCTGCTCACCGCACTGTATGTGAAGATCGACGACGAGATCACGGACACCCGGTGGCTGGGGCGCCCTCCCCGGCTGACCGATTCCGAGCTTGTCTGCCTCGCCGTCGCCCAGGCGATGCTGGGCTTCACTTCGGAGTCCAGGTGGCTGAGGTTCGTCGGCTCCCGCCTCGGCGAGATGTTCCCCTTCGTGCCGAAGCAGCCGGGCTGGAACAAGCGGCTGCGGGCTGCGCTGCCGCTGGTCAAGCGGGCTGTACGGCTCCTTGCGACGGACACCGACTTCTGGTTCGACAACCACTGGATCATCGACTCCACCCCGGTCGAGTGCGGCCGGTCACGCCCCACGGTGAAGCGGTCGGACCTGGCCGGCTGGGCCGGATATGGATACTGCGCCAGTCATTCCCGATTCTTCTGGGGTCTGCGGCTGTACCTGGTGTGCACCCCAACCGGTATGCCGATCTTGTGGTCCCTTGCGAACCCGAAGTTGGACGAGCGCGAGGTGCTGACGGCGATGTTGGATCGTGAGCCGGACACAGTCACCGACCGCCCCGGCCTGCTGGTGATCACGGACAAGGGCTTCGCCTCCAAGGAATTCGAGACCGATCTGGCCATGCGCGGGGCAGAGCTGCTGCGGCCCTCGTTCAAGCGGGAGAAACGCCGCAAGGGCGAGTCACTACTGAAATCGGTGCGGCAACTGATCGAGTCGGTGAACGACACCCTCAAAGGCCAGCTCGACCTGGAACAACACGGCGGCCGGACTTTTGAGGGCGTCGCTGTCCGCATCGCCCAACGCGTCCTCGCGCTGGCCGCAGCGATCTGGCACAACCACAAGACCGGACAGCCAATCACACGGTCCCTGATCGCCTACGACCACTGATCACTTCGGAATGACTCGTCTAGTCGGCATAGACCGCCCGGAAGGCGGCTCCGGCAATTCGCGGCGGCACGGGGCCTGCGAGATGCGGGATGTGCGGTCTGATCGAAGGGAAGATGAAGGGGTCGTGTCGGGACCGTTGCACTCGGACTGTGAGAAGAAAGTGCGGGCGAAAAAGACGGCCGAAGCGGCGTTCCCGGCGGGAGGCGTCTTGAGGGCGCCAGCACGAGCCTTGTGTCGTTGGTGGTGCAGACGCCCTGGGTCGTGCGCGGTCAGTAGCCGCTGCTGCCGTAGATCCGCTGGCCGTCGTACGTGCCGCCCTGGCAGTACCAGTAGCCGCTGCTGTGCTTCACTGGATGGCCGCCGCCGTACCTGCAGTCCGCCCAGGACACCTGGGGTGCGACCACCTCGGCCGCGAAGGACCCGGTGACGCTCACTCCTGCGAAGGCCACGGTTGCGAGGGCCAGTCCGAGCAGTCGTCGAACGCGCATGGCTTGCTCCTCTCGGGATTAACCCGTTCGGGTCTTCCCAGGATGACGGCGTGGCGTGCCTGTGAGCACGCGCGATTACTCCGAACGGGTGACTCGGGGAAGCGGCGGATTGCTGCTCCCGTCCTCCAGCCGATCCGGGGCACGGCCTTCGGCGACAGAGGTGATCACCTGACCACGGATCCCTTGGGCCCCGGGAACAGGTCGACGTACGTGTTGTCACCGTCCCACGCCCGGCGGCCGGCCTTCATGACCGGATCCTCCCAGGCAGCACCGAGGGGCGGCGCACGCCACGGTTGCAGCCAAGGGGGCGCCGGCCGCCCAACACTACCGCCGGCCTGCCGCCCGGCGGCCGGGCCCGACAAAGGGGGCGCAGCCCGATGGCGGCCAGGGAAGCCGCGGGCTTCGGAGCGGTGCCTTCTGTCGGGCGGCCAGCTGAGGGCTTCGGTTCAGCGGGGCGATCGGGTGGCCGCCGTTTCATGGGTTTCCACGTGGCCATGACGGGGATTGCGGCGTGCGGTGTGGGCTGCACTGGCAGGGACGGGTGGCGGCGTCGAAAGCGCTGAGCGTGGTCAGTGCGGGCAGGTTGAGCCACCGGCCGACCCGAGGCCGGCGCGGGCCTGAACGCAGGCGGTAGGGCGGGGGCCGGTTCGGCCGCGGGCAGCAGCGCGCTCGCCTCCGCCACGTGATGAGCCACTCCGGCCGGCCCTCATTCGACGGCGAAGGCACGTGCCAGGTGTGGCAGGTCACGGGAAAGCGCGTACCGCTCGTGGAGTGCACGGATCTCGTCCGTAGTCGGCATCGTCTCGGCGCCGCAACGGCGGCGGATCGTCGGCCGACGGCGCGGTGCGGGGCCGGCCCGGTCAGCCGTTGACCTCGAAGGCCACCAGGAGGATCAGTCCGGCCGTGCAGGCCACTCCGGTCATGAGAAGGCGGTGCAGGGTGGGGCGCAGCCACGGTGGCCGCCGTTCGGTGTCCGGCCACACCAGTTGCTGGGCGCCCAGCAGGAGTCCCAGCCCCAGTCCGCACAGGCCGAGGACTGCAAGGGCACCCGGGAGGAGCATGCCGCTGCCGGACATCCAGGCCTGGCCGTCTAGGTAGCGCACTTGCGCCGAGGCCGGCCGACCCTTGCACCACGAGGGCTGGTCCGGTGAGTCGCCGTAGCACCGGCTTCCTCGCCGTGGTTGCAGGTACTCCTGGCCGTCACGGCCCTTGAGGACCACGTCCTCGATCTTCGGTCCGCCGTCGTCGGGGTGGAAGACGCCGTAGCACGGGCCTGTCCGGTAGTTCGTCGCGCCACCAGTTCTTTCCGAGGACGACGCGACGAGCGGGCACGACTCGACCATGAGCCGGCCCGGGGTGCCGGCCCAGTCGGCACCGGCAAAGACCTTCCCGCCGAACACCAACGCCATCCACGCCCCGCCGACGGCGATCGACAAGCCGATGCAGGCCAATACAAACCGAACCGCCACAGAGGCCCGATCGGCCGTGGCGGCGGTCCCCCCGTCCTGTGCAGTCATACCGTCACCGTAGGGGCGGCACAGGCCGGTTGTCAGCTGCTCCGGGTGCGGCCGTCGCCTTCGCCGGCGTCGCGGGCGGCCGTCCCTGTGCCGGCCGGCGCGGCCGCGGCAGCAGCGGTCTCAGGGGCGGCGGCTCGGCCAGGACGCGAGGGTGCCCTCTCTCACGGCGGTCGGTTCGACCACGTCCGTGCCGTCACGGGCTCGCTGGGGATGGCGTGCTCGTAGCGGATGTAGTCGGTGACCGGCTCGGAGACGATCCGCTCGCGGCGCATCACCGTGCCCCGGGCCATCGCGTCCTCGACGAGGGGCATCTACTGCGGCCAGAACGAGCGGGCCGGGTCCAGGTTCGGGACGCCGGTACGCAGGAAGCTCCCGCAGTCGTCCTTCTCGTCGCCTACGGCGTACACGTCGCGCATCGCCAGATGGACGGCCGTGCGCTCCGTGACGGCCAACAGCTCAGCAAACGTCGCACAGTGCAGCGCGCTCTGTGGCATCGCGCGCCTCCCTCAGGATCGGCACCATCCGGGCCAAGACGCGGATCACCCGCTCGTGCGCCGGGATCCCCACCTTGTGGCCGGCCACCCACTCGGTTGAGCCGACGAGTCGGTTGCGGACAGTTGCGCGACGAAGGTCCGGTTCAGCGGCCCTGGCAGTCAAGGCCCCGGCGGCAACGCACGCTTCTCCAGCGCGGTGACCGAACCCCTGCCCCCTCCGCGTCGGTACCAGCCGGAACCGGAACCGCGGATGGGAGCTCCAGCCACGCTGGGCAAGCCACCGTCCCAGGGGGCTTGCCCAGGGTCGCCTTCGCGGCCGCGCCGTACAACAGCTGATCGATGTCGGTCATCGGCAGAGCATCGACGACGCCACTGACAACACGGCGACCGGGGGAGCCGGGCGAGGACGACTAGTCTTCTGAGTCAGGAATTCTGTTCAGATGACTGGCAAGGCGCTCGAGGACGGCGTGGCCTCCAGCCTCTTGGTCACCACCACGGCAACCTGCTCGTCGCTGACCGTCCGGGGCCCGCCCGAGCGTGGCATGTGACCCAGGCCGGCGATCCGGTGTTCGACGAACCGCGCCCGCCACCGGCCCACCGCGTGTGGTGTCGAGCCGAGTCTGGCGGCCACATCCTTGTTCGACGCCCCAGAGGCACACGGGATGCTCCGGCACCGCAGAGCCCACGCCTGCGGCGTGGAACGGCGCCGCACCCACCCCTCCAGCGCAGCCCGTTCCTCATCCGACAGGATCAACTCGGCCTTCGGCCCAGTACGCGCCGCCCCGCAACCCCACACATCTGAATGGAACTCCCGACTCGGAAGACTGGGGCGCACCCCGCACCGGCGCGCAGCGGCGGGACGAAGGGGCGGTACTCGTCGGTGCGCCAGAAGTTCCACGCCCTGGAGGTGTTCGTCGACAACGGCGAGCAACACAGGCCACGACAGCCGGGAGACCAGCAGTGGCGGCCCTGCACTGAACCCGCACAGCCCCGGCTGGTAGTGGTCCTGTACGTCCGGGGACAGGCCACCCACGTGCCGTCGTCCCACTGTGACGCACTTGGGCTGCCATCGCTCCTGCCTCCGCCCTCAGAGGTTCGAGGAAGCAGAGCTCCTCGGCTACCTCTCCGCCGAGGACATGGGGCGCGTGGAGCGGGCTGCACGCGCCGTGCTCGACACGTTAGCCGCTGCCGGCGGTGTCCTCGTCGACCCGGTCGACGAGGATCATCGCCACGTCGTCCGTCAAGCGGCCTCCGGTATGGCAGATCAACGCCTGGTGCAGTTCTTCCAGGAACTCCCGGGGGGTGGTGCTCGCCCGTATCTCCTCCATGATCTCCGGCAGAGGGAAGAAGTCGTTGTCGCGATTGCGGGCTTCGATCACGCCGTCGGTGTACAGGAGCAGACGGTCGCCGCGTACGAACGGATAGCTCTCGACCTTTGCGGTAAGGCCGTCCACGAGGTCTTCCAGACCCAGCGGCGGCAGTGGCGTGTCGGGCATCAGGGTTTGAACGCTGCCCCGGTGCAGCACCAGCGGAGGTGGATGGCCACGGTTGACCACGAGCACTACCTGTTCGTCCGGTACCTGGGCCACGAGGGCGGTGATGAATCCCTCCGTCAGAACCTCCTGAGAGTACGTACCGGGCACGGCCGCCTCCCGTCGCAGCGCGGCCTCGCAGCAGGACATGACCTCCGTCAGCTCGTCCTCGTAGTGCACGGACACTCGGAACGCGCCTAGGGTCACTGCGACCGCGCGCATGGCAGTCAGCCCCTTGCCCCTCACGTCCCCCACGATCAGCCGGACGCCGTACGGCGTCTGCACGGCCTCGTACAGATCACCGCCGACCAGCGCCCCTGTCCCCGCCGCGAGGCACAGGCTGGCGGCTCGCACCGGGCCCAGCCGCTCGGGGACGGGCCGCAGGACGACCTCCTGCGCCGCCACAGCGATCCGGCGGACCTGGTCAAGCTCGCCCTGCCGGCGCGTACGCATGGCGTTGCTCAGGATGACACTGGCCACGGACACCACGAACAGACCCAGGAAGTTCCCGGCGATCAGCTGGGTCAGCGCCCCCCACGAATGGTTGTAGGTTGCGGAGGCCGCGTTCACACCCGCGGCGAGGACTGCCGTGGACAGCGTGCCCAGCGGCCCCATCGTCAGCGCGGCCAGCGCCGGCGTCGTGGTGAGCACGGGGCCGGTGACCAGATCATGCGCGGGCGAGAGCTCGACGCCCAGCACGGCCAACACGATCGCGAAGGGCACACACTGCCCCAGCCTGAACGGAACCCCGCCGTAACCGCCCGCTCCTGGTCGAGTGGACGCTCCGGCCCGCAGAGTGAGGCGGAGGGGGGAACGCATAGGTACAGCCTGCCTCGCCGGAAGGGAGCGCTCCACCCCTCGGCCCGTGCCCGGCTCCCGGATCAGCGGACCGGGAGACCGGTGAACGCGTCCGTGCCCGCCATACCGTCCCAGCCACGCTTGGGCCTGCCCAGCCCGTAGAACGCAGCGACCGTCGAGGCCACGCCCGCCGTGCGGGCCGGCCGAGACCGGCACCGCAGATCGGAGCCTCATCCACGGCGGCGCCGTCCGGGCCAGGCGGCTTGCCGAGAACGGTCCCGCCCGAGCAGGGAAGCGTCACCACCGCGCACTCGCTGCCCTGGCGTAGTACCGGGCGCTCGTCCCGGGCGGCATGCTCCGCGGGTCAGTCGATCGTCCATTCACGCAGCTGGCGGGCGATGCGTGGGACACCGAGCAACCCCTGGGCAGCGTCGCGCACGAGGGTGAGGGCGTCCTTGGGCCGGTATTCCAGGTGGCGGCTGTTGAGAGCGAGGTAGGCCTCGGTGGAGTGCCAGGAGAACGCCTCGTTGGAGTGCTCCAGGCTGGGAAGCTTCGCCAGGGTCTGCAGCAGTGCGGCGGCCTTGAGGTTCAGCGTGGCGTAGATGTCGCGTTCCATCGCCCGGGCATTCACGCGGGCCACTGCCGCGTACAGAGGGCCGAGGTCGTCGACCTGAGGGTCCCCGGGTAGCAGCTCGGCGGCGTGGAGCAAGTACGCGACGTCGAGCGGATGCGGGTCGGGCCGGGTCACGCGGCCCGGCCCTCTTCCTGTTGCTCCAGATCGGCGAGTGCCTGCTGCTCGGCGGTCCGCTGCTCCGCCGACGGATCGGTTGTGCTCGGTTCGGCGGCGAACACCGCCCCACTGCGCGCCATCGACATCCGGAAGGCGTCCAGGAACCGGCCCTCGACGGCGGTGGCGCGGGCATAGGCGGCGGAGAGGATGTACTCCTGCATGCTCACCCCTTCCTGTCGGGCTGCGGCGGCGATCGCGGCCCGCTGCTCCGGGTCGGGGAAACGCAAGCTCATGGCCTTCGGCTCCTTCATGACACCAACGGTACCAGCGGTATCACGCAGAGGGCCAGCATGCGCCAAGTGCTGTGCCTGTCGGCGTACCTCTTGGTCAGCGCGGTCGGGACGGCCCCGCGGTATCAGACAGGCGCACACTGAGCTGTTGCCCCGTACCGGGCGCGGGTAGGGGGAGAGATCCCCCAGGAGCTGGGCTGAGACCATGTCCTGTGTGGTGAGGCGGATGAGGCGTTTGTAGCAGCAGAGGGCTGCGGCGAGGCCGAGAAAGGCCAGGTAGTTGCGGGGATGGCGTTCGTAGCGGTTGAGGCGGCGGTAGCCGGTGAGCCAGGTCATGGTGCGTTCGATGACCCACCTGTGGCGGCCGAGGCGTTCGCTGGACTCGATGCCCTTGCGGGCGATGCGGACCCCGACGCATTTGCCACATAACCATTTTCGCAGGTCAGGTACGTCGTATGCCTTGTCGGCGTGGAGTTTGCGGGGCTTGTCGTGCCGGCCGCGGTGGGGGTCGTGTCTCGATCGGAGACCGGCCACCATGGGTTTCAGTCCGAGGCTGTCGTGCGTGTTGGCGGCGGAGACGCCGACGAACAGTGGCAGTCCGTTCGCGTCCGACAGGACGTGCGTCTTGGAACCCGCCTCGCCCCGGTCCACGGGGCTCGGACCTGTGAGTTCGCCCTTTTTTGGCCCGTAGCGGCCGGAGGACTCGATGCCGCGGCGGGCGACGCGCGGCACGATATGCCGGCGGTGCAGGTGGTCGAAGTCGTAGCCCTTGTCGGCATGCAGCTTGGCCGGGCGGCGGCGCCTTGGCCCGTAGCGGGAGCGGATCGGAGGAATGCCGCGCATCAGCGGGATCAGGGACTGGCTGTCATGCAGGTTGGCACCGGAGACGCCCA
Organism: Streptomyces sp. NPDC030222; assembly: GCF_055573115.1. NCBI lineage: Bacteria > Bacillati > Actinomycetota > Actinomycetes > Kitasatosporales > Streptomycetaceae > Streptomyces > Streptomyces sp. NPDC030222. The sequence continues at coordinate 127,799 of NZ_JBVICA010000011.1, forward strand.
CCGCGATCGGCGGCCCGTTGCGGTCACAGATGTTGTGAATCTTCGAACCCGTAGTTTTCACTGGCCCGTTCGCCGTGGACGCACTCCGTCTAGGGTGCAGGGATGACCTCGCACAGCTACCTCTCCGAACTCTTCTCGCTCGATGACCGGGTTGCCGTGGTGACGGGCGGCAGTTCCGGGATCGGCCGCGCCATCGCCGGGGCTCTCGCACGAGCGGGCGCGAGCGTCGTGATCGTGGCACGCAGGGAGGCGGAACTGGCCGCCATGGTCGACGAACTGGCCGCGGACGGCTGCCGGGCGGCTTGGGTGAGCGCAAACCTGAGCACCCGCGAGGGGGTGCGAGCCGCGGCCGAGCAGGCAGCCGAGCCATTCGGGGAGCCCGACATTCTCGTCAACAGCGCCGGGATCAACTTGCGGCCGCCGATGGGCGAACTGGGCGAGGACGTGTGGGACGCCACGATGACGGTCAACCTGGAGGCCCCCTACTTGCTGGGACGGCGGTTCGGACCCGGCATGGCCGAGCGGGGCTTCGGCCGGATCATCCACATCACCTCCCAGCAGGCGCACCGGGCGTTCGTCCAGAGCGGCGCCTACGGGGTCTCCAAGGGAGCGCTGGAGTCGTTGGCCCGTTCACAAGCCGAGGCCTGGTCGCCCTACGGCGTCACGTGCAACACCCTGGTGCCCGGCTTCGTCATGACCCCGCTCAACGCACGGTTGTCGTCCGACCCGGAGAAGGTAGCGGCGTTGGCCGCCCGCACGATGGTCGGGCGCAACGGCCTGGCGGAGGACTTCGCCGGAGCGGCGGTGTTCCTGGCAAGCCGCGCCTCCGGCTATGTCACCGGGCAGGCGATCTTCGTCGACGGCGGGTTCTCCGTCCACTGAACCCGGCTTCTCGTGAAAACCCACCGAGTGACCGGGGCACACGAACAGAAACGAAAGACCGGGCAGTCCATCAACGCCCGAAAGAGTCTTCGTGACAAAGCACCGACACGGGGTGTTCGACGACGAGATACTGACGCGCTGCGAAGAAATCATGTGCAGGGTGTGCGAGGACTTCGAGGCGGACCTGAAGGAGTTCAACGGCGTACGCGATCACGTCCACCTCCTGGTGCACCACCCGCCCAAGGTCGCCGTCTCGAAGCTGGTCAACAGCCTCAAGGGCGTATCCGCCCGCCGGATACGGCAGGAGTTCACCGACCGGATCAACCGCGCCATCACGCAGGGGCACCTGTGATCGCCCTCGCGTTTCTCCGCATCGTGCGACGGAGCACCGTTGGCAATCGTCCGCCAGTACATCGAGCAGCAAAAAACACCCACTCCGAAGTACACCTCAGAGCAGCCTTGACATGCGTTCAACCCCGGCGTGAGCGCCGGGGCTTTCTGCAAGGGACCCGGTATCCGGGGCGCGGCGCATCGGAAGGCGTCGGGGCCGGCTACCTGCTCCGGCTCGGAAGCGCATCCGGTTTATCGGAGTCGGCCCACGACATGCCGGGGCGGCCTCGAACGCCTCGGCAGCGTCGTCCGACCGCCGAGTGGTTACGGCGGATCGGAATCGCTGCCGGCCAGCTGGCTCCAGAGCGCCACGGCGGCGGTCAGTTGGGCGAGGAGGTAGGCGATCTGCGTGGAGATACCGCGCAACTGGTAGATCGACAGCAGCAAGCCGAGCCGAGTGGGCCAGTACTGCCTTTCGCCGCTGAAGGTCTTCATGTCCATCCACATGCTGGCGAGAGTCAGGACGCTGAGCATGAGGATGACGTTGAGCAAGGCGTAGCCGCGTTCCGTATCCGTGATACGGCTGAATACGGTGCCCACTCCGATGGGGACGGCATAGGCGACCGTGACGCCCAACGCGCGCGCAGGACCGCGGGCTCCGGGCAGCACACGCCACAGCGCCCCCATGAAGAGGCCCGCACCGGCCCATGCCAGTTGCCATCTGACCAGGCTCGCCGCGATCTCGGGCAGCCCGACGGAGCTGTGGAGCGTGAGCATCCAGGTCCTGGAATCCCTGAGGTAGTCCAGCCAGGTGATGGCGACGGTGGCCGGAATCCCGAAGAAGAACGCCAGACGCGCGGCATGGACCGCGTTGTCCCACCAGTGGTCCTCGGGTCCCCAGCTCAGGGCGACGTCCAGCACGGACACCCGGTCCGGGAGGCGGCCGGAAGCGGAATCGCTGTGCAGCCACTCGTGCAGGTTTCGCAGCTCGCCTTCCAGCTTCTCGCGTTCTGTGCCTCCCTCATGGCCCCGGTCCACCAGCAGGAGCCGATGGTGAAGCGTGCGGTACTGGTGGGCCATGGTCAGCAGTCGTCGGCGGCGTTCGCCGGCACCGAGCTCCGTGGTCCGGAAGTCCTTCCCCGTACGGGTGAGCACTGACCATCGCCGGCCCACAGCCCGCAAGGCGTACAGGGCGGCGATGTTCAGGGGGAGCCAGAGACCGTACAGTGCCGCGGAGCCGGCGAACGAGACCTGCCTCAGCCCCGCGAGAAAGGCGAAGACCGCGGCGCTCAGCAGGAAGTCCTGTTTGGGCGGCTCCAGTTCCTGCTTCAGGTGCTCCTCGCACCTCTCGGCCCTGACGTGGGTGTAGAGGAGAGCGAGGAGTGCGATCCCTGTCAGCACCCATGCGTAGGAGTAGGCCCACCGGAGGCCGGTCGCCGCGAACCTGGCATAGAACAGGCTCTGTGCGATCTCGTACGAAGTTCTGGTCGCACCCGTGAGCCAGGTGTGGCGTTCCCATTGGCGCTCGTGAGCCCACCAGAAGCACAGGAGTATGACACCGGCGATCATTGTCAGCAGGGCGCCGATCACAGCGAGGCAACGGAAAGGCGCTGTCTCCCAGACCGACGTCCAGGTCCTGCGGACCATTCCCCCTTCCCGCGCGAAGCGCCATGCCCACGCCGTCATCGCAGCAAGCCACAGCCACATCACGGCCATTCCCATCAACAGGAGTCCGAAGAGACCGGACGGGGGCTGAGGTGTCTGCGGCGTCAGGTCCTGCGGAAGCCCGAAGAGCTTTGGCGCAAAGGCGACGAGCAAACCGGCTGCAGCCACCAGGGAGGAGAACGTGATCACACCGAAGGCTTGGCGACGCTGTGCTCCTTCAGGGGTGGCAGAATCCGCGGCGGCGGCCATATCCGCATCGCCCGAGGGGACAGCGCACCAAGGGCGGGCGACGAGGATCATGGCGAGGCCCGACGCGATACTGGTGACTGCGTACCGGGGCTGTACGTCGGCTGTGGGCGCCCCCGGGATCAGCAGGAGCAGGGTCAGGGCCACTGCCGAGCTGAGGACGGCCCACTCCAGGACCGCGCGCGTCGGCCTGTCCCCTCGCCAGCTCCCGCTCCTGTGCTCCCGCCACTGCGCCCGGAGCCATGGGCCCCAGGCCATTCCGTCGGGAGACGAACGGAGCCGCCACGCACGGAGCGCGGCCAGCACGATCACTCCCGAAGCACACAACCACCATGAGGCGATGCCCACTAGGCTCACCCATGACCGTTCGTCATTGCTCAGGGCGAAGTCCCGCTGCCATGGGGGCTCGAGCTGGATCTTCACTTCTGTGGGCCATTGTTCATCCCACACCAGACGGTCCTGCTGTACGGAGGACGCGGGCGGGGTGATCTCGTGGGCGTCGAGGCCGCCCAAGTCCACCTCGATCCGCTTCCACCGGACATTCACCAGTGATTTCGGCGGCCGGAGTCCTACCAGCCACCTCCCCTCGCTCGCATCGACGTTGAACTCCCAGGGACCGACCGAGATCCGCCCGCGGTGATTGATCCAGGCGATTGCCTCGTACTCAACCGTGACCCAGCCGCGTTCCGCAGTCACCTGCGGGCTACGGAAGCGCCACTCATCCGGTCGGCGGTTCAGCACTTCCTCGGGCCCACGCAGCAGGCAACGCATGGCCGCTCGATACCCCGTCGAATCCTCACTGAGCGTCAGTCCTTTTGCCAGGCTCCAACCCTTCAAAGGCACCTTGACCGTCGTATTCGTCTGAACCTGCACATACGTTTGGCGATGGTGAGTAAAACGAACTCCGGCATGAGTCACGCGAGGATTGATATGGTCCGTCGCACAGGCGTCACGGGGGGTTCCTTGCACCCCCGTGGACCATAGCCAAGACCACGCCACGACGAGGATCACCAGCAAGAGACGGTGCCACCACCGGATCATCTCCACCGCACACCGCCGTTCACCGATCCGGAAGACGTGCCACCAGAAGCGTGCAGGACCTTATCCATGAGGTGTTGCACGTCAACCGGAAACACACCGATGCCATCAGCATCCAACCCCGTCAGCCGCAGACCCGAAGGCTCCAGACGCACATCCATGGACCGGCCAAGTAGTTGAAATGGAAATAGCAGGCCGCCCGCGCCATTGCACTAAAACTCTCAAGGGTTCAGCATGTAATGGAAATGGAGTTCTCACACCTCACGAGGCGAAGAAGACCATGGACGAGAAGGCAACCACTTCACGGCGGCCACTTCCCCGGTTCGACGAGGCGGAGGGCCTGGGTCCACAGGACGCGGAATTCGTGCGGGACCTGGTCATGGTGCTGGAAAAGCACGGCAATCTGGAACGCTTCGGCCTGTGCCTGCTGCACGACCACTTCCCGCTCGCGGCGAACGAGGTCCTGGTCGAGACGAACGACCCGGAGACCCGCACCCTCCACACTCATGTGGAGAAGGCCGGTCAGACCGAGCATGTCAAGGCTTCGCAGTGGCGATTCGTCTCGAAGTCGCACACTGCACACCGTGCCGGACTGGACGAAAGTCCCTACCAGGTGATCCAGTTGTGCGATCCGCTCGACCTGTGCCCCGGGCGGGACGAGGGCCACTGAGAGTTCCTGGAGTGCCCGCGCAGGGAGGAAGCGGGGTGCCGCCTGGACGGCCGGTATCCCGCTGGTGGTGCGAGCTCATCGGCCGGGCCCCGTGAATCGCGGGGGCTGCCGGTATACAGGGCGATACCCACACGGGACGAAGGCGACGGACGAGGCGGATGCGTCCGATCCTCGCCCCTCACAGCACGCGCCATCACACGGCGGACATGCAGGCGGGAGGAGCCGGGCCGGAGCTCCTCCACAAGACAGATCCCCGGTGCGGTCGGGAAGCCGGGTCCGGCGGATTGCGGACGCGCAGGGAGGGACGCTTGATGTCGAGTGTGTCGACCGGTGGTGGCGGCGATGGCCTCGCCCGCTGTCACCGCGCTACGGTGATGTCGCGTTCCGCGTCAAAGGCCGCACCCTTACCGACACAGCGCCAGTCCTGGAATCCGCGAGGTCGCCGCATGATGCCGATCCGGTCGAGCAGTCGTGTCTGACGGACCCTCATGCAGGATCGAGGCTAGGGTGCCCACGTGCCTATACCTCGTCAGCGCATGCATCGGACGGTCTTCCTCGCTGCGGGCGTCTACAACATCGCCTGGGGTTCCTACGCGCTTCTCGACCCGCAGTGGGTGTTCCGTTTTGCGGACATGGCATCGCAGAACCATCCGCAGATCTTCATGACACTCGGGATGGTCCTGGGTCTGTACGGCATCCTCTACCTGGACGTGGCGCTGCGGCCGGCTTCCGGCTTCCTCGTCGCAGCCGTGGGTCTCGTCGGCAAGATTCTCGGCCCGCTCGGATGGCTCGGGTTGTGGGCCACCGGCCAATGGCCGTTCGCGTCCGGCATCATCCTGGTCACCAATGATGTGATCTGGTGGATCCCCTTCGCGCTTTATCTGCGAGACGCCTGGCCCCCATGGCTCGCCGAGATGCGCGGTCTGCGTGATGGCACCGTGGGATCCGAGCCGCGGCCATGACAAATCACGTCGCCGCCGTTGCCGGCCGTACCGCTCAGGGCATGAAATAGAGGGTGAACGCACCGCCCGATTCCGAGATCCGGGCGATATGGGCGTAGCCGCGTGCAGTGGCATAGGCACCCGTGCCGCCGGTGATGGCCACGTGGAAGTCCTTGGGAGGGGCTCCCCTGGGGGTGGTCTGCAGGTGCTGCCACATCACCTGCCCTTGTGGAAGGCTGAAGGTGCCCGTACAGAGGGTGGTTGCTGCTGCCACCCGGGTACACACGGCTCCCTCCTCGCCGTAATTGACGCCCTTGCGGAAGAGTTTCGCGGTGATGACGATCTGGTCGCCGACGCCTGGTCCGGGTTCACCGTTGTCGATCACCGTGGTTCCGGTGCCCACCGTGGTCAGGCTGAGGACGCCCACGACCTTTCTGTCCTTGCCCCCGACCAGCGCGAGCGGATCGTTGATCGCAGAGGCGGAGCCTGAGACAGCCGCCAGCGAAACTGCCGTCGCCGCAACGACGCCCCACTTCGAAATGGAAAACATTCTTCCTCGCCCGGTGCAGACGGCTCCTTGCTGCGGATCAGAATTCTCATCATGCGATGGAGTGTCAATTATGAAACTCTGCTGAACTGCCTGGTTCATCCATCCGGCTGCGCATCGCCCGTTCCTCGCATGCCGATCATGGAATACGCGCCATCCGGCTTCGGCGCATTCACCTTTGCCGCGATGACGGGTGCGGATTCCTGGGCGCGTCCGGCGGGGAGCGCGACTCGCTACCCCACCGGAGTGATCCCTGCTGTCGGGGTCCCGTCCGCCCAACGCGCCACCGGAGGTCCGAGCGGCTCCGCCTGGTAAGTACTGCCCGCAGGAGTGCCGACCAGCGGACCCCTCCTGTCCGCGACAAGGAGATGATCAGCATGGCCGTGTGCGAGGTCTGCGGCAACGACTACGAGCTGACGTTCGAGGTTCATGCGGCGGGAGCCGTTCACACCTTCGACAGCATCGAATGCGCCGCCCACAGGATGGCGCCGATCTGCGAGAACTGCGGGTGCCGGATCCTCGGTCATGGCGTGCAGGCGGACGGGCAGTTCTTCTGCTGCGCCCACTGCGCCCGAGCGAAGGGTGTGACCCGGGTCGTGGATCACGCCTGAGAGCCGGGACTGCGTCCCCGCGGCCTGCCCCCGTCCCGCGCTGCCCGTTCAGGCCGCAGACGAGCCTGTCACTGCCACCTGGAGGGCCCCGGGAGTCGGTCGGCCCCACCTCGACACAGGCCGGGAGCACCGGCCCGCCACCTCCTTCGTCTCGAACGCCCCGGCGGCTCTTCGCGCAGCGCCATCGGGGCTCCGACTTTTTCTGCCGTCGGATGAACACCTCGGGGTTCCGGCACGTACATGCCTCCACCACCCCACCGTGACCGGTCCATGCCAGGGATACAGCCGGCCGGGACGAAGGAGTTCCATGGCACACGCACGAAGAAGACCGACGGCAGGCAGAAGAATCATCGTCGGCGCTGCCGCACTATCGTTGGGGGCCGGCGGGCTGATCGCGGCGAACGTGTACGCCTCGGCCGGCCAGTTCTGGGGTGGTGACGGCCGTCCCTCGGCTCAGGCCCTCGCCGCCGGGGCCACCATCGACTGCCCCGATGTCGGGACGCGGCTGACGGATGTACCGGCGCAGGCCAGGCCCGACGTCGACAAGGAACTCGCCCTGCTGGACCAGCAGGTGTCCGAGGCTTACCAGCGGCTCAAGGACTCTGCGGACGCCCGGCAGCAGGACGACTCTTTCGCGGACAACGCGATCATGAAGCCGCTCGAGGCGAAGCGGACGGCGACTCTGGACCGGATCGTGACCGCCATGGACAGGGCCGGCGACCGCCCACAGGACCTCGGGCCCCTGGCTGCGTGTACCGTGCGCGCCTCCGACAACGCTGCCGGCGGAGGAGAGCCGGACGATGGCGGCCAGGGCGACGGGGAGCAGGCCGGGAACGGGCAGGACGGCAAGGGGCAGGGCGGCAATGGCCCGGCACCCGCCGACTACCAGGAGATCACTGCCGTTCAGCCCAATGTCCGTGCACCCCGTCAGGGCGCGAACGCGTCCCGCGGTAGCTTCGCCACGAACTGCGGGGTGAACGCCGAACGCAAATTCAACTCGGACAACGTCATCGTCGCCCCCGGGGTGTCCAACGGCGCCCACCACATGCACGACTACGTCGGCAACCAGGCCAACGACGCGTTCGCCGGAGACGACGACCTCGCCAAGGGCAGGACCACCTGCGAGAACCAGGGCGACAAGTCCTCCTACTTCTGGCCCGTACTGCGACTGCAGGACGGCCGGCAGGAAGCAGATGCCGACCGGCCCGGCGGTGGCGTCGAGGGCAACGCGGGGAGGATCCTCACGCCCAAGCAGGTCACCATGCAGTTCGTCGGCAACCCGCAGGGCCCGGTCGTGGCCATGCCTCGGCTCCTGCGCATCATCACGGGCGACGCCAAGGCGTTCGTCAACGGACCGGCCAATGCCAACGCTTCGTGGAGCTGTACCGGGTTCGAGGACCGTCAGCTCAAGGACAAGTACCCGCTCTGCCCCAGGGGCAGTGATGTCGTACGGACCTTCAAGTTCCAGAGCTGCTGGGACGGCCAGAACATCGACAGTGCGAACCACCGCACCCATGTGGCCTTCGCCGACGAGAACGGCAACTGCTCCAACGGGTTCCGCGCCATTCCGCAGCTGGTCCAGCGGATCGTGTACCGGGTGGACGCCCCCAGTACGAACGACAACGGGCGCTCCAGGCCGTTCTTCGCCGTGGACTCCTTCCCGGAGCAGCTGCACAAGCCCGTCACGGACCACGGCGACTTCATCAACGTCTTCGACGGGGGCCTGATGCAGGAGATGGTGGACTGCATCAACACCGGGCGGCAGTGCCCCGCGGAAGGCGAGGAACAGCCCTCGGGTGAGCCGACCCGCCCGGCTCCGGACGACTCGCCGTCCGCGCCGGACGAGACCCCTACGGATCCCGACGAGGAGCCCTCGGCGTCCGTGACGCCGTCGGCATCCGCCCCCGGCAAGCCGACAGCTCCGCAGGACGGGTTCGCCGGTGCCCCCGGCACGCCCGGTGGGGCGGTGTCGGAGAGCCCGAAGAACTCGCAGAGCGCGCGTCCGCTGGGATCCGGGGCGAGCCCTGCGGCGACGCGCACGACCTCCCCGATCGCCGGAAAGCCGTCCGCCGGTAGCGCCGGCTCCGACTCGGACGGCGGTTCCGGCACGGGCGCATTGGCTGCCTCCGGCGCCTCGACGGGAGGAGACCGGGAGCCGACCCGCCCCATGGCGACGGCCACTGACCCGGGCGCGGAACCGAGCACCGCACAGCCTCCTGCCGCGGAAGGCTCACAGGACACGGGCGGCTCTGCCCTGAGCCCGCAGGCCGAGGCTCGCCCAGGCGGGCTGGCGAACACCGGCACCGTGCTGTGGCCGGCCGGCGCAGCGCTCGCGATGCTCGCTGCGGGCGCGGCACTCGTCCACGTGCGCGGCCGCAACCGGGCAGCGTCCCGCCGCCACTGAGTCGCCCTGCCCTGCCTACTACGCCACTCGGTCGGATCACACAGGTCCGGCCGGGTGGCTTCGGTGTTCGAGTTCAACAGCCCGACGTCGGGACCGCGTTCGGTCCGAAGCGACCCGCGCCGGCCGAGGCGGGCTCAATTGGAGTGCATTTCCAGCTGACTTGAGAGGTCGTCACTGATCGGTGGAGCCCGCGGACAACCGTCCACCACCACAAAGCCGTTCACAGAGGCCCACGTTACAGAGGGTTCTTCGCAGCGATCTCTCTGCAACAGGCTGCCGCCATGAGCCATGGAGACGAGCGCAACGCCGACCACCACAGACGAGCTTCCAGCAGCGCTATTGCCCTCCGGATCTCCTCGGTCGCCTCACCGCGAGCACGGCCTTCCTCAACTACGGAACGATCCCGCTGGGGGCCGTGCTCGCAGGCTGGCTCGGGACCGTCTTCGATCTCCGCACAGCCATGTGGATCACAACGGCGGGAGTACCGCTGGCGGCGCTCACCCTGCTCTTCTCGCCGATCCGGCGCTCTCGTGACCTGCCGATGTCCATTCGCTCCCGGAGCGGCCCGGACTCGGTTCTCCGTCCGGGCCTTCCCTCGCCGTCGCACTGACGCAGGCGGCGTCGGCGACCGACGGTCGGCCGGCACCGGCCGTCGGCCCCTGGTCCCGAAACCCGCAGGCGGGCACGGCGACTGCACGGACTTCCGTCGTGTCGTACGGCCCGCCCTTCGCCGTACGGCGACCCTACGGCGACCGTGCGCCGGACGGGGTGACGGGTGGTGCGGACACGGATGTACGACGGTCATCGGCGACCTCCGCACCAGCCCTGTTCACGGACGGATCAGGAGTCGCACGGAAGTCGTATGAGACAAGACAGCGTCGGGCCCGTATTGATCCGTGACCACACACGAGCCTCTGCGGCCTCGGGCCCCGAGGAACTGCGGAAAGCGCGCGGCTCATCGTTCCGATGATGATCCGTCCGCTACAGGACGTCCCTCGACGGTCCGAGGTCCGGGCGGTCGGAGGAGGTCGACCAAGGAGGACTGCCGGTGCACGTTGACGACAGCAAGCCTCACGGAGCTTTCGGTTCGGGAACCGACTCCGGGCACTCGATCATGGACTCGTTCCGGGAAGTGCTGGACGCACTGGACGCCGCACGGGCCGAGCTCCTGGACGGCGTTCCCTCGACGCGCGGAGCCGGCGACGCGAGGCGTGAGGCCGGGAGCCGGTCGTCCGGGGAGCGCTCCGCCGGCGTGGGGGTCCAGGAGGACGGTGCCGGTGTCGGCGGCCCGTCACGGCCCGAGCCGTCGCTTCCCGCACCGTCGCAGCAGTCCGACGTCGGCGTCGACGACTGGGATGCGTTCCGACCGCGAAAGCCGTTCGGAACGGCCAGGGTTGCACACCCCATGGCCTCGGCACCCGTTGCGGTGAAGCCCCTGTGGGCGCGTGGCACGCAGGCCGAACCCGCCGTGGAAGGGCACCTGCCCCCTGTCGACGCCTTGTACTCCGCATCTGCCGGACCGGACTGGCCTGCCGAGAACAACCCGCCCTCCTGGGAGCCCGCGTCGGGCATCACGCGCACCGATTCTGTCTCCCGGGCCGCATCCGGATCGCGTCGTTTCGAGCGGCCCGTGGCCTCGGATACGTCACCGCCATCGGCCCGTCCGAGAGGAAGGAGCAAGGGCGTCAGGAGGGCACGCCTCGTGGTGAGGCCAGGACGCCTCGTGGGGGTGTGCGGGATCGGGGCGGCCGGTGGTCTCATGGTGGTCTCGTCGATGCTCACCAACGGCGCCGGCACGCCCGACCCGGCTGTACCGCAGGACCGCCCGCTGCCCGGCGCCCGTCCGGAGGCGCCCACCCCCGAGCATCGGCGTGGGCCAGGGGTACCTTCTGGCACCGGCACCAGCGATGTCGGCGGGCCGTACGAAATCGAGATCCAGGCGGCTGCAGCCAGGTTCCAGGATCCTTCGGGAATGGCGTAGGCCACGTTGCGGCGGGGCTCGCCGCGTGCTCCTGGCGGCTGGTCATTCCAGCGACCGTGGGGTCCGTAAGCAGGATTGCACACCCGCCGCTGACCCCGAGGCGGGCATGGCCCGCCTCGGGGTCAGCGGCGGGTGTGGTGTTCGTAGACGGTGGCGGCCAGCGCCGTCATCGCCGCCCGTGCACGTTCGGGGTCCACTCCGTGGTCGATGCTCTCCAGTGCGGCCGCGGCCGAGGTGCGCACCGGGTGCGGGAGGCCGTCGGACGCGGCGATCCGGTAGGCGAACGTCCGGCGGGCGGCGCGTTCACCATCGGTCACGCCGTCGGGGGCGAACGGGAAGACGGCCGCCTGGTACGTCGCTATGCCCACGAGTACGGCGTGCGCCAGGCCCTCGGCGTAGCCGTCGGCCGCCGCGGCGTCCCGGACCTGCTTGAAGCGTGCGAGGGTGCGGCGGCGGGCGAGGAACGCTCCGACGCCGGCGCCCAGGCCGGCCGCGGCCGCAGTGAGCCCGGCCGTGGCGGGGCCGCCCAGGAGATAGCCGCAGCCCGCCCCGAGGACGACCGCCCACAGGACCAGGCCCACCATGATCAGCAGGTGAAATCGCTCAGCGAATCGGATCTCCATGCCCGGCAGTATGCACGGCACGTGTCACCCCACCGCCGGCCGCACCCGGGGCAGGGCTGCTCCTCCCTCCGGATCCGCATGTGTCCCGTGGATCGACATGTCCTGGCGCCCGTCCGGGACGCCCGCTGGGTCCGGACCACGGATCTCCGGACCGCGGAGTAGACGGACCCCGCAGCAGGTGGACCGCCCGAGTCCCCGACCCCAAGACGCGCGGCCCCGCTCACCGTTCAACTGCGGCGGCTCCGTTGCTCTTTCGGGGACAGCAGCTGTTCCCGGAGGGCCGTCAGCTGGTGTGAGTGTTCTACGGCCCGTGCCTCGTCGAGCGTGGTGAGCGCGAGCAGCAGGACGTCGGCGATGACGAGGCCGGTGAGCGCCTCGTTGGTGCTGCCGGTGGGTGTGTGAGGTGCGGTGAGCACTGCGTCGACCCGGTCCTCGAACGCCTCGCCCAGTTCGTCGGTGACGAAGACGACCTTCGCCCCGACCGACCGCGCCCGCTCCACCAGGACGGTGAGTTCCGTCAGTTGCCGTCCGGGCTGGAAGATCACCACGGCGTCGCCCTGTTCGAGGGCGAGGAGGTGGTCGGCGAGGGCGAACCCGGTGGCGCCGACGAATCGGGCCCGCCGGCCGATGCGGGCGAGTGTCAGTGCCAGGTGGCGGGCCGCGAGCTCACAGGCGGCCACTCCGTAACAGAACACCTCACGGGCTCCGGCGAGCGCGGCGACGGCTCGCTGGAGCGCTTCGGTTCCGGTGAGCCGTCTGCACTGGTCGATACGGTCCCGTGCCTCGTCGAACACGTCGTCCCAGATCTTCTCCAGGTCGTGTCCCGCGTGGGCGATGCGCTGCTGGAGCCGTACCTCGGGTGCGAGTGCCGAGGTGAAGTCGGCGGCCAGCTCCCGTTTGAGGGCGGGCAGGCCCGCGTAGCCGAGGCGTTGGAGGGCCCGTACGACCGTGGCGTTGCTGGTGCCGGTCGCCGTGCCGAGTTCCTGGGCGCTGGCGAACATCACCTGCTCGGGCGGCGCGCTCGCGAGGTACTGGGCCACGGCTCGCTCGGATGCGGACAGTTCGTCCCATGTGTCACGGACAGCGGTCCGCAGACGGGTCACGCCTCCGGGTGCGGCACTGCCGACTTCTGGAATCTTCATTACAGGTATTGACTCCCCCGTCACTGGCGTTACGATCGTGGCCATTCCGTTCCAGGAACACACACTTCTGGAACCGACATTACAGCAGCCTTGTGCCCCCGAGGAGACCAGCGATGAAACACAGCCTTCCGGTCGTCGAAATCGCGGGGACCCCGGTCGAGCGGGGCCGACAGTACGGAGAAGCCGTAAGCGAGCAGATCGGGGCGGGCCTTGCCTACTACGCGGAGGCCTTCGGCGACTCGTCCGGACTCACCTGGACCCAGGTCACCGCGAGGGCCGCCCGCTGGCTGGAACCCGTTCGCGATCACTCCCCGCACCTGCTGGACGAGATGCAGGGCATCGCCGACGGTGCCGGGGTCGAACTCCTCGACATCCTGGCCCTCAATGCCCGCGGTGAGGTCATCTACGACGACTCCTTCGCACAGATGCGGACGGAGGAGCCGGCGGAGGGCTGCACATCCTTCTCGGCGTATGGCCCCGCCAGCGGCGACGGCCATGTATACGCCGGGCAGAACTGGGACTGGAGGGCGGGAGTCGCCGACACCGTCGTCATGCTGCGCATCGTCCAGCCGCCCAGGCCCACCCTGATCATGCAGGTCGAGGCGGGCCAGATCGGGCGCCAGGGAGCGAACTCGGCGGGCATCGCCCTCAACGCCAACGGCCTCGGCGGACGCTTCGACGACACCGTCGGCCTGCCGCAGACCGTCGTCCGCCGGTGTGTCCTCGACCAGAGCTCGATCACCGACGCCCTGGGCGAACTGAGCCGCACTCGTGCACATATCGCCAGCAATGCCCTGCTGACCTGCCGCGAGGGCTTCAGTATCGACCTGGAGACCACACCCTCCGACCACGGCTGGCTGTACCCAACGGACGGCCTGCTGGTTCACGGCAACCACTATCAGGCAGGTGTCCCCGCGGCCCTGGCCGTAGGCTACCGCCCACTGGCCTTCGACTCCCTCGTGCGAGTACCCCGCGCAGAGGAGGGCCTGCGCCTGCTCAGCAGGTCAACCGGCCCCGACGAGTCCCGCAAGCTCATCAGGCAGGCCATGTCGGACCACCTCGGCCACCCCGAGTCCTTGTGCACCCACGTCGACCGGCGCAAACCGCTGGTCAAGCAATGGCAGACCCTCGTGTCCTCCTGTGTGGACCTCACGGCCGGCGACTACCACGTCACGGCCGGCACCCCGTGCGACCACGAGTACCAGCACCTCCCCTGGAACCTCTACGACGGCCCTCACGCACCGAACTGACACCCCCTCCCGGCCTCTTCCCCACCGCTCAGGAGCATTGCCATGAAGCTCAAGACCTCCGTCGCGGCCGCTTCGCTCGCCGGAACGATGGCCCTCACCGCCGGCTGCAGCGGCGCCGGCACGGGCGAAGGCACCATCGCCAACACCGCGAGCCTCACCCTCAGACCCACCACCCCCATGGCCACCGGACGCGTCGACGGCGTGAAGTGGATGCTGGAGGGCGAACCGGACTCCCTCGACCTGGACACCCAGGGCAGCACCGCGGGCCGGACCGTCCTCACCAACGTGTGCGAGCGCCTGTACCAGCTCCAGCCCGACATGACGGTGCGCCCCCACCTCGTCCGCGACGACGCCACACCCGACCCCAAGACGCTCGTGCTGACCCTCCGCGACGACGTCAGGTTCCACGACGGCTCCGCGATGACCGCCGACGACGTCCTCTTCAGCCTGCAACGGCACGCCAAGCCGGAGATGGAGCAGTCCGACGAGTTCGAGAACGTCGACCGGATGACGAAGACCGGCGACCGCGAGGTCACGATCACGTTCAAGCAGCCCGACGCGCTGTTCATCAAGGCGCTCGCCGGCGACGCGGGGCTCGTCTACAACCGCAAGCTGGTCGAGAAGGCGGGGAAGGACTTCGGCACTCCCGGACAGGGGGACGCCTGCTCCGGCCCGTACGAGCTCGCGCAGTGGAGGTCCGGCGACTCGATCACCATCACCCGCCACGACTCCTACTGGGGACGCAAGCCGCTCACCAAGAACGTCGTCTTCCAATGGGCGGACGCCAGCGCCATGGTCAACTCGCTGAAGACCGCTGCCGCGGACGGCACCTACGCGGACTCCCTCGGAACGGCGGCCGCCCTGCGCGGTGCCACCGGACTCGACCAGCACTACGGCCCCAGCAGTGCCGCCCTCTCCCTGATACCCACGGAGCGAGGTGGTCTCGCCGACCCCGAGGTCCGCCGGGCGCTCTCCCTCGCGCTGGACCGCGCGGGCATCGCCAAGTCCGGATACGGCGGTCTCGTGGAACCCTGGGCCACTCCCGTCGGCTCCGGCGCCTGGGGCTATGAGCAGGACGCCTTCGCCGACGCCCAGAAGAAGATCACCAATGCCCCGGCCTCACCGGCGGCGGCCGACATCGCCAAGGCGAAGGACCTGGTCAAGACGGCGAAGAAGGCGCCGACCGGACCCATCGTGATCGGTACGGACAACAATCCCGGCCGCACGGTGATCGCCAACGCCGTCCGCTCCGCCCTCCGGCAGATCGGGCTCACCGGCCAGATCAAGACGGTCCCGTCCGCCGAGTACGGCGAGTTCTACGGCGACAAGGGGGCACGCGCCGGCATCGACGTCCTGGTCGCCGACTGGTACATCTCCAAGAGCGATCCGATCGGCTTCTACGACAACGCCCTGTCCACCAGTTCCAACAACTGGGTCGGGTTCCGCAGCAAGGACTACGACGCCAAGGTCAAGGAGGCGCTGGGCACGCTCGACGACAAGAAGCGAGCCGGCCTCGCGATCGACATCCAGCGGCAGTTCACCGACGCGGCCGTGTGGATCCCCATCGCCCAGATGCCCACCGCGCTGGTGCTGAACGACAAGCTGACCGGCCCGCCCGCCTCGATGTCGTACCTCTACTACCCCTGGGCCGCGGACCTCGGCGCCAAGAAGGGTTGAGCAGGAATGATCGGCGCCATCGGCCGAAGAGTCGGAGGACTGCTGGCCACACTGCTGGCCGCATCCTTCGTGATCTTCGCCGCCGTGTACGCAGCTCCCGGTGACCCCGCCGTGTTCCTGGCGGGGGGCCGTGACAAGCTCACCCCTGAGCGGCTGGCAAGCGTACGGGAGCAGTACCACCTCGACGAGCCCCTGGTCCTCCAGTACGGCCGCTGGCTCTGGGACTGTCTCCGCCTCGACCTCGGCCGCTCCTTCCAGTACAACGACCAGGTCTCCGACCTGCTGGCCGCGCGGTTCCCCACCACCGTCGCCCTCGTCGCCTACGCCACGGCACTGTTCGTGGTGCTGGGCGTGGGTGCCGGTGTGGCCGCCGCGGTCCGCCGCGGTACCTGGGCCGACTCCGCCGTCGTCGGCGGAACCACCCTGGCCGCGTCCGTCCCGTCCTTCGTCGGAGGAATCGCCCTCGTCGCGGTCTTCGGCGTCCAGCTCGGCTGGTTCCCCGTCTCCGGCAGCGGCGAGGGACTCGCCGGAACACTGCACCACCTCACACTGCCCGCGGTCGCCATGGCACTCGGCGCCCTCGCCGTCATCAGCCGGGTCACCCGCCAGGCCATGCTCGACGCCGGTGCCTCGGACCACGTGGCGGTGGCACGGGCGTCCGGCCTGTCCGAGCGGGAGATCGTCCGCCGGCACGTCCTGCGCAATGCCCTCGGCCCGATCATCACCATGTGCGGCCTGGTCATGGCGGGCATGCTCGCCGGCACCGTCGCCGTCGAGACGGTGTTCGGGCTGAGCGGCATCGGGTCCCTGCTCGTCGGCGCGATCAACAGCCACGACTTTCCGGTGGCCCAGGCCGTCCTGCTGCTGATGGTCACCGGATACGTCGTGGTCACCACCGTCGTGGACCTGGTGCACCCCCTGCTCGACCCCCGCCTGCAGACCGTCAGGAGCCCCGTATGACCGCCGTACCAGCCGGCACCCTGCTTCCGGCGAAGAGGCGCAGCGGGCGCCCCGTCGCCGTCGTGCCAGCTGCGGGATTCCTCGTACTGGTGCTGCTCGCGGCCCTGTTCGCCCCGCTCGTCGCCCCGTACGCCCCGGACGCCATCGACCTGTCGAACTCGCTCGCCGGCACCAGCGGCGACCATCCGCTCGGAACCGACGCCTCCGGACAGGACCTGCTGTCGCGGGTGGTGCACGGGGCGCGGACCAGCCTGGTCGCACCGATCCTGCTGCTGGCCCTGGCAGCCGTCATCGGAGTCACCCTGGGCACGCTCGCCGCCTGGTGCGGCGGCTGGACCGACACCCTGGTGTCCCGGGCCACCGATGTGATGTACGCCTTCCCCGGACTGCTCTTCGTCGTCCTGATCATCGCGGTGTTCGGCGCCGGGATGACCACATCCGTGATCGCCCTGGGAATGGCCTTCGCGCCGACGATCGCCAAGTACACCCGCAGCATCGCCCTGTCCGAACGGGCCAAGCCCTACATCGACGCCTACCGGGTCCAGGGCATGGGAGGCGCCCGTATCTGCGTGAGGCACCTCGTCCCCAACCTCGCGCGCTCCATCGCCGGCTACCTCGTGGTCCTGTTCGGCGAGGCTCTGATGAGCCTGGCGACTCTCAGCTATCTCGGCTTCGGGGCGCAGCCGCCCAGCTCCGACTGGGGGCTGATGGTGCAGGAGGGCCAAGCGGCCCTCGTCCAGGGTGCGCTGCTCCCCGCGCTCGTGCCCGGCACCGCCATAGCCGCCGTGGTGGTCGCGTTCAACGTCATCGGTGTCCGGGCCGCCGACCGGCTCGGAGCCAGGAGGTAGTCCCGCCATGCTGCTCGACATCGACAACCTGACCCTGCGTATACCGGGGGCGGCCAGGCCCGTGCTCGCCGAGGTCACCCTCCAGGTCGCGGCCGGCGAGGTCGTCGGACTCGTCGGTGAATCCGGCTCCGGGAAGTCGACCACCGCCAAGGCGGTCCTGAGGATCCTCCCCGACGGTGCGCAGACCGAAGGGAGGGTACTCGTCGACGGTGACGACGTCCTCCCGATGAGCGGCGCGCGGCTGCGCAGGCATCGCGCCCACACGGTCGGCATGGTCCACCAGGACCCGCGCTCCGCACTGAACCCCGTACGGCGGGTCGGCGACTTCCTCGTCGAGAGACTCGCCGCAACCGGCGAGCGGGACCGGCGCGCCGCGTGGCGCAAGGCCGTCGGACTCCTCGACTCCGTCGGTCTGCACGATCCCGGCCGCCGTAGCCGGCAGTACCCGCACGAGATGTCGGGCGGGATGCTCCAGCGCGTGGTCATCGCCGGGGCGCTCGCGGCGCGCCCTCGCCTGCTGCTCGCCGACGAGGCGACCAGCGCCCTGGACGTCACCACCCAGGCGGAGATCCTCGGCCTGCTGCGCGACCTGCGCGAGGAACGCCGGCTCGGCATGCTGGTCATCACCCATGACCTGCACCTCGCCGCCGCCTACTGCGACCGGGTGTACGTGATGTACGCGGGCCGCGTGGTCGAGCACCAGGAGGCACACCGCCTCTTCGGCCACGCCCGGCACCCCTACACCCGCGGGCTGCTGGACTGTTCACCCGAGCTCGGCAGTACGAGCCGCGCCCTGAGGCCGATCCCGGGCCGGCCGCCGTCCCTGGCGGACCGCTTCAGCGGGTGTCCCTTCTCCTCCCGTTGTCCGCACGCCGAACCGGCCTGCGATACCTGGCACCCCGAGCCGCGGCAGCTGACCGGTGAAGGTACGGCCGCCTGTCTGCGCCTCCACGACCCGGCGTTCGTCCCCGTCGGTGCGGTGTCCGACGGTTCCGTATCCGGCCGTTCCGCCCTGTCCGGCCCTTCGCCCGCGCCGCCGGCCGCCCGCACCCAGAGGAGCACCCCGTGACCGGCCTCCATCCCGTCCCCTCCGGGGACGCCTCGCCCCTGCTGGTGGTCGACCGTCTGCGCAAGACCTACCGGCTGTCCGGCGGTGGCAGCCTCACGGCGGCCGACCAGGTGTCCTTCGCGGTGCGCCGCGGCGGCTCGGTCGGCATCGTCGGGGAGTCGGGGTCGGGCAAGAGCACAGTGGCCCGCATGCTCGCCGGGCTGGTCCGGCCGGACTCCGGGCGGGTGATCGTGGACGGCAGGGACCGGACCTCGGGGCGGGGCTCGCGGTCCCGGCGTGCCCGGCTGGCCTCCGCCCGCGAGATCCAGATGGTCTTCCAGGACCCCTACGTGTCCCTCGACCCGCGGCTCACGGCCCGCCAGTGCCTGACGACAGCGCTGCGTCTGCACGGGCTCGGTCAGGTCGACGACCGTGTACGGTCCCTGCTGGACCAGGTCGGGCTCGGCACCCGCGAGGCCGGCGCCCGGCCGCACGAGCTGTCGGGCGGCCAGCGCCAGCGGCTCGCCATTGCGCGGGCGCTGGCCGTCGATCCGCGCATACTCGTGCTGGACGAGGCGGTTGCGGCACTGGACGTGTCGATCCAGGCGCAGATCCTCCAGCTGCTCGAAGAGATCCGCCGTGACATCGCGGTCGCGCTGGTCTTCGTCAGCCACGACCTGGCCGTCGTCCAGCACATCACGGACGAGACCGTGGTGATGCGACGGGGTGCGGTGGTCGAACACGGGCCGACCGCCCAGGTGCTGGGTTCCCCGCAGGATCCGTACACCCGGCTGCTGCTGGCGTCCGTGCCATGCCCGGGCTGGGACCCGGCCGAGGTGGTACGCGCCCGGGCCCGGACGGTACCGGACGCGGGGTGAACGGCCGGGTGGGAGGCGTCGGCCGGGAGCGTCGCGGGCCGGGGTGACGCGCGCTTCCGGGGAGTCCTGGGACAGGGCGGGTACGGCAGCGGCCGCCGTCTCCCCAGGGCTCCTCTCCTCCCCCGTCGTCTGGTCCGGCCGGACACAACTGCCAGAGCAGGGATCGTCTCCGTTGCCCGTGCCGCCCCGTTGGGGCGGCACGGGCATTCGGCCGTGACAGGGAGCGTGTGTGGGGCTGTGTCCGTGTCCAGACGACGGCATGACGACGGCATCGTGAGCAGCCCGGGCATCTCCTGGTCCTACGTCGGCTTCGCGGCATTCCGGCGCCGCCTGGCTGAGGCCGAGGCAATCACACTGTCCGAGATACAAGGGTTCGACGGTCCGCTTCTCCTCGGAACCGCATCGACGCAACGGTCGAGCCGCGCCGCGCCACCACCAGGTGCGGCGACTGCATGCGGGTTCGGCGTGATTTTCCGGCCCCCCACAGCGGCCTTGCGGGCAACGTACCCGGACACCAATCCCCGGATGGCAGAAAATACATGGCCATCACATCCCATGAAAAGGGAATCCGTCGCGGCCAGTCAAGAGGAAGGAGCCGCGGTCTCTAAGGTTTCGGTCCACCCCTCGCGGCCTCTCGGTGGCTTGAGAAAAACTTTCGGGAGCACCCGAAGATCACCTTGAACGTCTATCGGCATACGCCCTGACCTGCTGTTTCTTATCTCGGATCGCGCGGATCCACGCGTTCCCGCCACGCATTCGACGCCTCTTTCTGCGGGGTTTCGAAAGAAGTCCGCCGGGCGTTGAGTGCCCGGCGAGGGCGGCGCGTACATCAGGTCGTCCAACGCATCTCCGGGCCGGGCTCGCGAGCGTCGAGGGTTTCGGGAAAAACGACGTTCTCCGATTCTCGCGGCAGGTTCGGAGGATGTTGACATCCACTGCCGAACACGGAGAAGGTGGCGGGCCGGAAAGCGCGCAATTCCCCCTGGAATGCATGGCATTCATGCTTTCAGGTACAGAAATCACCACCCTTCATCAGGAACGATCGAGACAAGGATCAGAATGTCCAGAAAACGAACCGCAACGCGGAAGAAGAAGCTCGTGTGGCTGGTTGCCGGCGCCGGCATGGTCACCGGCGCCTTCGCGGCGGCGACCGGAGCGGGCTTCGCGTCTCAGGACGGGACAGTGGCCGCAGCCCCCAGGGCAACCGTCGAGCGCACCTTCCGCGCCTCCGTGGTGTCCGGCGTGCAGATCTATGCCTGCACCCAGCAGGCCGACGGCACTTTCGCCTTCACCCAGCGTGGTGTCCGTGCCACCCTGCAGGGCGGCATCAAGCACTCGTTCGTCAATCCGAACTCCGGGCCGCCGCAGTGGATCGCCCGCGACGGAAGCTCCGTGACCGGCACGGTGACGAGCAAGACCCCGAAGGGCCCGGGCGACATCCCCGAGCTGGAACTGAAGGCCACCCAGACGGGCCGGTCCACCGGCAAACTGGCCGAGGTGGTGAAGATCCGCCGCCTGAACACCAGCGGCGGAGTGGCCCCCGCCGGAACGTGCGATCCTGCGGCGACCCCGACCGCGGAGGTCCCGTACGGGGCCGTCTACGAGTTCGTCAGCCTGTGCCGCACCACGCCCGCGCCGTCACCGAGGGCTCGCGTCTGAACCCGAGCCCTCCCGCACTCCTGTGCTCCTTGCGGCCCACCGGCCGGCGAGGGGCGACGCGACGCGTGGGTGCCCGGCCGGCACGACCGGCCGGGCACCCAGGCCGCTGTATTCAGGGCTGTCGTCGCCTCACCTCAGGTCCGCAGGTGTGTGAGCACCGAGCGCAGGGCGCAGGTGACGGCGTCGCGGGATTCCTCAGTGAGGTCGGGGGTTTCGAAACCATGGCGGCCCTGCGGGACGTCGACCACCTCCACCGCTGCCGTGCAGTCCTCGGCGGCGGCGAGGACTGCACGGCAGCGGTGGCTGAGAGTTCGGGGGGTCTCCAGCCCTGCTCGGGTCAGCACGATCGGCAGTCGGCCCGCGCCGCTCACCGCGGACACCGGCCGGAAGCGGGGGTCCACGACCTCCCAGCCGGGCGGTGGCGCCGGCACCGGACAGTTGACCGCGAGGCGGCGCAGCCACGACGGCGGAGCGGCCAGCCACTCGGCGGCCTCTCCCAGCACCTCACGGGCCGGACGCTCGTCGGCCGGTCATGCGTCGTCACCTGAGCGGCCGGACCGTTCCCGGCCGCAGCGGGTGTCCCGGACGGGCCGCTCACCGACGGCCAGGAAGCGGGAGACCGTGCGGTCACCGCAAGTGTTCCCGTTGGCGAGATAGGCGCCGTGGCCGGTGGATTCGACCGTCACCATGACCGCGCGCCGTCCGAGGGCGGCGCGGAGCCTCATGGCGCCGCTCAGCGGGGTGGCGACGTCGCGCGCGTTCTGCACGAGCAGGATGTTGGAGGGGCCGTGGCCGGTGATGCGTACCGGAGCGTGCGCCGGAGGGTACGGCCAGGCGGCGCAGACCATCGCGTTGCGGGGCATCCCCGCGGTCAGCGGGTACTTCCTCCGGCTCTCGGCGACGTCCTTGCGGTAGCGGGCGACGGAGGTGGGCCAGGCCACGTCGTTGCAGAGGGTCGCCGCGGCGACCGCAGTGACGTTCTGCTGCACTGCTTCCGGTGGCGACGGAGGTGCGGGCGGCACCGTGCCGCGCAGCGCGGCCAGCATCAGCTTCGCCAGGACCGGGAAACGGCTTCTGGGCTCGTAGAAGCTGTCCAGCATGGTCTGGCGCAGCACGTTGCCGTTGAGCTCCTCCGGGTTCGCGCCCGGCCAGGGGATCGGTTCCCGGTCCAGCCGCGCCGCGAGCCGCAGGAACATCGGCCGCACCTCGGACGCTGTGTCGGCCAGCCGATCCGGGTTGCCGGGATCCGACGCCCACTCGGCGAACTCCGGGAAGGTGTCCTCGACGCCGGTCTCGTAACCGGCGAGCCACGCACGCGAGACCCGTACGGGGTCGGGATCGTCGTTGCTGTCCAGCACGATGCGGTCGGTGCGGTGGGGGAACAGCCGGCTGTAGACGGCGCCCGCATAGGTCCCGTACGACACTCCCCAGGCGGAGAGCCGCTCCTCGCCGAGTGCGGCACGGATGCGGTCGATGTCGCGGGCTTCGTTCACCGTGCTGATGTGCCGTATCAGCTCGCCGCCGTGGTGTGCGCACGCATCCGCCGTCCTGCGGGCCGTGGTCATGTTCTCCGCGATGCTCCCGTCCGCAGCCGGCCAGGGCCGCAGCTTCGAGAGGGCGAGGTCGCCGTGGTCGAGTGAACAGTCGACGGCGGTGGACGGGGCCAGCCCGCGCGGCGCGAATCCGATCAGGTCGTAGGCGTCCCGGATCTCCTGCGGAAGCTTCTGTCCCTTGCCCGAAGGGGCGGCGAGGCTGGAACCGCCGGGCCCGCCGGGGATCAGCAGCAGAGCGCCGCGCCGGGCGGCCGGCTTCTCGGCACGAATGCGGGATACGGCAACGACGATCTCGGCGCCGTGGGGGTCGGCGTAGTCCATCGGTACCTCGACGGACGCGCACTCCTGCCGTGGATCGAGCTCACGGTCCGGGCACTTGGTCCACTTCAGGCGCTGGGCGGGCGCGGCCACCGAGGCGGGAACCTCCGCCGATGCGGCGGCGGGCGTGGTCAGCGGGGCGGCGAGAGCAAGGAGGGCTGCCGAGACGGAAATCCAAGCGGTTCTTCTCCTGGTGGTCTGCTTCATGCACAGAAGCCTCGTGGATCAGCCAGGCTCCCTCCCATCCGGTCAACCACCGTTTCCCCATGGGGGGTTACCCCCACTGCGCCGTGGAGCGCCGCGCCGGCAGCCGCGGGGGCGGCCGCCCTCAGCGAGGGGCCGGCCGACCAGGGGAACCGCCTACGCGTCCTCTTGCGGGGTGCAGACGACCTCGTCACGCGGCGTGTAGTGGGTCTTGAAGTTCTCCCGCTTGACCTCGTGACCCTGCTGGACGAAGACACGGCCGACCGCCACGTCGAACCCCTCGAGGGGGGTCTGGACCTCGCACTCGGGGCCACTGCCGGTGCGTACGGCGGGCTCCACGATGTTGGTGCGCGGTCCCTTGGTCGCCCGTATCTCGTCGTACTTCTTCGTACCGAGGAAGGTGATCGTCACCGAGGAGTCGGTGGATTCGGCCTTGATGTAGAGGGCGTGGTCCGAGTCGTTGAGCCAGCGCATGTCGAGGCTGTTCCAGACGACCGTGGCCTCCCGGCCTTCGGGATAGCGCTCGATGTAGAAGGAGTGCGCGCCGTACTCCACGGGCTTGACGCCGGCGAAGAACGCGGCGTTGAACATGGTCGTGGCCACGGCGGACACACCGCCGCCTGCGGATTTCGTGTACTGCCCGTCGTTGATCATGATGCCGTCGACGAAGCCGTTCGCCTTCGTGCGCTCTCCGACCGTCTTGTTGAAGCTCCACTCGTGGCCGGGCAGCACCACCGAGCCGTCGATGAGCTGCGCGGCACGCGCGATGTTGGTGATGCGATAGGGGGCGGGCGGGAAGTTGACCGTGAAGGAGGAGACCTTCTCCTTGATGCCGAGCTTCCGGGCCGATGCGCTCGTGAGCTGCGGCTCGGTCGCCTGGGCGGAGACCTCGCCGGTGCGGGCGGCGCCGGAGCGGGTGAGCAGCGGCAGGACGGCGTCACGGAACGCCTTCTCAGTGATCTTGTGCCCGGTGCGGCTCTCCTTCGTCACCACCGCCCGGCCGTTGCGGTCGAGGCCGAGCACGGCGTTCCGGGGGCCGGGGGTGGCCAGTTCGACCTGGCGGGCGACCACGGGGTCGGCGAGCAGGCCCTTGGAGTCGAGGGCGGGCACCAGCCGGCCATGACGGCCGGACTGCATCGTCAGATGCCTGCCGAGCGTGTCCGGAGTGATCAGGATGCGCTTGCCGGCGACGGTGAGCGTGACGGGACCGGACATCGCCGGCCGGGCGAACCCCTTCATGGCCTGCTCGATCTCACCGGAACCCGTCCGGGGCTCCGCCTTCGCGACGGGCATCTCGACGGGGCCGGCTTCGTCCGGGCGCTGGTAGGCGTCGCGGACGGCCTTGCGGGCCTGGTCCGCGATCAGTGTGACGCCGGTGACCGGCGCGACGGTCCTGGCCCTGCCGTCGTCGAACGATATGGATCCGTCACGGGCGTGGCGCAGGGCAGCGGCGCCGAGGCGGTCGATCGCGGCACGGTTCGCGCGTTCGTCCACGCGTATCACCGGCTCCAGGTCCTTGCCCTCGGCGAAGAGCCTGCCGATCACGGTGACCGGACCGGATCCCGTGCCGGCGGCGCGGGCAGCGGTCGCGGCCGTGTCGAGGGACAGTCCGAGCGTGCCGGGATCCGCCTTCTCGACGCGATCGCCGATCTTCATCGCGATCGGCTTGGAGAACGTCGCACCGAGCTTCCGGTCCAGCACGCGCTGTGCCTCGGCGCGGCTCATCCCTCCGATGTCGACTCCGTGCACCCGGGTGCCCTCGGGTACCTCCCCCGCCGCTGCTCCGGCGGCGTAGAGGCCGCCGAGCCCGAGCAGGGCGGTCCCGCCCACCACGGGGAGAGCTGTACGCCAGGTGATCCTTATGCGGGCTGTGCGTCGCATGTGCCTTCCAGAGTCGTCGGCCGGATTCAGCCCACCATGATTCACCAAAACGGACTAAATCGGATGAAAACGTAACGGTTCTCACACCGCTCACCGTGGTCTCCGCAAGGAGCCGGAGCGGCGGTGCGGCGCTGGTGGCCCGCGGGCGCCGTACGGCGTGTGGGGCGGCCTGACCGAGGACGGACACGAAGAACTGATCGGCCGCGTGTCCGTCCCCCGGACGAAGCATCCACCGCCCAGCCGAGCAGGCTCGGTCCCTGCAGCCCGGCAGATCCGTGGCGGCCCCGTCGCGCCACGTCACTGCGGGCCGGACCGCTGTGCGGCCGGCCGTCCCTCTGCGAGGCGGACGGGTACGTGAGAGATCCACGACGCTTCCCGCCGCGGACCGCACGTCGGCGGCGGAATCGGGCGCCGCCCGGTCCGCCGTCGGGGCCGGCGTGGTGCCACGACTCCCCACCGGTTCACCGTCCGTGACCGTCCGGCTTCGTGATCCTGAAACGGACCATGTCTCCCGCGCCCGGCGTGACGGAGACACCGCCTCCCGGCGCGGAACGGATTCGGTTCACCCGCCACTGTCAGAGGGCATGTCTACCGTTCCGATCATGAGTGACGATGTGCGTGAGGGAGTTTCGGGCACGGGCGAGTCCGGGGCGGGTGCCTGGTGGACGGATCCGGGACTGCTGGTGAACGGCGATCCACAGCAGGTGGGCGGGTTGCCGAGTTCCGCGTCGGAGCCGCGTGCCCGCTTCGTGGGGGCGGTGTACCGGGCGTCGGCAGACGTGCACCCGACGGCGTCGCCGGTGCAGCGGCGGCAGTTGCTGGCGCTGGACGCCGCACGCATGGGTGATCCGCGGCTGGGCGCGTCGTTCAACGAGGTGGACGTGCCGGGGCGGCCCGGTGCGGAATGGGAGGTGCAGTGGACCAGCGGCTCCGGCACCGATCCCCGTCTGCTGCATTCGTTCACCGGCCACAGCGGTCCGGTGACGGCGGTGGCCACGGCGGTCGTCGACGGACGGCCGGTTGCCGTCTCGGCCGGCAGGGACACCACGGTCCGGGTGTGGGACCTGGCGGCCGGGAAGCAGTTGCACGAGTGGGTGTCCGGCCCTGCCGATCCGATCTCGTCCATGACGGCCGAGGTGCTGTCCGTGGCCACGGCAGTGGTGGACGGACGCGTGCTGGCCTTCACCATCGATACGGACGGGGCAGTGCGGGTCCGGGACCTGGAGACCGGGTGCCCGGCAGCCGAGCTCGTCGGAATGGTGGAGAGCACGGACCTCGACGGGCGTCGTGCGGTTCTCACCGTCGATGCGGCGCGAACCCTTCAGGTGTGGGATCTGGATTCCCGGCAGCGGCTCGGCGAGTTTCCCTCGATCGTGGACATCGGTGTGCTCGACGGACGCCTTGTCGCCGTCACCGCCGCTGACGAGCGGACGATGGTGTGGGACGTCGCCACCGGCCACACTCTCGGCGAATGTCTCCACGTCGCGGACGCAGGCTGCTACGGAGACGGGCGCGCGCTTGCGGTGACCGTTCGGCAAGGCGAGACGCCGAAGGTGTGGGACCTCGGCAGCGGCCACCCGCTCGTGGACGTCGGCCGCGAAGACCTGTCGGCGGCACGAAGCGAACCGCTGTCCGGGGTGTCGGCCCTGACGGTCGTCGACGGGCGAGTCGTCGCCGTGACGCTCGACGACCGGAACGATCCGGAGCTGACCGGGGACTTGGCCACGAGCTGCTACAACGTCAGGTCCCTGGCGGGGACGAGGGACGTGCTGCTGGGAACGCGTCGCGTCGCGCCGGTGGCTGGAGCCGATCAGTCGCTGCACATCTGGGACCTGACGGCGGACCCGCGGCACGTCGGCGGTATGCGGGCCCTCCGGAGCATCGTCCCGGCGGAGCGGGCGGAGGCCTTGTCCTTCGGCACCGAGGCGCGAACGCACTTGTGGGATCTGATCTCCGAGCGGAGCAGCGGCGGTCTCACCGCGCTGAACCCGATGGGTGCCGGAACCCCGGTCGCGTCCCGGCCGTTCGCGCTGGAAGGACGACGGGTCAGTCTCACCGCCGACGAGGACGCCGCGCTCACGGTGCGGGACGGGGTCGATGGATCGTCCCTGGGCCGGCCGCTGGCCGGCCACACCGATCGCGTGTGGGCCATCGACGCTGTCTCCGCCGGGCACGCGCCCCTGGCGGTGTCGACCGGTCTCGACCAGAGCGTACGCGTATGGGACGTTGCCGCGCGGCAGCAGCAGGGGGAACCCCTCGCCGGGCACACCGGCCAGGTGTGGGACGTCACGACGACCATGCTGGACGCATGCCCCGTGGCAGTCACCGCGGGCGCCGACCACACCGTACGCACGTGGGACCTCAGCGGCACCCGGGCGGCCGGCCGCGATCGCTGCGGACACACCGGGGACGTCGTCGCTCTCGCCCCGGCTCTGCTCGACGGCAGGCCCGTGGCCGTCACGGCGGGCGCCGACCACACCGTACGGACATGGGATCTGGCCACCGGTCAGCAGCCGACGGACCCACTGCACGCCGAAGCCACCGTCATGACGACCACCGAGGTGAACGGACGGGCGGTCGTGGTGTGCGCCGCCTCCGACGCCACTTTGCGGACGCTCGACCTGTCCACCGGGCAGGAGCTGCACAGCCCTGTTCCCACGCATCAGGGCAGGATCCTCGCCATGGCCGGTGCGACGGTGGACGGCCTGCCCGTCGCCCTCACCGCGGGCAGTGACCGCACCGCCGGGGTCTGGGACCTCACAACCGGCGAACAGATACTGGGGCTCACCGGGCACACCAGTCGCGTCACTGCCGTCGCCACTATGGTGCTGGACGGTCGGCCGGTTGCCGTGACGGGCAGCTGGGACAAGACGGTTCGGCTGTGGGACCTCACGACCGGCCGTCAGCTCGGCGGGCCACTGACCGGCCACACCGACTGGGTGACGTCCGTGTTCACCATGACGGCCGGCGATGGTCCCGTCGTGGTCACCGGCGCGCGTGACAGGACGCTCCGTGTGTGGGATCCGCGCGCCATGGAACAGGTCGGCGGCCACCCGGTGTCCGGGGCGGCTTCGAGTGCGAACATGTGCGTCACCACGAGGGGTGACGGCCGAGTGGTCGCCGCCGTCGGTCTGGACCGGGCCGTGCACTTCGTCGATCCCGTCACCGGCGGCCAGGCGGCGACCGACTATCTGCTCCCCCTCCCTGTGCACGCGGTCTCCGCCGCGCCCGGCGGGGGCTTCGTGGTCGCGTTCGGGCCGGAGGTCGCACTGCTCCGGCCGAATGACGCGGTGTGAGGTCTCGCCCTCGGTCCGGCCCCGGCCGGCCCGGTTGCCGGCCTCGATCGCCGGTGTCTGTCGGATCAGCCCCGGCGTAAGCAAGCGGTTCCGCGGCCCGAGGTGGACGAGCGCTGCTCAGCAGTGGCGCCGGGGATCGGGGCCCGCGGCGCCGGGCCGATCCCGGCACCGCGTTCGCCCGGCCGGTGCTCCGGGGCCGGCCATCGGCCTCGGCGACGAAGGCTGTCGGCGATTACGGCCATCCTCCCGGCGCCCGCCGGGGCCGGCCGCGCCGAAACCGGCTCCCGGCCCGGTCCCGCCACGGCCGTCGGCGGGAACTCACCGTCGGCGGGCCGCCGCCGTGTGCTGCAGGATCTCGTCCGCCAGCCGCAGGTCGAGCGCCGCGGGCAGGGTGTGTCCCATGCCCTCGAGAGTGATGAGACGCGCACCGGGGATGGCGGCGGCGGTCGCCGCACCATGCGCCGGCGGGAACATCGGGTCCTCCGATCCGTGCAGCACCAGAGTGGGCGCCGTGACGGCGGCGAGGTCCGCGGTGCGGTACTCCCCGGCGCCTCCGGCGAGAGCGTGGTTGACGACGCCCTGGGCATCGGACGCCCGCTCGCACACCCGCTTCTCCATCGCGCGGTACTCGTCCTCGTCGAACGGGAGCACCGTCCCGTGCAGTACACGCCACAACCGGAGGCGGGTGACCATGCGTTCCTCCCAGGTCGCGTCCGGCGCGGGCAGTGACACGGCCAGTGCCGCCATCAGCTCCGGGGTGGGCGGGGGCAGTTCGTCCGGGAGCGGCGGCAGCCCCGCCATGGCGCGCTGCACCGTGCCCGCCGTGTCCGTGCCCAGCGGGGAGGAGGCGAGGCTCGTCACGGTCAGGACGCGATGCGGGTGCGTCACCGCGAGACGCTGGCTGATGATGCCGCCGAGCGACGCGCCGACGAAGTGGGCCCGTTCGATGCCGTACGCGTCCAGGACCGCGAGTGCGTCGGAGGCCATGTCGGCGACGGTGTAGGGGTGGGCGGCGAAGTCGATCCGGGAGGAACGGCCGGTGTCGCGATGGTCGTAGCGGACCACATGACGGCCGCCGGCGACGAGATGTGCGACGAAGGCGTCGTTCCACTGGACGCCCTGGGCGCCCGCTCCCATCACCAGCAGCACTGCCGGGTCTCCCGCGTCCCCGAAGTCCTCGGTCCACAGCTCGACGTCCCCTGCACGCGCCGTACGTTCCCTGCTCACCTGGTGCTCCATCGTCCGATCATTTTCCTGCATGACTGTTCAGGTTAATGGAGCGGAGGCGGCTCGGCCATCGCATTTCCGCCACCCGGTTTGAACACCGCGCACGGGCCGGGCACCCTGATCCGCATGGCGGGAGTCAAGGGGCAGGTGCAGAGGCGGGGCGTGGAACGCCGCCGCGCCATCGTGGGCGCGGCGCTGGGGCTGTTCGCCCGGCACGGGGTGCGCGGCACCGGGGTGGCCGCCGTCGCCGAGGCCGCCGGCGTCACCCCGTCCGCCCTCATCCATCACTTCGGCAGCAAGGACGGACTCGTCCGGGCCGTCCTCGAAGAAGCGGACCGGCGCGCCCTGGAGCGGCTGTCCGCGACGTCCGACGCCGAACCCGCACTGCGCCAGGCCTTCGACTGGTTCGTGCGCGACGCGGTGCACACCGCCACCACCGAACGCGATCTCGCCGCCCTGCACACCACGCTCACCGCCGAGAACCTGGAGTCCGGCTCCGCCCTGCACGAGTGGTTCCGCGACCGCAGTCGAGCACTGCGCGGCCATCTCGTCACTCTGTTCACCCGCGCCGCCGCCGACGGCTCGGCGCGGGCAGACCTGGACCCCGCGACGCTCGCGGCGGAGACGACGGCGTTCCTGGAGGGAGCCCACCTGCTGTGGCTGCTCGACCCGGATCAGGTGGACCTGGTCGCCCTGCACCGCAGCTACTTCGAGGCGCTGGCCGCCCGGCTCGACCCGGGTGACGGCCCCGCGTGACGAGGATCGCGAGACCGCCCAGGGAAGGCGCTCCGCCCGCACCGTACGGTCGACGGGCGTGCGAGGCACTGCTGCCGGTCATGGTTGCCCGCTCGGCTACCAGCCCTCCGTAGTGCAGCCGTCGCGGGGGCGGGTCGAATGAGCCACCGCCCGGCCGACCACGGCCGACGCCGAACCGGCACGGACAGCAAGGGCTTTCACCGCCGCCCCGCACAACTGCCATGAGCCACTGGAGCACTTGACTCCGCATATCTCTCACCTGCACTATTCCCTTCCCACGGGGCTCAGGAGAGACCACCGTCAGCGTTCCGGACAGCGTGGTCCAGGTCATCCCGGTCATCTCCTCACCAGGACCGCGTCGTCGGCGCGCTCGCCCCTGCGGGGAAGGGCGACGACGTCGTCTCCCGCACAAGTGGGAACCCCCTTGAGCCCGTGTACGAGGAGCAGCACCGTGACCCCGACCGCCGACGGCCCGCTGATCCTGCGTGCCTACCGCACCTTGCATCCGTCGTGGCAGGCGGTCCTGTGCCTCGACCTCGCCGAGGCGCCCGGAGCCACCGGGCCCGTCCCCGGGCCGCCGTTCGGCTCGGATGGTTCTCCCGCCGAGCTCGCCCGTCAGCACCTGTGCGAGGCCTACCTGCGTGCCTATGCCGCCGAAGCCCCCAGGCGTGCTTGCCGGCACCTCACCGCCGTGCTGGACGACACCGTCAGAGGGGGCGGTCTCTCCCGGCGTACCGAGGATCTGGACCGCCACACCGCCACGTGCCGCAGATGCGCTTCGGTGCGCAGGGAACTCGTCACCGTCCACAGCGGAACCCCGTCAGCCGTCGCCGAGTTGCTGAGGCTCTCCGCCGACGCCGGAGCCCGGGCGGAGCGCGGCCCCGATGACCGCGCGGCTCCGCCGGACGTCATCACGCCCGGCGTCCCGTTGTCCCGGCCGGCCGGTGGGCGTCGTCCGCTGCGCGTGGTTCTCGCGGCCTCACCGGTCGGCGCCGCGGCTGTGGGGGGAGTGGCGGTCACCGCGCTCGCGGCGGCCACCCTGGTCCTCTCCGCGGGCGACCAGGCCGAGGACACCCGTACGGCACCGTCCCGTGCCTCTGTCGTGCCCTTGCGGCCGACCTTTCCGGCCACGACGGCAACGACGGCTCCGGCGTCCGCGCCCGCCACGACCTCCGCGCCGTCGCCCCGCGGTACGCGCAGCCCCACGCGCCCGGCCGGAACGGCGTCGCCCTCCACCGTCGCAGTTCATGCCACGCCTCCGCCCCCGAAGGGATTCAGGCTCGTCAACAGGCGCACCGGGCTGTGCGTCGGTGTCGGAGGCGAAGGCAACGGGGCGATGCTGCGCCTGGAGAAGTGCACCGCGGCCGCGTGGCAGCGATGGGAGACCGTCGACGCCGGCGGCGGCACCCACCAGTTCCGCAACACGGGGACGGGCAAGTGTCTCGACGGCACCGGCAATGGCGGCAACGTCGTCCGGGTCGTCCAGTACGACTGCCATGACGAGACTTCCGCTTGGCGCACCAGGCAGCTGTGGACGATCAGACCCGAGGACGGCACAGCCGCCTTCCGGCTCCAGTTCGTGCCGCCCGTCCCGTCGAGCGACTACTCCGCGCACCTTCTGGGACCGGAGGACTGGTGGGACGAGAACCCGCCGGGACAGGGCTCGCACCTCGCGCAGCTGCCCAACTACTACAACTCGGACAGTTTCGTCTTCCTCAAGGACGAGGGTGCGTAAGGGACGAAAGCGCCGCCGTCAGCGTGACAATGCATCGTCAAGACGGGCTGGGCTGCGGAACACCAACGTGTGGTTTCCGGAGACGACGTGCGGGTAGGCGGACCGGCCCCGATGACCGCTGGCCTCCGTGTGGACCACGGCCGGGAGGCGATGACGGCCGCGCTCGACGCCGGAGGCGGTGGCCGGATCACATAGGCTCCGCGAATGGCGAAGTACTTCGACGTGCACCCCGAGAACCCTCAGCGGCGCACCATCAGCAACGTGGCGGACCTGATCCGCTCCGGCGCGCTCATCGCGTACCCGACGGACTCCTGCTTTGCCCTGGGGTGCCGTGTGGGCGACCGTGACGGCCTCGCCCGGATCAGGTCCATCCGCAATCTGGACGACCGTCATCACTTCACCCTGGTGTGTCAGAACTTCGCGCAGCTGGGCCATTTCGTGCGTCTCGACAACGACGTGTTCCGGGCGGTCAAGGCCGCGACGCCCGGCAGCTACACCTTCGTCCTCCCGGCGACGAGGGAGGTGCCGCGCCAGTTGCTCCACCCGAAGAAGAAGACGGTCGGGGTGCGGATCCCCGACCATGTCGTCACTCAGGCCCTGCTCGCCGAGCTCGGTGAACCGCTCCTCTCCTCCACCCTGCTCCTGCCCGACGAGGCGGAGCCCCTGACCCAGGGATGGGAGATCAAGGAGAGGCTCGACCACGTGGTCGACGCCGTGCTGGACTCGGGCGACTGCGGCACGGAACCGACCACCGTCATCGACTTCTCGGGCGGCGAGGCGGAGATCGTGCGCCGGGGAGCGGGTGACACGACGCGCTTCGAGTAGGAGGAGCCGACGGGGACGGAACGGACGCGGCCGGAGGCGCGAGTTCGTGGTGCCCATGACAGGCACGGCTCCCGGGGAGCGGCAGACGATGCCTTCACGGTGAGGGCGGAGGCGGGGCCTCCGCAGTACCCTCGCCAGCCATGACTGTCATGAGCACTCTCAAAAGGGGTGCCTTGCGCGCCTCGGACCGGCTTCGCGCTCACCGCGCCGGTGGGCCCGCCTCCCCGGGCCGGAAGTCCGTGCTGCTGCTCGTGCTCCTCTGCCTGGTGCTGACCGCGTCTCCTGGGACGGCCGCAGCGACGGACGGGCCCGCAACGGTCCCCCGGACGGCCGTCCCCAGAGCCGCGGCGGACCAACGATGGGGCGCCAAGCGACTCGACGAGATCAGTGCGCTGACCACGCACAACTCGTTCACCAACTACGAGGACGCCCGGTGGGCCTCGGTCAACCAGGCCGAATCGGTCCGGGGCCAGCTCGAGCGCGGCGTGCGCGGGCTCAGCCTGGACGTGCACTGGTACGAGCGGAGCACATGGCTCTGCATCATCAGTTTCGGCAGCGACTGCTACCCCAGCGGCGTGTACCTGTGCCACGGCGGCTGCACGACGTTCGCGGGTGCGACATACGCCCTGCCGCGTCAGTCGTTCCACGGAACCATGCAGACCGTCGTGGACTTCCTCGACGCCCATCCGCAGGAGATCGTGACGGTGTTCCTGGAGGACTACGTCGGCGCCGCTCAGCTCGAGCAGTCCATGAGCAAGGTCAGTGGACTGCCGGACCTGGTGTTCCGGCCCGATGAATGGCAGGTGCGGGAGCGCGGCTGGCCCCGGGTCGCCGACATGGTCGCGGCCGGCCGGCGTCTGCTGATCTTCTCCAGCAGCTCCGACCGGGAGCACCTCGGCGTGATGTACGACAAGGCGTGGACCGTGATGAACTACTGGAGCCTGGGCGACCTCGGCAACGACCTGTCGTGTGTGAGCCGGTGGTCCGATGTGCCGCTGGACCGGCAGGAGCCCGGATTCCGCCGGCTCTTCGCCATGAGCCACCACCGCAATGTGCCGACCGTCCTCACGGCCGGGGCGGACAACGGCACGAAACTGCGCAACCGCATCGCCCAGCAGTGCCGGCCCGCGGCAGGGGGACGGAACCCGAACTACGTGTCCGTCGACTTCCACCGCCGGTCCGACGGCAGCGGTCACACACCACAGTCGATCGTGGCCGAACTCAACGCGAACTGACAACGCGGACGGCGGCATCCCGTCCCGGACGCGGGGCGGGATGCCACCTGGCCCTGATCGTGCCGGCTCAGCCGACGGTGTCCGCCACCTGACGGGTGGCCAGGTTGAGGCGGTGCCAGACGTTCACCGTGGAGATCACCAGGAGCAGTGCGCTCGGCTGCTCCTCGTCGGAGTGCCTGGCGGCCTCGCTCCAGATCTCGTCCGGTACCGGTCCGACGCGTCGGCGGTGCGAAGTACGGGTGTCACAACGCGCGGCGCGAGAAGAGGCTGCCCGTCAGCTTGCCCGTGACCCCGCGGAAGATCCTCAGGAGGGCCGCACCGATGACGAGCGGTGTGGTTCCGAGCCCCAGAACGAGTACGCCGATCGTGACGCCCACCATCCAGTGATCGCCCCCTGCCGCGCTGCTGTTCGTGGCGCTGTCGAGAATGATGAACGTCATCACGTGCAGGGTCAGCACGACCGCTGTGGCCAGCCAGTGGGCGCCCACACAGACCGTCCACACACGAGTGGCGCGCTCCGAGGAACGGGCGAGGCGATCGCGCCAAACGTACAGCGTGATCATTGTGCAGAACAGAAGAAGGCTCAGCGGGATCAGCCACCAGACGTCCATCGCCCACTCGTAATCACTGCCCCGGTCCTCGTCCCAGTTGTCGGGGTGACGGGCGGAACGCTCTCTCATCGAGGGCCAGGTGACGAGGTAGAAGACGATGGGCACCAGGTAGAACAGGCTGAAGAAGGGTCTTCCCAGGCCGCTCGTGACGGACATGACGGTCGTCTTCCGGGCGACGCTCCGGGGCGGGGCCTGACTGGCGGCACGAGCCCGAGCCGCGGGCGCGCGCGGAGGAGCAGCGGTGGCTCGCGGTACAGGATCGGGGACGGGAGTCCGCCGGGTCGCGGAAGCCTCGGTCAGTACGGCTGTCGCCGCGGGATGCGGGCCGCCGTGGCCGGACGCGAGGGCGGTGGGCCGGTCCTCCTCTTCGTTCTCGGCTTCAAGGTTCAGGAGGGCTTCCGCCTTCTGCGCGATGGCGGCGACGACGGGGCCGGGCAACCAGTGCGCGCCGTCGTCGTCGCACCGCGCGTCCGCGGTGGCACACAGTTCGGTGACGGTGGGGCGGTCGGCCGGCGACTTGGCAAGGCAAGCACGGACGACATCCTCGAACTTCGGTGCCATTCCAGTGAGTTCTGGTTCGTGATGGACGACGCGGTACAGCAACTGGGCCGCGGAGCCGGTACCGAAGGGCCCATGACCGGTGGCGGCGAAGGCGAGCACCGCACCGAGGGAGAACACGTCCGAGGCCGGGCCGACGGGCTGGCCCTCGGCCTGCTCCGGCGACATGTAGCCGGGCGAGCCGATGACGAGCCCAGTGCCGGTCAGGGACGTCTCGTCGGCGGACCGCGCGATGCCGAAGTCGATGAGGAGCGGGCCCGCCTGCGCGAGCAGCACGTTGGACGGTTTGACGTCACGGTGGACGAGCCCGGCGCGGTGTACGCCGTCCAGGGCATGGGCCAGACCGGACAACAGGCGCCACAACGCGGGCTCGGAGAGCGCTCCGTGGGCGTCGACGGCCTCCGACAGGGCCGGTCCGGGCACGTAGGCGGTGGCCAGCCAGGGCACGGCGGCGTCCGGTTCGGCGTCGAGGACGGGGACGGTGCCGGCGCCGGTGAGGGCCTGGGCCGCCCGGACCTCGCGTGCGAAGCGGGCGCGGAATCCCGGGTCCACCGCAAGCACGGTGTGCACCACCTTCAGGGCGACGGTCCGCCCGCCACGTGAGCGGCCCAGATACACACAGCCCATCCCGCCCTCGCCCAACCGGCTGAGCAGGCGGTACTCGCCGAGCCGGCGTGGGTCGTCACTGGTCAACGGCCGCATATCCCACCCCCGGAAGTCACGCGTCGCCCTGGCGACGAACAGGAGCATGGCACACACCGGTCACGGGCACTTCGTCCGTACGGCAACTCCCCTCAAACGACGCACTGTTGATACCAACCGGGGCTGAATACACCGGCACACCGCCTTGCCCCAGGGCGGTGGCCGGGGCTCCGCCGTTCGCTCGCCATGCCTGCAGCGGGCCGCCGGGCGCCATGCCCGTCGTCCACCGCGGAGCGGAGCACGTCATCGGGGCGGCAGTGGAAGGCGGCGGCTCCGCACGGTCCCGCTGGGCCCGTCGTTCGGATCACCTGCTCCTCGGTCCCCCGCCCCTCTCAGAGAATGCCGGCCCTCCGAGCGGCGGTCGTCCAGGACGGGAACTCGGAGAGGAGCCGGTCGTACAGCTCCGGGTCGGAGACCGTGGCGATGTCGTCGACCGCGAAGAAGCCCACGTTGTCGACCCGGCGTCCCGGCATGGTGTCGAAGCGTTCCAGGACGCCGTAGTCGGCCCTTCCGAGTCCCACGAACTGCCAGAACACCGGTTCCTCCACGGCCTCCCGCAGCTCCCGCTCGATCTCGGCGTTGCGGTAGACACCGCCGTCGGAGAAGAAGAGGACGAGCGTGGGGTCCGGGACCGGGTGCCGGCGAACGTACTCACGGACTTCGGCGATCACTTTCTGTTCCTCGTTCTGGATGCCGACCATGCGCATGTCCACCTGCCCCGGACGGAGTCCGCCCCTGGGCCTCTTGGGCCGGCCGAAGAAGCTCATCTCCCCCACCCTCACATGGAGCTCCAGCCACTCGGGCAGCTCCCCCGGCCTCAGATCGGGCAGCCTGGCCGGGTGCGTGGCGAACGTCCACGCCTGCATCTCGCCGTCGTCGTCGAGCTGGGCGGCCACCGCGGCCATGCGCTCGACGACGTCGGCCACGATGCCCTTCGAGTACAGCGAGGACATCGATCCGGACGCGTCGAGGACGAGGACGACGCGCGCCCTGGCCCCGGCGGCGCCGTGCTTGTCCAGGCTGACGGCCACGTGTTCCTTGCGCAGGGACAGGCGTCTGCGCATGTCGTCGGGCAGACGCTCCTCCCCCTTGGTGAGACGCGGTCCCGGAACCGGCGCGGTGGGGGCGGCGGACTGCGTCCTGGCCTCGGGGGTCACCGGAGGAGCCGCGGCGGGGGCGCGATCGTCGACGCTGATACCGAAGTCGGTGGCGAGTCCCGCAAGGCCGGAGGCGTACCCCTGCCCCACTGCGCGGAACTTCCACCGGCCGCCGCGACGGTACAGCTCACCGCTGATGAGTGCCGTCTCCGTCGTCGCCTCCATCTCGAACCGGGTGATTTCGGTCCCTGTCCCGGAATCCAGCAGTCGGAGCGTCAGTCCGGATATCGAGCCGAAGGTGCCTCCGTCGGCGGAGGCGCACAGCACGATCCGGTCGACATCCTGTTCCACCGCGCGCAGGTCGACGGCGACGACGTCGGTGGCGGACCCGGAAGCGCGGCGCTTTCCGAGGTGCCGTACTGCGTGGGACCTGCGTTCCGCCTGGTTGTAGAAGACGAAGTCGCCGTCGTCCCGTACCCGTCCGGTGCCGGTCAGCAGCAGCGCCGAGGCGTCGGCGTCAGGTGTGCCGGGGCCTTCCGCCCAGCTGAGTTCCACGTGCACCACGGAGGCGGTGACGGGAAGATTGGCGCCCTTGCTCATGGAGGTAGCTGTCACACAGCCAGTCTGCCCCGAAGACGGCTCCGTGGAAGGGCAGCCCACCATGCCTTGCGGTGCGGGCATCCGTGCGGCCGCGGGCCACCCGCACGAGGGCAGGTGACCCGCGGCCGCCGGACGTCAGTACTCGCCGTCCGTCTTCAGTTCCAGCCGGACGTTCGTGTCCGCCGTGCCGTTGTTCGTCACACAGGCCGTGTAGTAGCCGGCGCCGGGGAAGGTACCCCAGGACGTGCGCAAGTCGGCCGCCCAGCTGGTGACCAGCCCGGGAGAGCCGGTGCCGGGCACGGTGACGCCGTTGAACTGGAGCTTGAACTTGGCCCCCTGGCCGGTGGCCCGTCCGTCGGCCCGTACCTGGTACCCGGCGTACTGCTGGACGCACCGCTGCTCGCCGGGGTGGAGCGTGCCGCCGTAGAACTGGCTCGCGGACGCGGGGCCGGCGGTGCTCAGGACCGCCGCCGCGCAGGTTCCCGCGAGACCCACCGCCAGACCGATTCGCCTCATCACGTTGACGGGGCTGCTGGTGGACATGGTGTCTCCCCTCCATGGTGTCTTTGCCGTCAGCCCGTTCGGGCCGTGCCCACGGTAGGAGCGAGCGCTTGCCGTCCCCCAGGCCGTTCGCCGCCCGATCGCCGTCCATTCCGTGTCCGGAGTGCTCGTCCCGGGTCCGTTGACACCCCGGAAACCACCACAGGAAACTGCGCGACAGGGAAATTCGGGTCTGATCGGAAGAGTGAGGAGGACCCGGGCATCGACGGCAAGGGGGAGACCCGTGGCCGCGCCGCGCAGCGGCTCGCCGACCGGTTCGCCGCGGCACGCGCACGGGGATTCGTCGGCCGGCAGGCCGAGACCGAGGCCTTCCGACGGATCCTCACCACCGGTCAGGGAGCGGTGGTCCACGTCCATGGGCCGGGCGGCATCGGGAAGAGCACACTGCTCCATCACTTCGCCCGTCTGGGTGCCGCAGCGGGACGTGCGGTGACCAGGCTGGAGGCCGACGACCTGCACGACGGTCGGCTCGGGACGGCCGGTGCCGGCTCAAACGCGCTCGTCATCGTCGACGACGTCGACCCGGCGGGCGAGCACACCGCGGCCGGCCGGCGGTCGGAGCCGGCGGAGCGGCTGCTGGACCTGCTTCCCGCCGACGCCGTACTGGTCCTCGCCGGTCGCGAGCCGCCACCACTGGCGTGGCGCACCGACCCCGCCTGGCACGGGCTGCTGCACAGCATGGCCCTGGGGCCACTGGGCCAGGACGACAGCCGCGACCTGCTGCGCCGGCGAGGCGTTCCGGACACCGACCATCGGGGAGCCCTGGACTTCGCCCGCGGACACCCCCTGGCCCTGGCACTGATCGCCGACGTCCACGCCCAGGACGGCCACGGCGGCCCCGTCAGCCCCGTGGAGTCCCCACGTGTGGTCAACGCCCTGCTGGAAGCACTGCTCGACACCGTACCCAGCGCCCGGCACCGGTCCGCTCTGGAGGCGGTGGCCCAGGTCCTGGTGACCAGCGAACCCCTGCTGGCCGCGCTCACCGGCGTCCCCGACGCCCGTGACCTCTTCGACTGGCTCTGCGGGCTGTCCATCGTGGAACTGGCCGGCCGCGGCATCCATCCGCACGATCTGGTGCGCTCCGTGCTGGACGCCGAACTCCGCTGGCGCCATCCGGAACGCCGGGCCGAGTTGCGCCGCCGGGCGAGCGCGTACTACCAGCAGCTGTTCACCGACGGCGACCGGCACCGCCAGCGCACCGTCCTCACCGACTTCGCCTATCTGCACCGCGACAGCCCGCTCGTCGGCCCGCTGCTCGCTCCGGTGGCCGGAGGCTCCGCCGCCACGGCGCGGCTCGACGCCCTCACCATCGCCCCGAGCCGCGCCGACGAACTGCCGGCACTGCTCGCTCTGGCGGAACGGCATGAAGGCCCCCGCTCCGCCCGCCTGTTGGAACAGTGGTGGGACCGTCCCGATGCGTCCTGGGGCACGGTGCGGGGCAACCGGCCGGACCCTGCCGGCTTCTACGTGCTCGTCACCATGGGCACGCAACACCCCGCACACGGCACCTGCGACCCCGCCACCGATGCAGCCCGGCACTGGCTGCGCGAGCACGGGGCGCTCCGCACGGGCGAGAAGGCGTTGCTCGTGCGCTCCTGGCTCGCCGCCGACACCTACCAGGACGTCTCACCCGTGCAGACCCTGATCACCCTGCGCCTCACGCACCACTACCTCACCCAGGACCCGCCGGCCCTCACCCTCCTGCCCTTCGCGGACCCCGAGTTCTGGGCCGCCGGTTGCGCCTACACCGACTTCACCCGGGCCCCGGAGGCGGATTTCGACATCGGCGGTCGCCGGTACGGCGTCTTCGCCCACGACTGGCGCCGCACTCCCCCGCTCGCCTGGCTCAACCTGCTCACCGAGCGGGAGTCCTCCCCCGATCCGCTGGCCCTCGCCGCCCCGGAGGGCGGAGAACCGCTGCGCCTCCTCGACCACGAGACTTTCACCGCGGGGGTACGGGAGGCACTGCTGGGGATGGGCCGCGCGAACGGGCTGCGTGACAGCGTGCTCCTGCACACGCGGGCGGTGACCCGGCGGGCCGGCCCGGGAGCGGACTCCGCGGCCCGCGCGGCGGCGCTGCTCGCCGTCATCAGGGAGACGGCAGCCGAGTTGGACCGGGCCCCGTCCGAACGCCGGGGCTACCGTGCCCTGCACCACACGTATCTGCAGCCCGCGGGCACACAGCAGCGTGCGGCGGAAGTGCTGCGTCTGCCGATGTCCACGTACCGCCGTCATCTGGCGACGGGAGTCCAGCGGCTCACCGACGAACTGTGGCGGCAGGAACTGGACTGCGGGGGCGGCGACGCACACCCGCTCCCAGGGTGAGATGCATCGCCCTGGCGGCCACTGCGGCACGCTGGCCGATCGGCAGCGCGGCCGCGGTCTCCCGGATCTCGTGTTCGCTCGGCTCGGTCCCCTCCGAGTCGGTCGGCACGGCTGGTCCCTGCCGCTCTGCCTGCGCTGCAGGCACTGTCCACCGGTCCTCGGCAAGGGCTTTCGGTGCGAATCTATCGGTGCGGATCGCCCGATTTCTCGGGGGATCGGGCTGGTGAACGGGGCGAATCCAGGATGGGATTCAGGGATGCTCACACGCAAGAAGCCCCTTGTCGCCATCGCAGTCGCGGCCGGACTCGTCACCGTCACCGCAGGCTGTTCGCCCCTCGACGACGCCGAAGCCGTCGCAGCATCTGTGAGCGGCACCCCCGGCGCGCCAGGAACCGGTGACTCCGTCTTTCCGGGGGCCGGCAACGGTGGCTATGACGCAGCGCATTACGCTCTCAATCTCAAGGTCGAACCCACGTCGAAAAAAACAGTGCTTTCCGGCACCAGTACCATGACGGCGGTGGCGACCCAGGATCTGTCGCGCTTCAATCTCGACTTGGCGCAACTGACTGTCAAGAAAGCAACCGTCGACGGCGTGAAGGCCGCATTCAGCCACAAAGGCACTGAGCTCACCATCACACCAGGCAAAGCAATAGCCAAGGGAGCGAAGTTCCTGGTCTCGGTCACCTACCAAGGCATGCCCACGACTCTGCCAGGCCTCATCCCCGGATCCGAAGACGGATGGATCAAGACCGACGACGGCGCTTTCGTGATGGGTGAGCCGCTCGGCGCGATGTCGTGGTACCCGGTGAACAACACGGTGCACGACCCGGCGACGTACACAGTCGCGGTCACCGTTCCTTCCGGCCTCACCGGAGTCTCCAACGGCCACTTCGTGGGCAAGAAGAGCGCCGAGGCCGGCAAGAACACATTCTGCTGGAACAACAAGACCCAGACCATTCCGTACGCCGCCACCCTGGCCGTAGGGAAGTTCGATCTGCAGACGGAGAAGACCAAGTCCGGAGTGCCCGTCGTCAACGCGGTGGACCCCCGGCTGCAAGCCTCGTCACGCAAGGTCCTCGGCCGGATCCCCGAGATCGTGGAGTGGGGCGAGAAACACTTCGGCCCCTATCCGGTCGACTCGGCTGGGGCGATCGTCGACCACGCCCCGGCCGTCGGAGCGGCACTCGAGACGATCGGCCGTCCCGTCTACGGCAAGGTGCCGACGAGTACGGTGATGGCCCATGAGTACGCCCATCAGTGGTTCGGCAACTCGGTCCGGTTCTCCGACTGGTCGCAGATCTGGCTGAACGAGGGCTTCGCCACGTACGCCATGTGGATGTGGGACGAGGAACAGGGAACGGCGTCCACGCAGAAGTGGTTCGACTCCGTCTACCAGGTGCCCGCGGGCGACAAGTTCTGGACGTCCGCGCCCGGGAAGCCCAGCGGGGCAGAAGAGCTCTTCGGCGACCCGGTCTACTACCGCGGAGCCATGGTGCTGCACAAGGTGCGCCAGGCGGTCGGCGACAAGGTCTTCTTCGAGATCCTGAAGACGTGGACGACCGAGAACAGGAACCGCACCGCGACGATCGAGCAGTTCATCGCCCTGACG
This sequence comes from Streptomyces sp. NPDC030222, assembly GCF_055573115.1. Taxonomy (NCBI): domain Bacteria; kingdom Bacillati; phylum Actinomycetota; class Actinomycetes; order Kitasatosporales; family Streptomycetaceae; genus Streptomyces; species Streptomyces sp. NPDC030222. The sequence goes on from NZ_JBVICA010000011.1 coordinate 170,292, forward strand.
GAGAAGAAGTCCGGCAAGAAGACGCGGAAGATATTCGATGTCTGGCTGTTCGGCAAGGGCAAGCCGGCCAAGCCCTGATCCGACAAGGACGATCCACACATCGGGCTCCGGGACCTGAGCGACACGCTCGGTCCTGTTGCGGAGTCCGGCGTCATGCGGCCACTGCCACCTGACACCTCCGGGAGCCGGGCGGCAGTGGCCGCTACGCATGTCAGGGACCTTGCTGTGTATTTCTTTTGTACAACCGGCGGAGGAATATGACAGTTCATCCGAGGAAGCTCCCAGTCGAACAGGCCGGTTCCCGAGAGGGCGGCCCTATGACGCGCTCTCCGCGAACCGCAGGGATCCATGGAACACCGCTCATCCCGTTCGTTCCCGGTTTCGTTTCCTCACCAACAGGGAGACCGCATGCCAGATATTGCGCGCAATGCCGAATTCGACCTCGAGGAACTCGAGGTCGACCTCGCGGACCTCACCGTGACCTCGATGCGCGACACCGCCGCACTTCCCGAAGGCGGCGCGTCGTGGGGTGCGTGCTCCTGTCAGGGCTCGTCGTCCTGCGCGCAGCCGCAGGTGGACGTCGTCGTGCCCGACGCGGGCTGACCGCCCCGGTACGAGCCTCGCTCTCAACCGGCACACCACAAAGGGAGACATGCATGTCCGACACCACCGGTGCCCTGAGCTTCGAACTCGAGGACCTCGATCTCGGTGAGCTCACCGTGACCTCCATGCGGGACACCGTCGCTCTCCCCGAGGGCGGCGCCTCCAATGGCGGCAGCTCCTGTTCCTGCGGGTCGTCCTCCTGCGCGCACCCGCAAATGCCGGACCTCCCGCTGTAGTTCCGGTGCGCGTCCCGTGACGCGTGCCCGACGCAGGTGATCGACCGACACCCGCCGCGGACCCACCCCACCGGGTCCGGCCCGCGGCGGGTACGGCACCACGAAAGGGACGGGGGCGACCCGCATGAAGAACTCCGGCAGCACCGAAGCCTTCGGCTACCTCGTGCAGTCGGCGCCGTACGCACTCGTGCGCGCGACCGTGCTCGCGCATCCGCCGCAGGACCCGGCCGCGAGGGAGTTCCGGACGGCGCTCGGCCGGCTGACCGGCGTGGAGAGCGAGCTCGCGGCCGTCACCCGAGCGCTGTGCGACGACCTGTACGCGAGCCGGGGCGGGCATCCGGAGGAATTCCACCGCGCGGTCGTCCTTCCCCTGCGCCGCGCCCTGCACAACGGACGTGAGCCGCGGCCCGAGCTGCTGGGCCGGCTCGGTGACCTCACCGACCGGGTGCCCCGGCTGGCGTCCTGGCTCGCCCTGCGGGAACGGCGCAGGACGCTCCTCGCCGGGACCGAACGCGCCGTCGGCCCCGCCCTCGCCGTCGAGCGGACGGCTCTCGCCGCCCTGTGCCGGGAGCCGGCTCTCGTCCGGGCCGTTGCGCTCACCAGCGCCGATCTGCTGCGGGCCGTGATGCGTGCGGCAGCCGGTGCGGACGACCGGAGGTCGCGCAAGGAAGAGGCCAATGTGCTGCGGTACGCCCTACGGGCCAGTACCAAGACCAGTCCGCTGTCCTGGTTCACCGCGGTCGGCTGGGGCCCGCTGCCGCAGCCGGACGGCTCGCACCTGCCCGTTCCGGCCTGGGGTGAACAGGACCTGTGGGAAGGTCCGTTGACCTCCAGCGTGAGGGTCAGCCGTACGCTGACCGAGGCTTTGACCGCTGCCCTCCTTGAGGCTCCGCACCGCCGCACCGGAGTTCCCCACCGCATCACCAGCACCGCACGGATCGTGGACGGCCGGGCGACGTACGCGCGCAGCCGGGCGGCCTTCGCCGGCGGCCGCTACCTCGTCGTCGACGAGGACGAGGTGGAACTGGCGTACGGCGCTCCGCTGCGGCTCGTCAGCGAGCATGCCGAAACGCCCGTGTACCTCGACGCGTTGGCGGACTCCCTCGTCCGTGCCCTGCCCGGGAGGCAAGGGAGCCGTGCGGCGGCCGTGGCGTTCCTGGACCGCCTCGGCCAGGCAGGTCTGCTGGTCCCCTCCAGCCCGGTTGCTCCGCAGGACGGCGATCCGCTGGGCCGGATCGCCGAGTGGCTGCGGACTCTCGGCGGGGCGCGTGCCGACGACAAGGCCCTCGCGGACCGTCTCGAAGAGCTCTCCCGTACGACCACGGCGTTCGCCTCCGTCTCCGCAGTGGAACGCCCGTCGGTCCTTGCCGCACTGTCGCAGCGCTGGACCGGTCTGCTCGCCGACGCGGGGCGTGCCGTCCCGAGCGGTTCGGCTCCGCTCACCGTCCTGTCCGAGGACGTCGTCGCTCCCCGACCGCTGCGGCTCGACGGTTTCCTCGACGGTTCCGATCACCAGGCGCTCGCAGAGGTCACCGCCCTGGCCGAGCTCTTCGACCTGGGCCATCCGATGCGCCGGATCGTGCGGGACCGCTTCGTCGCGCGGTACGGCAGCGGTGGCTGCTGCCGCCACCCGTGGGAGTTCGGCGCCGATGTCGCCGAGGCCTGGGAGGAGGCCGGGCGGATCGCGGCGACGGCGTCCGCGGACCGCGCCGGGCTCCCCACCGGCGTCGAGGAGCTGGCGACCCTGCGCCAGGACGTCGCCGACGCTCTCCGAACCCCGTCGACCGGGTACGAGCCGAATGCCGACATCGATGTCGTCCTGCCCCCGGGCCTGGTCGAGGGACTGGGCGAGCGGCTGCCGCGCTGGGCTGTCGAACGCCCGGTCGGCTATTCCTGCTTCGTCCAGCGCGACCCGGCCGGGGGTCTGCTCTGTGTGAACCAGATGTACGGGGGCTGGGGCCGCTTCACCAGCAGGTTCCTGGACGACTTGGATCCCCGCGCCGCCGGCGAGGTGGTCCGCCGGATCCGGCGGACCCTGGGCACGGGCGTGCGGGCCGTCCAGCTCCGGCCGGTCGGCGGATTCAACGCCAATCTCCATCCCCTGCTCGTCCCGGACGAGATCGGCCCCGACCGCCGCTGGGCCTCGGTCGGCGAACACGAGGTGGATCTCGTCCACGACGAGCCCACCGACCAGGTGCGGTTCCGGCTGCGGGCCACCGGTGAACTGCTCGAAGTGCTGTACCCGGGCTTCCTGGCACCGGTCATGCTGCCGCGCCGGATCGGCGCCCACCTGTCCGACCAGCCCCACGGAGTGGTCGACTTCCGCACGCTGGTCCCCCGGTTCACCGTCCCGGCCCCGGGCGGTCGGATGGTCCGTACGCCCCGGCTGCGCCACCGGCACATCGTGCTGCTGCGCCGCCGCTGGCTGATGCCGCCCGCCGTGGTCCGTGCGCTGGGCGCCGACCTGGCCGCCGCCGAGGGGCTTCCGGTGGCAGCCGTCGCCCGGTGGAGAGCGCTGCTCGCGCTCCCCGAGCAGGTCTTCCTGCGTCCGGCCGCGACCACACCGACCGGTAGTGCGGCCGAGGACTTCCTGGCCGGGCTGCGTCTCCCCAAGCCGCAGTTCGTGGACCTCGGCAACGCACTTCATCTGCGGTGCCTGGCCAGATGGCTGTCCCGCCACGCCGACGGCGTCGTCCTCGAGGAGGCCCTTCCCGCCCCCGGCGGACGCGCCGCGGCGAACCGGGCGGTGGAACTGGTCGTGGAGACCTACCGGGCCGGGCGGCCGACGTGTTGACCATCGACCGGAGACTCCGGGAAGGGACGGTGCCGCCCGTGGATCCCGAGCACGCCGCTGCCCGTGACGTGGTCGTGTACTACCACCAGCCGGTCAAGGCACCGCTGCTGCGCGAAGTCCTGCTCCCGCTCGCCGAGTCGTACACGGCACAGGGCCTGGCCGCTCATGTCGAGCGGCACTGGCTGCGCGGCCCCCACCTCCGGCTCCGCGTCGAGGGCCCGCCCGGACGACTGGGTCCGGCCGTCGAGGACGCCGTACGCAGGGTGCGCGGATGGCTCCGTACGCACCCCTCGCACAGCGATCTCACCGAGGCCGAGCTCCTCGACCGGGCTGCGGAGACCGGTCGCGCGGAGCTGGTCGCTCCGCCCTACGGGCCGATCGTGCCCGACAACACGGTGCGGATCGAGCCGGTCGACCGTACCTCGCTGCACGGACTCCTCGGTGCCGACGGTGTGGCCCTGCGCGACGACCTGCTGCGCCGGGGTCTGCCCGCGCTCACCGCGGGTGCCCGGTTCCTCGGTGCCCACGGCGACAGCGCGCAGGCACGGGTCCAGCTCGCCGTGGCCGCACTGGCCGTGCACGCGTCCGCCCACCCCGGGGGGCTCGCCGGGGGCCACTACTCGTACGTCTCCCATCTGGAGGACTTCCTGGTCCACGACGACCCGGACGGGCGGCTCCGTGAGGGCTTCGAGCGCCGCTGGGAGAGCGCGGGCCGGGCGGTGACCCGGCTCGTGGGCCGGATAGCAGCGGAGGGCGGGGCACGCGGCTGGGAACGGGACTGGGCCGACTGGTCCGCCGCCGCCTGGCGGCACGTGCAGACCCGCCACGACGCGGGGGCCGATCTCGAGGGCTTCCCGCTCGAATACCGCGTCCGGGCGGCCGCCACCGGGGACGCGGACGCGATGGAACGCTGGAACCAGGACATCCGCACCCGGTACAGCGAGTTCCACCGGCTGCTCCGGCGCTCCGACCCGCAGGGCCTGATGTGGAGCCGCCCCGACTATCTGGTGTACCGGGCGTGCACCAACGCCCTGTACCGGCTCTTCGCCGTCTGCGACATCCGTCCGCTGGAGCGCTATCTCGCCGCTTCCCTGGTGGTCCGCACGGTGCCGGAGCTGACGGGGTGTGACTGGCGGACGGAAGTGGGCGCCGTCATCGAAGCGGTGGAGGGAAGCTCATGACGACCGGGACCACCGCACCGGGGACCGCAGCCTCGGCCGTGTCGGCGGCAGTGTGGCGGCTGCGTCCGGGCGTCGCCGTCACCCCCTTGCGCAACGGCCTCCATCTGCGGGGCCGGTGTGGCAGTGTCACCCTGGAGGGCAGCACGGCGCTGCCCTCCCTCTGGCGGCTCCTCGAAGGGCCGCTGCGCGCGGGCGAGCCCACGGAACTCCTGCGGCGGGCGGAGCCGGGGTCCGCTCTGCGGAAGGCGCTGGACACCCTGTTCGCGGAATTGCACGCACACGATCTCCTCGTGGCGGTGCCCTCCGGGCCGGCCGCGGACCGGACGGCGGCGGCGGGGACGGGGGGGACGGGGGCGGACCGTACGGCGGCTGACTGGACGGCGGCGACGGCCGAGCAGCCCGCCGCGGCGGCGGCCGCGATCGCGGCGGCACGAGGCGAGGTCGTCGCCGGAACAGCAGGCAGCCCGCTGGCCGAGGCTGCCGTGCGGGCACTGGCCCAGGGCGGGGCGTCCTTCTCGTACACCGTCGACACGGCGGTGCCCGAGGGCCGGATCCTCCTGCGCACCAGCGGCACGGGACAGCAGCAGGCGGTCGCCGCCGGCCTGTGCGGCGGCGGCGGCTTCGTCACCGCTCCGGGCAGTTCTGCGCAGGTCCGGGCGGACGCGGCGGCACTCTCCGTGCGTCTCGCGAGCGGCCCCCCGACGTCGATCCGCCCGGCCCTCCGCCCGGCGACGCCCGGAGGTGCCGGCTCCGGCGGGGCCCCGGCGCCCTCGGGCCCTCTCGAATCACTGCTTGCGGGGGTCGCCGCCCACCGTCTGCTGTGCGCAGTCGGCGGACTGCCGGACCCCGCCGACGAGGGCGACGACCAGCGGTTGCTGCCGGGACTGCCCGCCGTACTGGTGGCCGCCGCCCGGCCGCCGCGGGCCGACTACCGCACCTGGCTCGGGCCCGACCGGCTCGACACGGACCGCCGGGTGGCCATCGCCCCCGCAGGGACCCTCGCCGAAGCGCTGCAGCGGGTGGCGGCGCTGGGCGACGAGCGGACCGGGGTGCTCCCCGCTCCGGCCCCGGGAGCCCTCCGGCAGCTGCCCGTGCCGATCGCCGCCTGCGACCTGTCGGAGGGACCGGTGCTCGTCGGCGCGCCCCGGCTCGATCTGGCACGGCTCGAGGCGTTCTGCCGAGCGGCCGAACTCCGGCTGGGCGAGGCACGATTCGTGGTGGGGGCGGACCCCGCCCACGCCCGCGGCAGAGCGCTGCGCCGGGCAGCCGCCCGTCTTCCGGCGCCGTCCCCCGGGGTTGCTCCGCTGTCCGCAGCGGCCTGGTCCGGCCATCCGCAGGCCCGGCACTGGTGGAGGACGCTCACCGAACGCCTGGGAGTCCGGGCTCGCGTGGAGGTGGTCCGGGTGCATCCGGACGAGGAGGTGTACCGCGCGGTCGTCCGCCGGGCACCGGACGAGCCCGGCTCCGGACCGGTTCTGGGCCGGGCCGTCGAGGCGAGTCCCGCGGATGCGGCCGCGTTCGCGTCCCTCATGGCTGCCGCCGCGGCGGTCGGCACGGCGGACGGAAGCAAGGCGATCGGTGGAGTGGGCGCTGCCGACGGAGCCGTCACTCCCCTGGCCGTCGCGGACACGCGCACGGCCGCCTGGGAGGACGTCGGATGGACGGCCGGCTGGCTCGCGGACGTGGCCCGGCGGGAGCCGGCACTGCACACCGCTCTGCACCGGCTGACCGGGGCCCGTGGCGGGGGAACGCCCCCTGCCACAGCAGGGCGGCTCGCCTCGCAGTTGGCGGCGTTCGGCTTCACGGTTCTGTCCACCAGGGAGGACGTGCGATGACAGCGATGGGATCGGATTCCCATTTTCTCGGGCCGCTGCCCGTGCCCGTGCTCGATGCCCCGTCTGCGCGCGCCGTCACGGACGGCCCGGCTGTCGTCCTGCTGACGGAATGGACGCTCGGGCTCGCCGAGGAACTCAGCCGGCATGCGCTCCGCCACCCGGTGACGCTGGTTCCGGTACGTCTCGACGGGGCGCTGGCCGTGGTCGGTCCGGTCCTGCGGCCGGGCGCGCCCGCATGCTTGTCCTGTGCGGAGTACCAGCGGCTGGCCACGGCGGGTGGCCGGGTGCCGTGGCAGAGCCCCGGGATGACGCTGGCCGGGGTGCCCGTTCCGGCGCTCGGCGGAGCCATCGGCTCCCTCGCACGGGAGTTGCTGGAGGCGCCCCCGCGGACCGGGGCGGCCACGGTGCACGTGGTGCACCAGGGACGGGCCACTTGGTCCACCCACGAGGTCCGGGCGATCGGCGGCTGCGCGGTGTGCCGTCCGCTGCCCGCGGACTCGGCTGCCGCCGTCGCACCCCTGCCGTCCGGGCCACGGCCGCTGCCCGACCCGGCGGTGCTGCGCGGGGCCAACCCCCGTACCGGCAAAGCCGAGTTACGGGAAACCCTGCACGACGAGCGGTTCGGGCCGGTGCGCAGCCTGTTCCGGTCGGAGGACTCGGCGTTCTGTCTGACGACGGCGTTCGTGACGGACGGGCGGCTGCTGGACGACGGCGGATACGGCCGCGCCCACGATTTCGACAGCAGCGAGCGGGTGGCCCTTTTCGAGAGCGTCGAACGGTACGCGGGGATGCGCCCCACGGGCCGACGCACCGAACTGCGCATCCCATTCGCCGAGTTGGGTCCGGATCTGGCGGTCGACCCGGAGCGGCTCGGCCTGCCGGATCCCGCCTACCACGGGCATCCGGCATCACGGACGGTGGCGTACACCCCGGAACTGGAGCTGGACTGGGTGCACGGCTGGTCGCTGACCCGGCGCCGGGCCGTCGCCGTCCCCGAGCACGTGGCGTACTGGGACGTGCCGGACACCGGCCGGCCGCGCGTGGTGTACGAGTCGTCCAACGGCTGCGGGCTCGGCAACAGCCTCGAAGAGGCCGCCCTGTACGGCCTGTTCGAGGTCGCCGAGCGCGATGCGTTCCTGATGGCGTGGTACGCGGCCACACCGCTGACCCGGCTGGTACTGCCGTCCGACGATCCCGGAACGGCCCTGCTCGCCGACCGGGCGGCGGTGGCCGGCTACCGGCTCGTCCTCCTCGACGCGACGAACGACTTCGGGATCCCGGCGGTCGTGGCCGTCTGCCGCTACGAAGGCTCCCACCCGGAGGCACCCCGGATGTTCCTGGCGGCCGGGGCACACCACGACCCGCGCGCAGCGATACGCTCGGCGGTCGCCGAAGTCGTCACGAACGTCCTGGAGTGCGTGCACCGCGCCTTGGCGGGCGAGGGGGCACGCGATCCGGAACGGCTCCGCCCGATGCTGGACCGGCCCGAGCTCGTCGTGACCCTCGACGACCACGTGGGGCTGGGCACGCTCCCCGAGGCGGCCCCGCGCCTGGAGTTCCTGTTCGCCGGGACGCCCGCCCTGCCCGTCTCCGAGGCGTGGCCCGGCGCTCCGGAGCCGGTGACCGATCTCGCCGCCTTCCTCGATGCGACCGTGAGCCGGCTGGCCGGTGCGGGGCTGGAGGTGATCACCGTCGACCAGACCGAGCCGGGTCTGCGCGACCGGCTCGGCCTCCACTGCGCGAAGGTGATCGTGCCCGGCTCGCTGCCGATGACCTTCGGCCATGTGAACCACCGCACCAGGGGCCTGCCCCGGCTGCTCGATGTCCCCTACCGGCTGGGACGCACGGACCGCCCGCTGCGCTACGCGGACCTGGCGATCCATCCGCACCCCTTTCCCTGACGGGCTCGCCCGCCGATGCGCGCGAACCGAGGCAGGGACCTGTCGGCGCATCGATGCCCGGCGTGCCGTCAGGTCCCTGCCGGCCCGGCCTCTGCCGGCCCCTCCCTGCCGACGCCTTCCCTGCCTGCTTCCCCTCTGCCGACTTCCTGCCGCGAACGAGGACTTCCACGTGAGGACCGACACCGTGACCACCGAGACCGTGACCGGCACCCCCACCCCCGGCACCGTGACCGCCGACACCTGGCACGGCTACCACGTCTTCCTGCACTCCGGCACCGAGGACACCGACCGCTTCCTGACCGAGGACGCGGCCCCGCTCCTCGACCGGCTGGTGGCGTCCGGCGAGGCGGCGCATTGGTTCTTCATCAGGTACGGAGAGGGCGGTCCGCACCTGCGGATACGGGTCCGCGGACTCACCGCGGAAGCCGCCGCCGAACTACCCGTTGCCCTGGCCGATGCGGCCGCCGAGCGGCCCGCGGTGACCGGGCCCTGGCCGTCCCGCCACGGTGAGGTGCGCGAGGTGCCGTACGTCCCGGAGACGAGCCGTTACGGCGGGCCGCGTGCCCTGCCGACGGCCGAGCGGGTCTTCGTCGTGTCCTCGCGGGTGGCGGTGGAGGCCCTGCGCGAGATCCACGCGGGCCCGGGCGGACCGGCGCGCCTCGCGTTGGCGGCGGATCTGGCCCATGCCACGGCGTACGCCCTCGGTATGGACCGGCTCGCGGCGGCGCGGTGGCTGCGGCGGCACGCGGCGGGCTGGCGGTGGGTCACCGAGGTGGAGTTGCTGCCGGGCGCCGCGGTGCACATACGGGTCAACTCCGTCTACGCGGCGCAGCGCTCGGCTCTGGCACGGCGGGCGCGGACCCTGCAGGCGCGGCTGGACGGCGATGCCGCAGCCCCCTGGCTCGTGGAGTGGGTGCGCGAGGTCCGGGCCGCCGACGAGGCCCTGCGCCCGGCCGACGGGAGCCGGGCGGAGACGGCGCTGCCGTGGGTATGGGCGTCGCAGCTCCACATGATCCTCAACCGGCTCGGCGTCACCCCGGACGAGGAGCGAGCGGTGTGCCGCCTCACCGCCCGGACGCTGCTGGACGAGGAGGAGCCGCCGTCGTTCTTCCCCGAGGGGTATCGGGCGGCCGACGTGCAGTACCTGGAGCGCAGCAAGTTCCAGATCGGCCGCAACCAGGACACGGCACTGCGGCCGCTGCCTTCACCGTCCGCGGTTGCGGTGCGGGGACCTGAGACGGACCCGGCGGAGATCGCCCTGTCGGCGGCGCCTTTGCCCGAGGTGTCCCTGCACACCGTACTGACGAGCCGGGCGTCCGCGCGGGGCCCGCTCGAAGGGCCGCTCGACGCCGCGGCACTGGGCACATTGCTGTGGACCGCGCTGTCCGAGAGCAGCCGCTCCGAACAGCGCCTGCCGGACGGCTCGGTGCGGTCCCTGGCCCACCGTCCCTATCCGAGCGCCGGCGCGCTCTACACCGCCCGTGTGCGTCTGCTGGTCCTCGACGTCGCCGGACTCCCGGCGGGGACCTACGACTGTCTGCCGGAGCGCCGGACGCTCCTCCCCATCGGCCCTGTGCCGCCGGTGTCGGAGGTCGAGCCGCTTTCCACGTACTTCACCCGACCGTCCGAGGACCCCGACCGGATCGGTATCGGCCGAGCGCCGGTCGTGCTCGGCCTGTATGCGAACCTCGGGCTGCTACGTCGGCGTTACGGGCTCCGCGCCTTGCGTCTCGCTCTTCTGGAGACCGGTCACCTCGCCCAGACGCTCCTTCTGACGGCGACGGCCCTGGGGCTGGCGGGGACCCCGGTGAGCGGCTTCCACGACGACCTGGCCCACGAACTGTTCGGCCTGGACGACATGGAACAGCCGCTCCAGTACCTGCTGCCGCTCGGGCGCCCGGTACGGGGAGGGCACGGCAGCGGCTGATCGAGACCGCGGCCGGCCCGAGCGGTGGCGGGCCTCCGCAACGGCCGGCGCCGATTCTGCCGTCGACCGCGAGAAGGGAAGGACGCTGGGCCCGCACCCCTTCGGTACGAGGGTCCACCTGCCCGATCCCTTCGGCATCGGCCTCGACACGAGCGGTCTCTGAAGCGGTGGCCACCGTGCGGGGGGACCGGCCCGGGCCGCCGTGCGTCGACCGTGCGCCCCGGGAAGGGTGGCCCGGTGACCACTCGTCGTGCCGCGTCCTTCCCGTGACGGGTATCGACCCGGAGGCGGCCGGGAAGAATCCGGGCCGCCCCGGCAAACCTCTCCAGGACTCCCCCGGCTCCGACAGCTTTACCGGTCCTTTACCATAGGGCCCCGGGAGACTAGCCTCCCGGATACCGGACGCCCTCACAGCGAAGGAGCAGCAGACCCGCAATGGGTGAACCTCCCAGTACCAGCCGTGCCACAGCCCGCCCGACGGCGAGCCCGGGACCGGAGGTGGCACGGTGACCGAGTTCCTGCTGCTCCTGCTCGCCCTGGTCCTGACCCTGGCCTGTGCGGTCTTCGTCGCGGCCGAGTTCTCCCTGACCACCGTCGAGCGCGGTGAACTGGAGCGGGCCGCCGAAGCCGGCGAGCGGGGCGCCGAGAGCGCCCTCGAGGCGGCCAGGCGCCTCACCTTCCAGCTTTCCGGCGCCCAGCTGGGCATCACCGTGACCTCGCTGGTCATCGGCATGCTCGCCGAGCCGTCTCTCGCCTCGCTGCTGCGCGGCCCCCTGGAGGCACTCGGTCTGGGTGCGGCCGCCCCCACGGTGGCGACGGTCCTGGGCGTCGCGGTCTCCACCGTGCTGCTGATGGTGGTCGGTGAGCTCGTACCGAAGAACTGGGCGATCTCGCGCCCGCTGGCCGTGGCCAAGGTCGTGGCGACCCCGCAGCGGGGCTTCACCGCGGTCTTCGGACCGTTCATCGGGCACCTCAACGAGACCGCCAACCGCTTCGTGCGGCGCTTCGGGCTCGAACCCGCCGAGGAGCTCGCCCACGCCCGTACCCCGGAGGAACTGGTGGCGCTCGCCCGGCATTCCGCCGCGCAGGGTGCGCTGGAGGCCGACCAGGCCGAGCTCTTCGTGCGCACCCTGCACCTGGGCGAGCTGACCGCCGAGAACGTCATGACGCCCCGCGTGGACATGCAGGCGCTCGAGGCCCGTGCCACCGCCGCGGACGCCGTGAAGCTGACCCTCGCCACGGGTCTGTCCCGTTTCCCCGTGTACCGGGACAGCCTGGACGAGGTCATCGGCACCATCCACATCCGGGATGTCCTCGCGCTGGACGAGGACGAACGCGCCGGCACCCCGGTGACCGACCTGCTCGCCCCGCCGCTGCTGGTGCCCGACAGTCTGCCCGTCGACACCCTCCTCGCCCGGCTGCGCGCCGAACGCACCATGGCCGTGGTAATCGACGAGTACGGCGGCACCGCCGGCGTCGCGACCGTGGAGGACATCGTCGAAGAGGTCGTCGGCGAGGTCCGCGACGAACACGACCCGCTGGAGGTCCCCGACCTGCTGCCCGCCCCCGGCACCGACGACGGCCGCCACGTCTGGGAAGCCGACGGCAGCATCCGCATCGGTCAGTTGACCGCCATCGGCCTCACCGCCCCGAACGGCCCGTACGAGACCCTCGCCGGCCTGGTGGCCACCCGGCTGGAACGCATCCCCGAACCTGGAGACACCGTGCACCTCGACGGATGGGACATCACCGTCCTCGACGTCGACCATCACCGCGCCGACCGCCTCGCCCTCACCGCACCGCCCGCACAGGGGGACCGGGCAGGCGGGGCACAGGAGACCCCGGCACGGGATACCCCGGCAGGGGAGGCCGCGCGATGACCACGGTGCAGCTCCTCATCGGCGCCCTGACCCTGATCACCAACGCGTTCTTCGTCGCGGCCGAGTTCGCACTGATCTCCGTACGCCGCAGCCAGATCGAGCCACGGGCCGATGCCGGCGACACGCGTGCCAGGATCACCCTGTGGGGTCTGGAGCGTCTCTCGGCGATGATGGCCACGGCCCAGCTCGGTATCACGGTCTCGTCCCTGGTCCTGGGCGCGGTCGCCGAGCCGGCCATCGCACACCTGCTGGAACCGCCCTTCGACGCCATCGGTGTGCCCGACGCGCTCATCCACCCCATCGCGTTCGTCATCGCACTGACCCTCGCGACGTACCTGCACATGCTGATCGGCGAGATGGTGCCCAAGAACATCGCGCTCGCCGCGCCGGTACCCACCGCCTTGCTGCTGGGACCTCCCCTGGTCGCCGTGACGCGGGCCCTGCGCCCGGTCGTGTTCGGCATCAACGCCTTCGCCAACGCGCTGCTGCGGCTGCTGAAGGTCGAGCCGAAGGACGAGGTCGCCTCGGTCTTCACCGACGACGAACTCGCCCGGCTGGTCAAGGATTCGAGTGAGGCCGGACTCCTCGGCCCCGAGGACGGAGAACGGCTGCAGGACGCCCTCGAACTCGGCACCCGGCCGGTCGGCGAGGTGATGGTGTCGTTGAACAGGACGATCACCGTCGGCCACGACATCACCCCGGAGGGGCTGGAACGGGCCGCTGCGGCCTCCGGCTTCTCACGGTTCCCGGTCACCGGCCCCGGTGGAGCGATCCTGGGCTACCTCCACATCAAGGACTCGCTTGCCGCGGGCGAGCGCACCCGGCCTTTCCCCCGCACCGCCCTGCACCCGATCACCAAGGTCGCCATCGACACGCCCCTGGACGACACCATGACCGCCATGCGCGCGGCGGGCACCCATCTGGCCGCCGTCACCGGCGGCAAGGGAACGGTCATGGGCTTCGTCACCATGGAGGACGTCCTCGAGGAGCTCGTAGGCCCGGCCCACGGGAGGGCCGCCTGACGCGGGTGCCACGAACTGACCCGCTACGCGATCCGAGTCGGGCTCATCGAACCATGACTCCTCGAACCCTGACACCACTGGTGGGGTGTGGTGCGCCGGCACCGGTTCGTGTCCACCAGTGGCTCGTGTCAGCGTGGTCCGACGGCCAGGAAGGTCCGCTCCCGGTCGCCCGGCAAGGTCGTGCAGGTGCCTCGCGTCTTCACGGCTTCGCGCAGGGGAGCGTCACCTGCTCGCTCCGCGCGCTCATGTTGTGATCCGGCACGTGCAGGGTGACGAATGTGCTCACCGACGAGGCGTTCGCCATCGGCGGCAGTTTCAGCACCTTGAGGATGGAGTGGCTCATGGTGCCGGGGGTGAAATCGACCTCTCCCGAGGAGACCGGGTCGGCGCTGGACGCAAACGTCCAGAAGTAGCGGACCTTCCCCTGCCCGGTAGCCGTGATCTTGCCGTCGAACGCGATCTCGACGGTCGGCTTGGTGCAGTCGACAATGGTCCCGGACTTGGTCAGGGTGATCACTTCGACCTTGGTGACCTTCACGTTCTGCTTGCCGCCGTCCGGCTTCTGCCGCGGCGGCGTGGCGCACCTGACGTGCTTCTGCTGACCGGCGTCCTTGTAGCTGACGCTGTACGTGCCGTAGCGGACTCCCTGCCGGTCGAGCTCGCCCTGGCCGTCCACCGCGGCCGTGAAGGACGTCCTCGGCCCCTGGACCCGCACCGACTGGTTCGCGGGGAACCCGCTGAGGCTGAGGTCGTAGGCCATGCGCCCGCCCGGCTTGCCGGTCGTGCCCGGAATCAGCTCGCAGGAGGCACCGGCCGGTGCGACGCCGGCCTCGGCCGAGCGTCCCTGGGCCGCGAAGGCAGGGGTGAAGGCGATCGATGAGGCGAGGAGCGGGGCCGCCAGAAGCACGAGCCGCCGATGCCAGGCGGTCTGCCGGTTCATCGTGCTGCCCTTCATGAGAGAAAAGCCCCCGATGTCGGACCACCAGGATATCGGCGGAGGAGCCGCAGGGCAGGCCGACCACGGCCGTACGCTTCCGGTCTCGGGGGGCCGTCCGCCGGGACCGGAGCCACCCGAGACGACGGTCTCCAGGTGACGAACGACACGGGATCTGCGGCGCACCGCACACGGCCCTGACACCGGGCTGCTGCGGCAGCCCGTGCGCACCCCGCCGGCCGCTGCACGTCCTTTCGGCTGAAGGTACGTCAAGGTGCCGCCGAAAACGGTCTGTTGCCTCGCCTCAGCGAGGAAGGGTTCCGGAAGCGAAGGCGAGGATGTGGTGGACGGCGTCGCGCAGATGGCCGAAGTGACGGTGGACGCCGTCCACCGCCGCGGGGGCGTTGACGCCCCACACCGTCATGCCGGCGCCCAGCGCGGACCGCACGCCGGACGGGGCGTCCTCGATGACCAGGCAGTCCTCCGGCTGCGCGCCGAGGTGTGCGGCGGCGTGGAGGTAGGGCACGGGTGAAGGCTTGCCCTCCTCCACTGCCGCGGCGTCAACGATCAGGTCCGGCACGGGCAGGCCGGTCCGGGCGAACCGTCCGCGCACCCGGTGTTCGTAGTTCGAGGTCACGAGCGCCCAGGATCCCGGCCGCAGTCCGGACAGCACCTCGACCGCGCCGTCGAACGCCGCGTAGACACCGGACCGGACGTCCTCGTCCTCCAGTTCGTGCAGCACGGCCAGGCACTCCTGCGGATCGCGGTCCGGAGCGACCTGGGCGAAGGTCTCCAGGGGGCGCGTCCGCAACGCGACCGCGTAGACCTCGTCGGAGTCCAGCCCGTAACGCTCCGCCCACGTCCGCCAGACGCGGCGCTGATTCTCCACGGCGTCGATCAGGGTGCCGTCGACGTCGAAGAGGACGTAGCGCGGGCGGCCGGACCGGGCGCGTTCACTGCTCATGTACCGATCATGGCATCCGGGCACGACGGAGCATGACAGGAGGGCCCTTGGGCGGCGTCCCGCGACGCGTGCGTGGTCCGGACGCGGTGCCGATGGCTCTCCACGGCGTTGTCGGTGTCCTCGGTGAATAGGTCGGCGTCGATCGCGGTGCCGTTTTCAGACCGGCGGCCGCCGCGATCACCTGGGCCGTCACGTCGGCCATGTCCGGCCGGCCGGAACGGCAAAGTATTCTTGCCGATATGGCATACGGCGACGCAGCGGTCCTGGCTTCCATGGGCCCGCGGCTGCGTGCCCTGCGCAAGCAGCGGGGCATCACCCTGGCACAGCTCGCGGAGACCACCGGCATCTCGGCCAGCACCCTGTCCCGCCTCGAATCCGGCGAGCGCAGACCCAATCTGGAATTGCTGCTGCCGCTCGCACGCACCTATCAGGTGCCGCTCGACGAGCTGGTCGGCGCACCACCGGTCGGGGATCCACGGGTGCGGCTGAAGCCGATCAGGCGCCATGACTCCACGATCGTGCCGCTGACCCAGCACCCCGGCGGGGTGCAGGCGTTCAAGATGGTCATGGGCGCGGACCGCTGTGTGCCCGATCTGCGGACGCACCAGGGCTACGAGTGGCTGTACGTGCTCAACGGCAGGCTGCGGCTGGTACTGGCCGAGCGCGACATCGTGCTCAGGGCCGGAGAGGCCGCCGAGTTCGACACCCGGCTGCCGCACTGGTTCGGCAGCACGGGTGACGCGCCGGTGGAGATCCTCAGCCTGTTCGGACCGCAGGGCGAACGACTGCACGTCCGCGCGAAACCTCGCGGTGCGCCGTCCGGGGCCGCCGACCCGGACTGATCTCCGCTGCACCTGCGGGCGCGGAGGGCAGGTCGGCGTTCACCACCGGGCGGGCGGGGCGACGCCCCGTCGACAGATCCGTCAACCACTCGTCGGTGCGTCAGTCGGCTGTCATGGGTGGGCCCGGAGACCCGGGGGCCTGCGCCCCGCCGACCCGAGCGCGTGCACCCCGCCGGCACCGTGGATGATCAAGGTGTGAATACACAGACAGAGCGTCGGGGTCGAGGGAGTCTGCTGCTCTCCACGGTCGCCGTGACGACGGCCGGCCTGCTGATCGAGATGGTGTTCGTGGGGATGCTCCTCTTCCTCTGGGGGATCACTCACCCGGGGCCCCGGGACGACAGCCCCGCCCTCCTGGTCCTCGTCCTTCCGGTGCTCCTCGTGGTCGTGACGGCCGTCTCCTTGGTCATCGCATCGGCCCTGGTCCTACCTTCGCTGTGGCTCGCCGACCGGGCCGGCGCGCGGTTCGGGAGGGAATCGGCCTGGTTCGGGAGCGACTCGGCCTTGTGGACCCCGCTCGCGGCCGTCGCCGTTTCGGCGACGGTGGTGACCGTCGCCGGACTGGCTCTCGCGCTCCTCCATGGCGGACCGGCAGCCCCTTCCGCCTACCTGTGGTGGTGGCTCGCGGTCGCGGTGTTCGTGGTCCCGGCCGGCGTCCTGGGCAGATTCGCCCGCCGTCGCGCCGCGCAGGGCCGTCCACTCCGGCCGGTGCGCACCGTCGCGCTGGGCGGCTGTGCGGGAGTGGCAGCGTTCTTCGTGATCGCGTTGACCGTCATCGTGGCACTGGACTCGGTCTCCGACTGAAGCCCGTCGATCGTTTTCAAGATGTTACCTATCCCACGTTTCAAGCCTTGCTTGAACGCTGATACGGCCCGGTCCCGTCTATCTCGGTAACCGGTGAACCACCAACAGACCGGTCAGTGAGTGAGGTTCGCAGATGTCCAAGGTCCTTCTCCACAACGCCGAGCACCGCCTTCCGGCTGTGGGCTGCCGGCCTTCAGGGCCCGCCGCCGCGCACGGTCTCCGCCCGTGCCCCACGCATTGAGCGGTCGCGCCCATGGACTACTGCCATCCCTGCCGCCGCTCCCTGAACGGCGCCGTGACGTGCCCGGAATGCGGGGCGTACGACGCCCGCATGGCTCCGCCGAGCGACCGGGGCGATGACGCCCCGACGGTGGAGACGACGATGCCGGAGGTCCTCTTCGCCGAGGCACCCGGCTCCGTCGAGTCCCCTGGTCTTCTCCCGCCTCCCACCCGCGCGGCACCTCCGCCGTCGGCCCCACGCCGCAACACGTCGCGCCTGAAGAGGTACGGGGGCCGCACCCTCGTCGCGGCCACCATGGCAGTGTTCGGCGGCCTCGCCGCCACCTCGCTGCTGCCCCAGGCGTCGGCCGAACTCCCCCATGCGGCGCCACCCCCTGAGCAGGCGTTGCCCGACGCGCCCCAGGCCGACGTCACCGAATCGCCGAAAGCCTCGCGTCCGCCGGAACGCGCCACCACGCACCCGGCCAGAAAGGGTGTCCGCGGTCAGAACGGCGGTGCCACCCGGCAGCCTGCCGTGACGCCCACCCCCCGGGAGACACCGGCTTCCCCGTCCCCCGCCGCGAGCACGACCCGCCCGCCCGCGACGGCCGAACCGACGCCCCGCCCGTCCACCGGCCGCCCCAGCCAGACGGCCTCGCCGACGCCGAGCGTCTCCGCAAGCCCTTCCGAAAGCGCCGGCGCCTCGCCCACAGGGAGTCCCTCACCCAGTCCCCCCGGTCGTACCCCGGGCGTCACAGGTCGCGGCCGTGGCTGACGCGCGCGTCGACGGTCGAGGACTTCCAGCTCGTCGGCCGGGCCGAACGCCGTCTCGATCCGACGTCGAGGACCGTCTCGCGGCCCAAGGAAGCCAAAGGGCTCGTCGCCCTTTCCCGCCGTTGGAAAGTGGAACGAACGCCGGGCCGGATCATGCACGCCCGCCGCAACGTCACGGTTTCAGGGGCAGGCACAGCGGCTGAGAATCGCCGTTCGGCGGCGCTACGAGCCGGCCGACGCAGCTGGTGCCGGGAGGTCTCGGTTGATGACACTCGCGGCGCTCTCGATCGTGGCGATGCCGTTCTTCATCGAGCGGTTGCCTTGGGAGAGCGCGACGATCCCGTAGTCGTGGCCGCCGCCGGTGAACACGCCGACGCTGTGCACCCGCCAGCCGTCAGTGGCCAGCGGCAGCCACCCGTTCTTCAACCCGATGGTGGCCGTGCCCGGCGCCCCGGCCGACACCCCCCACCGCTGGTCGGGCGCCACGTGCCGCATCAGACCCAAGGCGTAGGCGCGGGCGTCCGGCTTGAGGACGGAGTTGTCAGAGGTGAGCAGGCGCATCAGCCTGAGCTGGTCGGCGGCGGTGATCTGGGTGCGCCCCCAGTGCCCCTCCGGATCCAGGGCGGTCGCCGTCATGCCCGCCAGGGACAGGAAGCGCTGGACGTTCTTGCGGCCCAGTTGCTGCCACAGGGCGGACGTCGCGGCGTTGTCCGAGGTGGTGATCATGGCTTTGGCCTGGTCGGCCTCGCGTGGGGTCAGGCTGCGGCGCTCCTCGGCGGCGTGACGCAGGAGGGTGCCGAGCACCAGGACCTTGACCACGCTCGCCGAGTCGAACCTCGCCTCCGCCCGGTAGGTGCACGTAGTCGCCGAGCGCCGGTCGTAGAGCGCGAGCGCGGAGGAGCCCGGGCGTCCGCGCAGTGCGGCGGCGATGTCCCGTGACAGCCGGCTCGCCAGCCCCGGCCGCGTGGAGGTGCAGGTGACCTGCGCCTCGCCGACGGGAGCGCTGGCGGTGGCGCTCTTCGCCCCGCCGGTCGGCGCGGCTGCGGCGAGCGGCGTGAGCGACGCGAGTGCGGCTCCGGCGGCGACGACCGTGGTCGCGCCGCGCACGGCGCGGCGGGATATGCGGCTTGCGAGCATGAAGGATCCGTCCTGCCCTCGTCCTGCGGCGGCCCGACGAGCCGGCCAGGTCCTCGAATGACAGCGACGCTACAGGGCGAAGGCACCCTATGGTCGATTTGTGCATTTTCTTGTTATGTGACGTTCGTCAACCCATTCCTCCCCAAGGCCGTCGCCGACAGGACGGAACCCAGGCTGAGCCAGGAGCCCGGGCAGATCAGGGAGAGGGCGGAGCCGCGCCACGCCCCCGGCAGCGGGCCGAACACCGCGGCCGGACGGACGCGTCCGGAACCTGCTGGTGAAGGTCGCCGGGGTGCGCTTGGCGGCGACCGGACACACATGCCCGCAAGGGTTACGACTCATGCCACGGCTGACCTGGCCGTCGGGGCCTCCGACCGGCCTCTCCGGCCGAGGACGCCGGAGCTGCGACCGGGAAGTGAGGCCGGACGTCGCCGCAGCCGGTGCGACCGTCGTCGCGGCCGCGAGCTCCCCGGTCCGAACCTGCGCACCCGGCCCGCGGCATGACGCACACCCGGCCGGCGCGCCAAGTGCCGGACGTCCGCACGAGGCAAGCCCGACCATTGCCCACAGATCATCCGGCACGAGCCGCTGTGACGGATCCCCACCCATGAAAGATCACGATGCCGCTGTGGGGCCCTCGGCTGTCGGCGGAAGCCGGCGCTGCCTACTGGATGCTCCACTGGTGCGGATGCTCCGGCTCGGCGGGGCAGGTAAAGACGTTCAGCAGCCCGTACCTGCCGAAGGCGAGTCGGGTGGGGCAAGGATCCCGTAGGTGTTCGGGGAGACAGTGGTCCTCGACCGGCATCCAGCTGATGCAGCCGTCCCATTCGCGGCTGTCCAGGGTGAGCAGCAGGGTCATGGGTGTGCTGCAGGCCGCGCAGGTCATGGCGTGCGGGTCGGTGCTGTGCCAGGAGGCGAAGCCGCCGACGCGGTAGCCGGGCGGGATCGACAGGTCGTGCTGGTAGGTGAGCACGTCGGCGTCCGGGTCCTTGTCCGCCTTCCGCTCCTGCTTCTCCTCCCAGGCCTCGATCCTGGACTGCAGGCGCACCGGCAGCGTGCCGACATGGGGATAGGTGGTCACCTGCTCGGGATGCAGCACACACGGGTCGGGCACCGCACCCTCGAAGCCGACCAGCAACGGCTCGGGGGCGACCCGCAGCGGCTCGCCCACCTGCTCGGACCGACGCCAGACCAGGTACAGCGCCAGGCCGTAACCGCTCGGGCCGTGCGCCTCGAACGGACACCAGAGCACCTGCAGCAGGTCGCAGTCGTCCGGCCCGGCCGACAGGCCGTGCACGTCCCGCCGGTACAGCTGGGCCAGGCCGATCAGTGGGACCGGATCGGTGTCCGCGACGTCCGGCAGGCGGTGCTTCCGCTCCAGCTCCTTCAGCAGGACCCGCTCGTCGTCGGTCGGCCCCGGAGCCGTGTCCCGCGCCCAGGCCTCCGTGAGCAACCGACGCCGTCGGCGGATGTCCGCGATCCGGTAGCCGCGGCCTCGTCGGTGCGGCTCGGTGCACATCGGCCACGGCTCGTCCGCGGGCCAGAGCAGCGGACCACCGACCGAGCTGGTCGAGACGTCCGGGCACCCGGCCCGCGGGTGCAGGCGGGTCGTCACCCCACGGTAGTCGGACAGCTTCGGGAAGAGCTCTTCGACATCCAGCGGTCGGGGCGGCGTGGTCCTGGTCATGGCCCTGACCATAGAGCACCGGACTGGCCAGGCCAGGTTGTACTCCCCTGCGTCCGCGGCGCGCTGGAGCGCGTCCGTGCGGCCCGGAATGCCGTACGGCAGGCAGCCGGAGCGGACTCCAGCTCCCACCCTTGCGCCTGGACCGCGAGGACGGCCAGGGCACGGTGTCGAGCGGCAGCAGCGTCCGCGGGGCGGGTCCCCGCGCCCACACTCTCCCGGTGCTCGACGAGCCGGGCCACGAGGGCCTGCTCGAAGGCGCTCCCGTCGTCGTCGAGAAGGGCGCGCAGCGCTGATCCGGCGTCAGGGCGTCAGCCGCGTCCAGCCGCCCCGCCGCCTCGACGCGCTCCTCCACGTCCGGCTCGCGCAGGGACACGATCGGCCAGTCGCGGGGGGACGAGGGAGACGACCGGCTCGCGGGCGGGGGCGAGCGCTGCAGGACTTCGGGGCCAGGTCCTCGAGCTCCAGGAGGTGGACCAGCGGGACCACCCGTATGGGAGCCATCCCTGCGAGGATGACCATATGACCACACCAGCCTCCCGCTCCGACGGCTCTCCCCTCTCGCGGTGGTCGAAGGACTCCGTGCTGTCCTTCGGCTCCATGGACTCGGCCCTCTCCATCGGATCCGTAGGGTCGGTGCTGTCCATCGGATCGGTGGGCTCGGTGCTGTCCGTCGGATCCGTCGGCAGCGTCCTCTCCGTCGGCTCGATCGGCTCCGCCCTCTCCCTGATCTCCGTGGGCTCCTGGCTCAGCCTGGGTTCCGTCCTGTCGGCACAGTCCCGCTGGTCTGCCCTCTCCTGGCGCTCCCGCGGCGCGCTCCTGGCGGCGGGAGCCCTGACGGCGACGGCCGGGGCGGCGTTGGTGCGGAGCCGAGCAACGGACCGCTGCTGACGGCGACTCGGGCGGGAATGGTCGGCTCCGCGGTACTCAGGCATCCTGATCGACATGATCGCCTCTCCCCGCCGATGGTTCGTGAACGTGTGTTTCGCCATCTGGGCCCTTTCGGCGCTGTACGTCGTCGCGTGTCTGGCCGCTCCGTCGTTCCGGAGTCCCCTCGCGTGCGAGCTGAAGCCTTCGAGTTCCCTCTACGGTGAGGTGAGTCGCGGCTGGCTTCCCCCCGGCACGGTGTGCACGTACCACCTGGATGCCGTACCGGGTGCGGACGTGGTGAGGTATCCGTCCCCGCTCCGGTTGATTCCGGTCGCCGTGACCGTGGCCGGCCTGCCGGCCCTGGTGCACCTGCGTCGGTCCCGGAGCAAGGCGGGGACCGGGGACCCCGTCATGTCTCGCTGACGAACGAGCCACGTCAACCCAGATTGACGAAGTCGGGTCCGGCGCCCAGCGGGTCTTCTGCTCAGGCCGTCAGTTCCGTTTGAGGCGTCGTCTTGGGCACGGGGTCGTGGCGGATGTACCACTCCGTGGACAGTGCTTGCCCACGGACCTCCGCCGGGAGGCCGGCGAGCATGGCTGGGGCGGCTCCACGCTCCAGCTCGGTGCGGTGGGCCAGCACGGCGGCCCATTTCTGTTCCAGCCAGGGGCTGACGTCGACGGCCGCAGTGATCCGCTCGTCCGGAACGGTGTACGCCGCCTTGCCGGCGCGGGCCGGATGCCCGCCCAGCAGCCGAGCGGCCGAGTGCGGGTGCGTGGCCAGGTAGAGGGCACTCGGCTGCCATGGGGCGCCGGCGTCCGGATAGAGCCCGTCGAGCCCGGCCGCCTGGACCGCGAGCATGGTCACCCGGTGCGTGTGGACATGGTCCGGATGGCCCGTCAGCCCGCCGTAGGCGTCATGGGTGACCACGATCTCCGGCCGGAACTCGCGGAGGTAGGCCACCACTCGGCGTACCGTCTCGTCGAGCGGCGCATCGCAGAACCGCTGCCCGCCCGGGGCCGACTGGGGTACGCGGGCGTCGCCGTAGCCCAGCATCCGCGGCTCGCCGGCACCGAGGACCCGGAGGGCCTCGGTCAGTTCTGCGGCGCGCTGCGTGCCGGCGGCCCAGGTCGCCGTGACGACTGCGGTCCGGGCACCCGCGGACGCATGACGGGCGAGTACCCCGCCCGCCCACAGGGACTCGTCGTCCGGGTGGGCGAAAACCGCCATCAAGCTCGGCACGGACATCGGTACGTCTCCTTCCGGAACGGGAAGGCCGGATCGGAACCGACACGTACCCGTGACATGACACAACGGCAGGCAGTATGCGGCAGGGGCTACCGCGCGGGTGGCGCGAAGACCGACAGGACGCCCTCGGCCACCGTCGTCCGCCTGCCGTCGTGCTCCCTGTACAGCACGCCCGTGTTGCAGTACGTCGTACGGTCCTTCTGGCGGACCGGCCCGATGCAGTCGGGGATACGGAGGACCACCGAGGTGTGGCCGTCGAGTCGGCGCACCTGGGTGGCCGGCTCTCCTCCGGCGCCCACCCACTTCGTACCGTCGAGGCGCCACAGCGAGGAGGGGCGGTGCAGCACCTTCTTCCGGTCCTCGGCGCGCTGGGTGGCGTCGCACGTCCAGGAGGTGATGGTGGCGTACAAGTGGCCGTCCCGGCCCCACCACAGGTCGTGGACCTCGATGCCTCCGGTGACGCGCGGCACGAAACCGGGCGGGAGCGCCGCGGACACGTCGGTGGCCGAGACTCCGCCCCTGGAGTCCAGGAGGTGGATGGGGAAGGGTGCCGCGCACGCCCCGGGGTTGGAGCGCGCCCCCACCGCGATCCGCTCCTCGCCGCCGATGTCGGCGGCCGCCACCGGCATGTAGGCGTTCGACTCGAAGTCCGGGTAGAAGGCCGCAGGTTCGCCGCCGTCCACGCCGAACAGCCGCAGTTCCATGGCCGTACCACTGCCGGCGACCGTGTACTGACCGGTGAGCAGGTGGTTCCGTGTGCCGGCTAGAAGGGCGAGCTGCCAACTGCTGCCGTTGCCCCGGGGCGCTTCCACCCGGGTGCCGGTGGCCCGACCGCCGAGGTCGAAGCGGAGGGCGCCTGAGCCGGCGTCCCCGGGAGCGGACCAGGCGAGGACCACGACTCCGTTCTCGCCCACCGGGGCGAGATCGTGGCAGCCCGGGCAGGGCAGACGCCGCACCCTGCCGGTCCCGGTGTCCACCGTGATCAGGCGGGTGTCCTCCGGGCGTTCCAGGAGCGCGTCATCGGAAAGGAACGCCACATGGGCACCGCTGCGAGTCCAGACCACCTTGTTGTGCTGCTCGTCCACGAGGTCGAAGACCCGTGCCACGCGGGCCGGCGGCCGGTCGGCGCGCATCAGCACGAATTCCTTCTCCGTGATGTACGCATACGAAGGCCCCTGCCCCGGCGGGCCGGCGGAACGCGCGTCCGTTCCGCCATCGGTGGAGTGCCACAACGCGAGCAGTGTCGCGATCAGCGAGCAAGCAGCCACCAGCGCGACCAGGATCAGCAGCCGGCCGGCCGACACGCCGGATGCCTGCCGCTGCCGCCCGCTCACCGGGACGACCCGTCCGCCGGGCCGGCGGGGTGCCAGCCGTCGGGGCCCTCCCGGTACACCGCACGGTAGCCCGCACCCGGCTGCCCGGCAGAGGGCCGGGCATTGGCCGTCAGCTCGAACGGGTGGCCCTGGCGGTCCATCCGCTGCGTGAAAACGCCGTGGGACGTCGTGACGAGGAGTTCCAGGGTGAACTTGCAGTAGTACCGTTCGCTGGAGACCCCGATGCTGAGCGTCTCCCGTTCGCCGGGTTTCAGCGACACGGTCTTCTCCTCGAAGAAGTTCCGTCCGGTGGGCTTCAGCCCCACCGCGGTACGTGCCATCCGCTCCGGGAACGGATCGGCGGAGTCCAGGTCGAAGCGCACCGGCACCGTGTCGCCGGTTCCCTGCGTGTAGATCTCGAAGTAGGTGCCGTCGAAGGGCGAGCGGCACTCCTTGTCGACGTCGATGTCGCTGATGCGTACCTCTTCCGCGTCGTTGCCGCGCAGCGTCACCGTGATCGTGCCGGACCCCACGACGGTCCCGTCGTGGTCGGCGTACCACTGTGCGAACGCCTCGGAATTCGGCGCGATCCGCCTGCTGAACCGCTCCAGCTCCGCAGTGGTCATGCGTAGTGCATCGGGCAGTACGAAATCGTACCCGGAAGGGTCCCCGACAGGACCGGTGACTCCTTCCACGAGAACCGGGGGCGAGGCGGACGGCGCGGGCCTCGGACGGGTGTCGGTGGCACGCAGACGCCGGTTCCCGTCGTCGGGGTTCCAGGTGTGAAGGGCCAGGGTGGCGCCGACGGTGACGGCGGCGACGGCGACCAGACAGAGCACGGCGGCGCGGACGCCGACGGCGCGGCCCCGGGCGGGTGTCCGCTCGTACGGGCGCCGGTCGACGAAGACGTTGTGCGCCGAGCCGACGGCAAGTGCGTGACGGTCGGCGTGGACGCGCAACCCGGGAGTGTCCGACGCACCGGGAGTGTCCGTCGAGGGCGTGGTCGCACCGGCTTCCGTCCGTAATGCGGTCGGGTCGGGGTGTGCCCGGTGGGGGGCACCGTCGCCCGGGTGTTCAGGGGCGGCGCCGGAGCGTTCGGGGGTGGGGCCGTCGGTACCCGGTTCGGCTAGGCCTGCGTCCGAACCGGCGGCTGAGGGTGTCCGACGTTCACGTCCCCGTGCAGCACTGCCGCGGCCACCGATCCCCGATCGGCGCGGACGGTCATGTCACCTTGGACGTGGAGGCCGCCGGCCCCCGACCGGTCGCCGACCGGAGTCTCTTCCCGTCCCTCGCCGACCAGTTGACGAAGCGCTTGGACCGCCTGGTCCCGCTCGGCATCGTCCAGGCCCTCCAGCAACACACGGACACGATCCTGCCAGAGCCCTTGCTGTCGGGTGAGCGCCGCCTCGCCCGCTCCTCCGGACTCCGCCAACTCGTCTGCGGCGGCGTCCAGTTCGGCCAGCGCTCCGCGTTCCCGGCGTGCATCGCCGCGGCCGAACCAGCTTCCGAGACCGGCCCGTAGGGCCTCCCAGGCGTCCGTGCCGATGCCCTGCGCCACCGCGGTCCCGGCCGCTGCGGCCAGCGCGAGGAGTTCTTCGGTCAGCACGATGATCGGCCCCCCGTCTCGCCGGTGTCCGCCCGGATGACGGACGGACAGTGCTGTAGCTCCGGCCTGGTTGCCACCCGGCCGGTTAGACCGTAGCCGCTGCGACACCGTGTGCACAGGCGAACGGACACAACCGCACCGCATCTCCACCGGCGTCGAACGGTCGGGGGGCGGCCACGGAGACGCGGGGAAACGGCGTACGAGCGCTGCCAGGCGCCCACGGCGAACGCCGTACGGAGGAAAACCGGACGCGGAAACACCGCGCCCGGATTCACCGCAACGTGTGATCAGCGCTTGAAGGTGCCCTTCGTCTGTTCCTTCGCATAGCGCATCTCACCCCGCGCCTGGAGGGCGGCACCCTTCGCCTCGAGGTCCCGCTTCCCCATCGCGTGGGCGCCCTTCCTCACAGCCTTTCCGACGACTTGCTCGGCCTTGGCCTTGGCCTTCTCCGCGGCACTCATGATCTGTTCCTCCGTAATCCTTCACCGGCGCGGTTGCCCTGGCCGGGCCCGTCGAAACCAGGCGACGCGCACTCAGGAGAATCGTCACTCTCCGAATTCGACGCGTCATAATCTCGTAGCATCCCTTGAGGGGCGCCTGCGGCGGCGTCGCCCCGAAGGCGTGGGCGCTGCGGACCTCGTGCCACGGCTGGGGCGGAATGGGCGGCCCGAACCGCTTGGGCCCGATGGGCGCCGCGGCGTAGGGATGCCGAGGAAGCGGGCGATGCCGTTCTCCACGATCCCGGAAAGCGGAACGCGTTGGGTGGGGTTCGGATGGTCGAGCTCACCGACTGGCCGTCCTACGACACCTCCAGCCGCCCCGTCATCACCTTCCACCGCGACAACACCCCGGTCGACGAACTGGTCTTCGACCCGCGCCGCGACGAGCGGGAGGTGTGGAAGGACCGGCTCGACCCGAGCTGATCGTGGCCCCGACAGCCCGGCCCGTCCCGTCGTCACTGGCGCTGCTGCGCCGCAGCCGGGCGGGCACGTGCGCCGTCCGGGGCGCGACCCGGCTCTAGCATGTACCGGTGGGGACCATCAACAAGCTCATCCCGGCCGCGGGGCAGGCGGACACCGCCGGGTTGCGCGAGGCCGACGCGGACAAGCTCGCACGATACGTGATCAAGAAGTCGCACCCATGGTGGCGACGCAGACCCTGTGCGATCGCGCTCGCCGGACGTGTTCCGGCACCGCGCGTGGCTGCCCTGATGGCGCGCGTCCGTGATCCCCGCGATGTGGCAGAGGTGCGCATCGCGCTGCTGGACGTCCTCGCGGACCGTGAAGAGCTCCTGCCGTGGCTCCGGCACCAGGACCGGGCGGCCGACGCGTCGTACGGGATGGCCGAGTCGTTCCTGAGGACTCGTGGGCTGCTCGGCGACCGGACGGCAGCGCGCGAGTTGGCGACGCTCGCGAACGATCCGCGGCCGCATCGCCGTGCTCCGGGCGAGGCCGGACTGGAGGCGCTCGTCGAGCGGTACGGCCTCGACACGGTCGTCGCCGACCTCGGGGAGGAACGACCGGAGTACCGGGCGTTCCGCGTACGCATGCGACACCGGGCCGGCGACGACGTGACCGGGGCGCTGGCCGACCCCGACGTCGGCGTAGCCTGTCTCGCGCACCGGCTCGTCGACGACGAGGCGGCCCTCCGCCGGTATCTGGACCGGGCTCCGACGACCGATGCGGCGTTGTGGGCCCTGTGCGCGCTGCACCGCGTCACCGGTGACCTCGCCGGGATCCGCGCGGCCTACGACGCGCTCGGGCGCCCGCGCGTCGAGGTCGCCGGACTCGACGAGGAGATCCGGGGCGCGATCCTCCGTGAGTACGTACCGGACTGCCGCGAGCGCACCGACCCTCGTTGGCTGGTCGAGGGCATCTGCGGTGAAGCCCCGCCACCACCCGACGAGGACGGCCGGCTCCGGCGGGCCACGGACGCCCTCACAGCGGCCGGCCTCGCCCCGAAGCCGCCGATCCCATGCGGCCTGGCGCACAACCAGGGCGACGGCACCTACCACGTGATCGAGCACGATGGCGGCCGCGTCCTGATCAGTACGCTCGGGCGGTTCGCCACCGCCGACGACGCGGATGCGCCGGCCCGGGCAGTGCTCGAAGCGGCGGGCTTCCGTTGGATCGACGAACCGACCGGCGCGATCACCGTGACCGGGCTCTGCGTCTACTTCTTCGGCCGCCGCGCACCGCTGGACGTGTGGAACCTGCTCTTCTACTGGCAGGACTGATGCGGCCGCCCGCGCCCGCGTCCTCGTCGGTGGCGGGAACGGAACACGCGGGTTCCCGGCCCGGGGCCCATCCTCGGCTGGTGTCGTACCCGATGGACCGCGGGATCGCGCAGGTGTCGGCGGAGCATCGAGGCAACGGCCGGCCGAAGGTCCGCTCGATCACCGTCGCCTTGGTCCGTCCGACGGCATGATCGGTGAAGGGGTTGGATCGCCCACGAGTCGACGGTGCACGGGTGGCCTGGAAGTCGTCCGTACGGGACTGGGCGTGGCCGTGCATATCGGGGGCCGAGTCGCCGCGAACCACCGAAGGTTCACTCGGCGATGCCTCGGTAGGCGATCACCCTGTCGACCCTCCCCCTCACCAGGAACTCCCCCGGCACCGAGTTGCGTTCGCCGTACGCCCTGCCCTGCTCCTCCCCCATGTAGCGAGCACCGATCCGCTCGGCCCAGGTGGCCAGCTCCCGGGGATCGTCGGTGAGATCGGCGGTGCATTCCAGCGTGACGTACGAGAACGGGGGCTCCTGGTCGTCGACGCAGAGCGAGAACCGGGGATCCCGGCGCAGCGATTTGTACTTGAGTGACTCGTGCCAGGTGGTGAAGACCAGGGCGGGCGGGTCCTCTGACCCGTCCTCCGGTTCGTCCAGGAGGAACCAGACGGGGGTGACGTGCGGCCGGCCGTCGGCTCGGTTCGTGGCCAGCTTGCCGGTGCGGGTGTCCGTGAGGACGAAGGATCGCCATTCGTGACCGCTCATCTCGCGCATGACACCGTCCCTCACACCTGACATGCATGGCACCCACGGCACGCATGGCCGTCAATGGTTCGACCGGGAGAGGTTAATCGTTGCCGGGGCCGGCCGGGTGGACCTCGCGCCGGAGATACCGAAAGTCACTTTCCGTGACCGTCACGCTTGCCGGGCTCCGCCGGTACACCTCCGTCCGCACACCGACCGCACCCTGGACTCTCATTCCAGTTTGGACTTATAGTCCAGACATGGGAACTGTGGATGAGGGCTCCGACCCCCGGGTCCGACTGTGGGCACCGGCGTGCCAGGCCGTCGCCCTGCTGCTCGGCCCCTACGCCGAGGTGGTACTGCACGACCCGGACACGGACTCCGTTCTGGCCATCTGGAATCCGATGACCTCCCGTGGGCCGGGCGACCCGTCACTGCTCGGTGAGCTGGACTCGCTCGCCCCGTCGGGACGCGACGTCTTCGGGCCGTACGAGAAGCTGCTCGCGGACGGCCGACGCCTGTCCTCGGTCAGCGCCGTCCTGCGCGACCCGGAGGGAAAGCCCTCGGCGGTCCTGTGCGTGAACCTCGACCGTACGCCGCTGGAGCAGGCCTCAGCCGTGTTGTCGGCGTTCGGTGCCCCGACGGTGTCCCGCCCGGAGCCGTTGTTCGAGCAGGACTGGAACGAGCGCGTCCAGCACATCGTCGGCGCGTACGTACGCGAGTGCGGCCGTCCGGTGGAAAGGCTCACCCGCCAGGACCGGCTGGCGGTCCTCACCCGGCTGGACGAGGCCCGGATCTTCACCGTGCGCCGGGCCGCTCCCGTCGTGGCCGGTGTCCTGCGCATCTCCCGTTCCACGCTCTACGGCCTGCTGGCCGACCTCAGAGCATCGAGCACGAAGGACCCGACACCATGACCCGTCTGCCCGACTTCCGCCTGGAGACCTACTTCTCGCAGTGGGAGTTCACCGCGCGCCACCACATGACGGCCTCCGACGCGCAGACCATGACGCTGGGCGAGCTGCTCGCCCTGGCGGACGACCAGGACCGTGCCGCGTTCGAGAACCTGTCTCTGGGCTACACGACGACCCACGGCGATCCGGCCCTGCGCGAGGTGATCGCCGAGATGTACGAACATGCGGACGCAGCCGACGTCATCTGCTTCGCAGGCGCCGAGGAGGCGCTGTACCTGGCGATGAACGTCCTGCTGGACGCCGGCGACCACGCGATCGTGGTGACCCCCAACTACCAGGCGGCGGAAACCGTACCGCTGGCGCTGTGCGAGGTCACCGGCGTCGCCCTCGCCCCGGACCAGGACTGGGCGCTGGACCTCGACCGGGTGAAGGCGGCGATCCGCCCCGACACCCGTGTCGTTTCGGTGAACTTCCCCAACAACCCCACCGGCAAGGTCATCAGCGCCGCCGACTTCACCGAGCTGGCCCGGCTGTGCGACGAGCACGGGATCCACCTGTTCAGCGACGAGGTCTACCGCGGCCTGGAGCGCGATCCGGGCCGTACTCTGCCGCAGGCCGCCGACCTGTCCGAGCGTGCCCTGTCCCTGAACGTGACCTCGAAGTCCCTGGGGCTGCCCGGTCTGAGGATCGGCTGGATCACCTGCCGGGACCGGGACCTGCTCAGCCGGCTGGAGCGGGCCAAGCACTACACGACCATCTGCAACTCCGCGCCCAGCGAGGTCCTCGCCCGGATCGCGCTCAAGGCCCGGACCACCATCCTGGACCGTAACAGGGCACTCATCGCACGGAACCTGCCGCTGTTCGACGCCTTCTTCGCCGAGTTCCCCGAAGCCTTCCGCTGGCAGGCGCCGGACGGCGGCTGTGTCGCCTATCCCCGCTACCTCGGCCCGGAGGGCGTCGAGGAGTTCTGCACCCGTCTGGTGGAGGAGACCGGCGTCCTGCTGCTGCCCGCCGGTATCTTCCACTCCGAGCTCACCCCCACCCCGGCGGACCGTTTCCGCATCGGCATCGGCCGTGCCAACCCCGAAGAGGGCCTCGCCGCCCTCACCGAGTGGCTGCGGACGCGACGATGACCCTGCCCGTCGTCGACGCGCCCGCCATCGCGGAGGCCGCCACAGCGGACCTGGTCCTCGGCACCGTCCGCGACGCGCTGATCGCACACGCCCAGGGCCGCACCACGGTGCCGCCGCCCCTGCACCTGCATTTCCCCGACGCCGACGGTGACTGTCACGTCAAGGCGGGCTGGGTCGCCGGTGGCCCCGACTTCGTCGTCAAGATCGCGTCCGGCTTCTACCGCAACCCTGAGGCCGGACTCCCGTCCAACCACGGCCTCGTCTGCGTCATCAGTGCCCGGTCCGGGCAGATCCGCGCGATCCTGGACGACCGGGGCCTGCTGACGGCCCTGCGCACCGCGGCCGCCGGCGCCCTGATCACCCATGCCATGGCCCGGCCGGACGCCGAGACCCTCGCGGTGTTCGGCACCGGGGAACAGGCCCGCCTTCAAGCCGAGTGGCTCGCCGGGATTCGTCCGGTCGGCACCGTGCTGGTGCACGGCCGCAGCCGGGACAGGGCGCGGGCACTGTGCGAGGAGCTCGGCGAGCGGGGACTGCATGCCGTGCCGGCTTCGGCCGAAGAAGCAACCCGAGCAGACATGGTCGTCACCACCACCCCTGCCACCACCGCGGTGCTCGACGCCACCGACGTCCGGCCGGGGGCGCATGTGACCGGAATCGGCACCGATATGCCGCACAAGAACGAACTGCCGTCCGCTCTCTTCGGCCGCGCGGCGCTGATCGCGACAGATGACCACCAACAGTGCGTGGACCACGGCGACTTCGGTCACGCCGTCCGCGCGGGAACCGTGAGCGCCACCGCGGACACCTCCGCCGGGCTGCTGCTCGAAGGGCCGTTCACCCGCCCGGACGACGCGATCACGGTCGCCGATCTGACCGGCGTCGGAGCAGTCGACGCCGCCCTCGCCTCCGCGGTCCTGCACGTGCTGGCTCCCTGAAGCAGTGACCGGGAGGGGGCGCCGGGCCGGCGGGTGGGGCGGCGGAAGGGCGGTGAAGTCCGTTCCGACGGCCGAGTCGAGCTGTGCTTCACCCCGGCCCATGCCTCACCTCGCACCCGAGGCCTGGCAAACCGGCGAAGCCGTGCCGTCCCCGCGCGCCAGGTCCGAGTCACTGAACGTGCGCGTGTTCCGGCCGGATCTCCCAAGGAGGTCGGCGTCCTCGGGGCAAGCTCGCACTCGGATTCCCGGAGTCACCCGACACGCTTGGACAAGGAACACACCCATGAGCCCGGAGCCCAGGAGGACCTCGTCGCGGCTCCGTGGTGCGCAGCCCGCTCGTTGCCGCGTACCGGGTTCGAGTCGGCCCTCCGGCATCGGCAAGCGGCTCCGGAGACGCATGGGCAACCGCCCCGCCCGACTCCCGTCCGAGGAAAAGAGCTGACCAGCGTGCTGAACAGTGGTGGGTCCACGGCCGTTTGCAGGACTGCTGTCGCGGGGGCACTGCTCGTCGCCGGTTTCGCGGTCGCCTCGTGTGACGGTGACACGGCGGGCACGAACGGCAGGGTCACGGTCGTCTACGAGGACGACACCATCAAGCCTGCGGACCGTCATGCCGTGGACGTGGTCCGTAAGTCGCGTGTCCTGGAGCAGACCGCCGACTGGGTGAGCAAGTCGGTCGCCCTCCCGCATGATCTGGTCGTGAAAGTCACCGCCAAGGTCCCACCCGGGGTCACGGATGCGGTCACCCAGCCCGACGGCCGGACGATCTACGTGCCCCCGGCGTTTCTGACCCAGATCGAGGGGATCCTCAGCGAGGTGGTCAAGACCGTCAAGCGTCCTGCCCTGTTCCCCGAGGCGAGCTACAACGCGGACGACCTGACCGCGCTGTCGACCCAGTTCATCTTCGGCCACGAGATGGGCCATGCTCTGCTGCGTCATCTCGTGCTTGCGAACCTCGGCCTCGAGGAGGACGCGGCCGACGGATTCGCGTCCTTCTACACCCTCAACGAGGTCGGACCGGATCCGTCGCTCGCAGCCGCGATCCTCTTCGACGCGATCGCCCGCAAGGAAGGGAAGCTGACCCTGGAAGGGCTGTCGAGCGATCACCCCGTCACCCAGCAACGGGTCTTCCACATCCTGTGCTACCTCGAGGGGAGCGACCCGAAGAAGTTCCACGCGCCCCTCGTCGGAGCGGGCTACCTGCCGAAGACCCGCGCCCCCTTTTGTCCGCAGGCCTGGGCCATGCTGGACTACGGCTGGTGGACCCAGCTGCAGCCGCATTTCAGCGAGGCGTTCAAGGGCCAGGGCGACAAGGCGCAGGAGCAGGCGCACCAGCAATGGATCGCAGAGACGAAGGCCTTGGCGGAGCAGCTCGACAAGATCCGCAGCGGGCAATAGCCGCTCGGAGCCGTCGGCTGTGTATCCGGCGGTGCCTACCGCCCGTAGCCTGGAGCAGGCGCCGGAAGCAGGCCGAGCAGTCGACTTCCTCGCCGTCCCGGAGGCGGGGGCTCGGCTCCTGCCGGCGAGCCCCTCCCCCATGGTGTCGTCTGCGCATGGGGACAGGCCTCGAGTCAGGCGCGGCACCGGTCGTCCGCGTCGAAACGCGCCAGTTCCAGGGCGCCCGGGCGCAGGACGTCACGCAGGGCTTCGCGGGTGCGGACGTCCAGGCCGCCCACGGCCTCGGCGGTCTCGTCCACGATGTCCGCGGCGATCTCGTCGGCCACGTCGTGCGCCGGGGCCTTCGGGCCGAGTTTACTCACCGCGGCCGCGGCGCGAGCCGGGGTGAGGAGGGGCGTGGCCCCGGCGACCAGCCAGCCGGGGACGCCGGCCGCACCTTCCAAGGGCGGGTGGTACGGACGGGAACCGTCGAAGCGCTCGTCCTCGGCGAAGGCCGGTTGTTTGATCTTGGCGACGGGCCGCGGCGTGCTGTCCGCCGTCCAGTCACCGGCGGGTTTGACGACCAGGCCTTCGGCGAGGTTGTCCTCCAGCGGCGGAAGGCCCAGCACGGCGGGCACCTGGGTGGGGAACACGGCCGGCAGCGCGTGAACCCTGGTCAGCGGCCCCCGGGCCAGCAGCGGGGCACACTCCAGACCCGCGGCCTCCGAGGCTTCGCGCAGGGCCCGGTCGGAGACCCAGCGGATCCCGGTGCCGACGTCGCCGACCGTCGCGTCGAACGGCAGCCAGGCCAGCCCGGGCGCATACCAGACGCCGGTCTGCACCGGTTCGGCCCCCGGCTCGGCGGGCACCTCGGGGTGCGGGTAACGGCCTCCTGCGAGCTCTCCGTACACGGTCACGGGCCCGGGACCGTAATCCCGGCGCAAACGGTCCGCCAGCCGTCCCGCGGCGACGGCGAGCCGGGGCCAGATCCGCCCGACGCCGAAGAAGTCGTCCAGCCCGCTCTCGCCCAGCATCACCCGCCGCTTGGCGGGATGCGCCTGCCCGTTCCCGTCGCACACGATCGCGAAGTTCGCACCATGCACCTTCTCGACCGCGACCCACTCCCGTACGCCGATGGCCTCGCCCGGACGGGCGCGGGAGTCGATCTTCGGATACGGGTTCCACTCGGGCATACAGCGATGATCGATCTCGCCCGTACGGGTCGGCAACTGCGTTTCGCTGCCGCCGAGCGCAGTGAAGGCAGCGCATTCCCTGTGCCGTCCGGCACCGGCCCGGCCCGATTCCGCCCTTCCCCGCCGCGGAGCAACGGAGACGGCCCGGGGCGGAACCCGGGCCGTCGCCGTCATGGAAGGGTATGTCAGAGCAGGGCGTTGTAGATGTTCCAGCCACTGCCGATCTTGACCCCGGTCGCGAAGGGAGCGGTGGCGCTGCCGGTGCCCCGGTAGAGCCACAGCACACCGCTGCCGTCCTGGGCGACGAGATCGGACCTGCGGTCGGAGGTCAGGTCCCCCGTGCCGGCCATCGACGTGAAGCCGCCCCACCCGGTACCGATCTTCACGCGGGCCGCCAGAGGGGTGGTGGCGCTGCCGGTGCCGCGGTACAGCCACAGGACCCCGGAGGCGTCGCGGGCCACCAGATCCGGTTTCCCGTCCGACGTGAGGTCCCCGGTGCCGGTCAGCGAGTTGAAGGCGGCCCAGCCACTGCCGACCTTGACACGCGCGGCGAAGGGAGCGGTGGCGCTGCCGGTGCCCCGGTAGAGCCACAGCACACCGCTGCCGTCCCGGGCGACGAGGTCGGCACGGCCGTCACCGGTGAGGTCCCCGACGCCGGTGAGCGAGTCGTAGACGTTCCAGCCACTGCCGACCTTGACACGCGCGGCGAGCGGCGGGTACGTGTCGCCGGTGGTGCGGTGGTACCAGAGGACGCCGGCCGTATCGCGTGCGACGACGCCGCCGCCGGTGTTCTGCACGGTGACCGGGGCGAGCTTGGCGAGCTTGTCGTAGGAGCCCCAGCCGGTGCCCGCCATCTCGCGCTCGTTCTTGAGCGGCGCGGTGGCCTTGCCGCTTCCGTAGTACTTCCAGAGCCTGCCGCTCGTGTCCCGGGCGAGCAGGGAGTGCCGCTCGGTGACCGGGCGGGTGCTGAGAAGCGTGAACGAGCTGCGTGCCGACGGGTTGCCCACGCCGTACTCGTAGACCTCGTAGTCCGCGAGGACGTCGAGCTTCCAGGCTTCGACACCGGAGCCGGCGGCCAGGGTGTAGGTGATGGTCGTGTCACCGGGGACGACAGCACAATGGATCATGGAGCTTCCGCTGACGACCCTGCCCGGGACGTGGTCGCATACGGCGCCGGGGCCGGCGGACACGGCGGCGACCCTCACGTCCAGCTCGCCCGGGTCCCACTGCCGTTGCCCCGCCGAGGCGACGAGATCCAGGTAGAGGTCGGCCGCGTCCACGGCGTGGACGGTGAGCGTGTGGGTCGCGGTGCCTCCGGGCGTGAGGCTCGGCGTCGAGAACGTCATGGTGTTCTTCGCGACGTGCTCGGCGGTCTTGACCGTGACCGTACCGGCCGCGTGCCGGCCGTCCGCCGGGGTGCTCCCCGCGGTCTGCGCCTGCTTGACCGCGGCGTCGAGGTCGGCTCCCGCAGGGGCGTAGGCCACTCCGTAGTGGGCGACGGTGAGGTCCGGCGTCCCTGCCGAGGACTTGACCCGGGGACCGGCGAAAGGTGACTCCCCGTTCACCGGGCAGAGGTACACCGACGGGACGCCGACGGCGCGGCTGCAATCGCCGTCGGTCTCGACGCTCATGCCGGCGGGCACCCCGGCCTGGGACCACGTCGGGTCGGTGAGGGGGCTCTTGCTCACGGCGTAGACGAGCGTCCCGTTGGGCGCGTCTCCCGCGTAGTACCTGGGATACAGATTGACCCAGCCCGTGCCCGGGGCGAGCGAGAGGCTGCTGTCGAGCTCGAAGGTGTAGTCGTCCTCCGCGAAGGCCGGGGCCGCGGTGAGGAGGGAACCGGCGACGAGTGCGGCCACCGTTCCCCCGGCGGCGGCCAGCCGTCCGAGTCGTCCGTGCATGCTTTCGTCCTCGCGTCGAAGGCGGCACGATGCTGCCGCGGCAACGCCCGGTCCTCGGCGATTCCCCCCGTGGCGCAGGCAGAACGTACTGCCCGGCCCGGTGAAGGGGGTGTGCGGTTTCCGAACTGTGACGACCTCAGAACACGGGCAGGACCAGCCCCGCCCCCCTCGGTGGCAGGACCACTCCCGCCCCCTCGGTGCGTTCACCGGCCGGCCTTCGGCCCGTCAGGAGGACGCCGGCCGACGGGAGACGTCGAACCCGGCGCCCTTTCGCGGTACTTCGCCCGCGCCCGCGCCGCCGAGTGGGCCGGGACGGCCCGTTCGCGCCTGTCGGCGGGGAGGGGGCTCGTCCGTCACGGTCGGCGTGCCGGAGTACGCGCGAGGCGGGATCCGACGTCGTCGACCCGGACCGTCGGGTGGCTGACGGCGCCGGGCGGAGGCGCGGCAGCTCCAGTGCTCGTCGAACCAGCCAACCACCGCGCAGCACCCGGTAGGTGGCGTAGCCCTCGGCGTCGTAGACGTCCCAGTATGTGGGCGCCTGCCGCCACCCCGACGGAGCCGCCCGCCTCGCCGCCTCCGCGCTGCGCACGTTCGCCGACGACGTCGACCACCGCGTCACCCACGGCCTCTGCCCAGCCGCCCTCCGAATTCCACGGCTCCCCGTACCGGGCGCCACTCCCCCGGAGACCTGGCGATGAGCCCTGCCAAGATCCTGTGCATCGACCGCATCGCCTGCACCGGACAGGGCCTGTGCAGGGAACCGCTGCCCGAACTGATCGGCCTCGACGAATGGGGCTACTCCATCGTCAAGGACCTTTCCGTCCCCGACCACCTGCGCACCCACGCCCGGCGGGCCGCCGCGGCCTGCCCCCTCCTGGCGCTCCACCTCGACGCCGGCCGGACGTGACGGGCGTGCGTCGGCCCCTGCCGTCCGGCCCGGCAGGAGGGCCGGACGGCCCCTGCCGCCGAGGCCACTGCCACGATGGGATGAAGAGGACCGAGCCCCGCGGTCGCCGCACCGCACGGATCGAGGTGCGCCATGAACCCCACCGCAACGCGGATGCGCCGCATCACCACAGCGATCACCTCCGTACGGCTCGAACCGGTCCTCCTGGCCGTCACCGCGGCGGCGCTGACCGGCGGCGGCATTGCCTGGCTCGTCGGCGCGCAGGAGCTGTCGGACCTGTTCTGGGCTCTGGGCACCGTCGCCGCCATCGTGCCCGCGGTGGTGTGGGTGCTCGCCGCGCTGCGGCGCGGACACGCGGGAGTGGACCTGATCGCCGTGCTCGCGCTGGGCGGCACGCTGGCCGTGGGCGAGTACCTGGCCGGTGCCCTGATCGCCCTCATGCTCGCCACCGGCCGCACGCTCGAAGCCGCGGCCCAGCGGCGCGCCTCGCACGACCTGCGCGCCCTGCTGGAGCACGCGCCGCGCTCGGCGCGCCGCCGCACAGACGCCGGGGTGCTCACGGTGCCGCTGGCCGAGGTCGCTGTCGGTGATCTGCTCGTCGTCGGCCCCGGTGAGGTCGTACCCGTCGACGGCCGTGTGGAGAGCGCGGCCGCCGTCCTGGACGAGTCGGTACTCACCGGTGAGTCTCTCCAGGCCGAGCGGCCCCGGGGCGAGACGGTCCGCAGCGGTGTGGTCAACGCGGGCGGCGCCTTCGAACTGCGGGCCACCGCCACCGAGCAGGACAGCACGTACGCCGGGATCGTGCGCCTGGCACGCCAGGCCGGGGCCGAGTCCGCGCCGGTCGTGCGGCTGACCGACCGGTACGCGGCCTGGTTCCTGCCCCTGTCCCTCGCGGTGGCGGGGCTGGCCTGGCTGATCAGCGGCTCCGCGGTACGCGCGGTCGCCGTCCTCGTCGTCGCCACGCCCTGCCCTCTGCTGCTGGCCGCCCCGGTCGCTGTCGTCTCGGGTCTCTCCCGCGCCTCCCGCCTCGGCGTGGTCATCCGCGATGGTGGAGCGCTGGAGAACCTCGGCCGCGCCCGTACCCTCCTGCTCGACAAGACCGGCACCCTCACCCGCGGCCGACCCCGCGTCCTCGACGTCACCGCCGCACCCGGCACCGCACCCTCGGAAGTCCTGCGTCTGGCGGCCTCACTCGACCAGTACTCGCCGCACGTCCTGGCACAGGCCATCGTCGACACCGCCCGGGAACGCGGCCTTGAACTCTCGGTCCCGACGGACGTCTCCGAGGAGCCCGGAGAGGGCGCCACCGGCAGCGTGAACGGGCACCGGGTCGCCATCGGCCGCCTCGGTACCGACGACGCGCGGCCCCCATGGGCCAAGGCGGTCGACAACCGGGCGCTCCTCGACGGCGCGGCCGTGGCCTGGCTCACCGTCGACGGACACCTCTCCGGTGCGGTCCTGCTGCGCGACCCGCTGCGGCACGACGCCCCGCGCGCCCTGCGCCACCTGCGTGCGGCCGGCATCCAACGGCTCCTGATGCTCACCGGCGACCGCGCCGCACCCGCCCACGAGGTCGCCGCCGTCCTCGGCCTCGACGGCGTGCTCGCCGAACTGAGCCCGGCCGGTAAGGTCACCGCCGTACGCGACGAGCGTGCGCGCGCGGTCACCGTGATGGTCGGCGACGGCGTCAACGACGCCCCCGCCCTCGCCGCCGCCGACGTCGGCGTCGCCATGGGCGCCCGGGGTTCCACGGCTTCCTCGGAAGCCGCCGACATCGTCCTGACCACCGACCGCGTCGACCGCCTCGCCGACGCCGTCACCGTCGCCCAGCGCGCCCGTCGCATCGCCGTGCAGAGCGCCCTCGGCGGCATGGTCATGTCGCTGGCAGCCATGGCGGCGGCAGCCGCCGGTCTGCTCCCGCCCGCCGTCGGCGCGCTGCTCCAGGAAGGCATCGACGTCGCCGTGATCCTCAACGCCCTGCGCGCCCTGCGCGTCGACCAGGCTGCGCGTCCGGCCCTCACCCCCGCCGCCGAAGCCCTCATCCACCGCTTCGCGGCCGAACATGACGACCTGAGGCACGTCCTCGACTCCGTACGCGACGCCGCCGACCGCCTCTCCGACACTCCCGGCCCGACCGCCCTGACGGCCGTGGAGGAAACACACCGGCTGCTGACCGAAAGGCTCCTGCCCCACGAATACGCCGAAGAGCACCAGCTCTACCCGGCGCTGGCCCCCACCCTCGGGGGACCCGAGGCCACCGCCACCATGAGCCGCGCACACACCGAGATCGAACGACTCTCCCGCCGCATCGCCACCCACCTCCAACTCGCCCGCACAAGCGGCGGCCTGGCCCCCGAACAACTCGACGACCTGCGCTCCTGCCTCTACGGCCTGAACACCGTCCTCCGCTTGCACTTCACCCAGGAAGAGGAAAACTACTTCTCCCTCGCGCCGTGAAGCGACGGCGGTCCGCTGGCGGATGTCCGCCGGCGGACCGCCGTCCCGTCGCGTGTCACGCGAGCACGGCAATAGGTGTCGGCGAGGTCGGCCCGGGCGGCAGAACGGGCACGGGTCCACGTGATCATGGAGTTGTCTACGCTCAGTGATCACGAAGGACAGCCGTGCCCGCGCTGCCGTCTTGTCTGCTCGAACCCCTCTGGGACCAGTTCGCCGCACTCCTACCCACACGGCCGGAGTTCGCCGCGGGGCACCCGTTCGGCTGCCACTGCCACCGCCGCAGAATCCCCGACCGGACCGTGTT
Organism: Streptomyces sp. NPDC030222; assembly: GCF_055573115.1. Classification (NCBI taxonomy): domain Bacteria; kingdom Bacillati; phylum Actinomycetota; class Actinomycetes; order Kitasatosporales; family Streptomycetaceae; genus Streptomyces; species Streptomyces sp. NPDC030222. Next base: position 210,152 of record NZ_JBVICA010000011.1, read on the forward strand.
CGAACACGTGGTGCTCGCGCTGGTCCACGGCTCGGGTTACGAGCGCCTGTCCAGTCCCGGATGCTCCGACCGCACCATCCGCCGACGGCTCAAAGAGTGGGCCGCGCAAGGCATTTCCGAGGCCGTCCACGCCATCGCGCTCCAGGCGTACGACCGCATGATCGGCCTGGAGCTGTCCGAGATATCCGTCGACGGCTGCATCACCAAGGCCCCGTGCGGCGGCGAGTGCGCAGGCCGGTCCCCGGTCGACCGCGGGAGGCAGGGCCTGAAGCGCTCGCTCGCCTCCGACGCGTGCGGCGTCCCGATCGGCCTGGTCGCCGCAGGGGCCAACCGCCACGACTCGCCTCTCCTCGGCCCGACCCTCGAAGCGGCCATCGGACAGGTGGGACCCTTGCCCGAGGATGTGAACGTCAACCTCGACCGGGGCTACGACAACGACAAGTCCCGCACTCTGCTCCGGGAGGTGGGCTTCACCGGTGAGATCGCCCGCAAGGGTGTACCCGCCCCGATCCAGGCCGGTAAGCGGTGGACCGTGGAACGGACGCACTCGTGGAAGAACGGCTACGGCAAGCTCCGGCGCTGCACCGAGAGGAACCGCGCGGTCGTCGAGTTCTACCTCCACCTCGCCGCGACTCTCGTCACGCTCCGCATGCTCATCCGACGCTCGACGAGCCGCTACCGCTGGGACGGCCGCCCCACCACCCGGCGCCTCAAGTGATCCATCTGTTGGTCGGTCTTGATCGAGTGCGAGAGTCCGGTCCGGGTGATACAAGGTCCGGGTGACTGATCATCTCTACTTCCCCACCCTGCTGCGGATGATTGACGAGCGTTCCACCGCGTTCCGCGCCGCCGTCGCCGCGGCCCCCAGCCTCGACGCCGACGTCCCGTCCTGCCCGGGCTGGACGCTGTACGACCTGGCGAACCACCTCAGTGAGGGGGACCGCTTCTGGGCCCACATCGTGCTGAACACCGCGCCGGGCGACGAGCGGCCGAGCAAGGACGGCCTGGCGGCGCCCAGGGAGCGCGAGGCCCTCATAACCTGGCTGGCCGACTCGACGGAGCAGCTGCTCACTGCTCTGCGCGAGGCCGGCCCGGACCGGGGCTGCTGGGCCTGGTGGGAGCCGCTGGCCTCGCCGCACACGGTGGCCGCCGTGGCCCGCCGCCGCGTCCCGGAATCGCTGATCCACACCTACGACGCCCAGCTGGCCTCCGGTACCCCGCAGGAGCTGCCGACGACCGAGGCGGTCGACGCCATCGAGGAGTTCCTCGCCACCGTCTGCACCGGCACAGTCCCGTGGCCGGGCGAGCCCGCCACCATGGACTACCACGCAGCCGAGGCCGGCTCCTGGCGCCAGACAGTGGACGCCGCCGGTTCCCGCTTCACCCGCCTCACCGCGGCGGAGGCCGCCGAGAGCAAGCCCACCGCCGCCATCTACGGCACGGCAAGCGAGATGGCCCTGCTCATGTACATGCGCATCCCGGCCGGCTCGCTGCGGATCGAGGGCGACGCCGACCTGCTCCAGCAGCTGCAGGACTGGGGCTGAGGCCGACCTAGTGCTGGGAGCCGCGGCCAGTGTCGTCCTCGGACGGGGGCGTCGCCGACGCCGGCCCCAGAATCAGCCCTTGTCGCCCAGACGCGGAGACGCTCGTACGAGAAGTCCTCGAACGCCTCCGCCGCACCTACGACCTTCCCGCCGGTCCGGTCCCTGAGGGAGCACCCCTCACACGCGTCCAGCACACCCGGATCTCCGAAGACTCCCGCTTCGGGGACTTCGACAAGGAGCGCACGGGCCATCTTGCAGGCCCGGTCCGGAAAGGGAGCGATCCCGCACGCATCGAGACGCTCGACGAACTGGTGGCAATGAGACTGCCACGCGAGCGCAGTGCAACGAACCGGACGGTACGCAGGATACGGGCGCCGAGGCGGGCCTCACCCGCACAGGGGTGGGGTGTTGGCGGCGCGGCAGGACCTGGCGCCTCCTGTCGGCGATGACCCCGCGCCCCACGCGCGGCCGCCGCATGGAGCGGGAACCGAGCGCGTGGCGACCCCGTTCACGGGCCGCCCGGGCGGCGGTGGCGGCGGAAAGCCGACACGGCTGGGGGCGTCGTCGTCGGCACGGGAGAGATCTCGCTCCGCGCGGCAGATGGCCGCGAGCATGGCGGCGCGGTCGCCGTCGGCAGCGAGGTGGAGGTCAGAACCGCCAGGAGCGGTGCCTACGACCCGTCGGGCTCGGCCATGGTTATGCCCGGGGCCCGCACGATGTCCAGATCCAGGAAGTGGGCCGCGCACGAGATACAGGGGTCGTGGTTGCGGATGGCCCGCTCGCACAGCTCGGTGAGCTCGGTATCGGAGTCCTCTCCGCGGTCGAGCGCGGCCTGGACAAGCCGGTGCAGGTCCTGCTCGATGGCGCCTTGGTTCTGGGCAGTCGGCGGAACGATACGGGCGTCGGTCACACGGCCTTCTGCATCGAACGCGTACCGGTGGTAGAGCAGGCCTCGCGGCGCCTCCGTGGCACCGTGCCCGACGCCGGCCCCGGCGGGCACCTGCACGTGAGGACGGGGCGGTCGCTCATAGGCCGCGACGATCCGGAGAGCCTCCTCCACGGCGTAGACGACCTCCACCGCGCGGACGAGGATGCTCCGGTAGGGATTCCTGCAGGCCTCGCCCCGCCCGGCGTGTTTCGCGCCCGTCGGCTGCGGGGGGTCACCGAGTCCGGCCTCCCTGGCTGCTTCCAGGGCCAGTGGGGAGAGAAGGTGGCCGCTGACGGCGTAGCGGGCGAGAGATCCAGTGAGGTGTGTTCGGCCGTCCAGGCAGGAGTGGAGGGCGGTGGAGTGGGGGACCTGATCCTCGACCACGTGGTCGAGGAAGGCACGGAGGGGGAAGCTGCGCGGGGTGCCCGCGTCGTCGTAGGGGACCACGGTGGGTACACCGGAGTCGATGGCGTAGGTGCCGGGCTCGGCCAGGGCGAGGAGGTCGGCTCGGCACTCGGCGTCGGGGAAGTCGAATCCCGCGACCCAGCGCACGGTGTCCCAGGCGTCGTCGAGCGCGATGCGCAACCGTTCCTCGAGAGGGCGGAGTTCGGCGCGGGTCGGGGTGCGGTGGAAGCCGCCGAGACGGACGTTGACAGGGTGAATCGCGCGCCCCCCGAGCAGTTCGATGACGGCATTGCCGGTCTGCTTCAAGCGCAGTCCGCGCTCGACGTGCGCCCGGTGCGTGCGGGACACCGCGATGACGTCGTCGAGGCCGAGGAAGTCGGGGGCGTGCAGCATGTGGATGTGCAGGGTCTGACTCTCGATCCACTCGCCGCAGTACAGCAGGCGGCGCAGGGCGGCGAGTTGTCCGTCGACGACGGCGCCGCACGCGTCCTCGACGGCGCGGCAGGCGCTCAACTGGTAGGCGACCGGGCAGATGCCGCAGACGCGTGAGGTGAGATCGGGGGGCTCGGTGTGGGCTCGGCCCCGGAGGAAGGCCTCGAAGAACCGCGGCGGCTCGTAGATGCTGAGCCGGGCCTCGGTGACGGTGTCGGCGTGGATCCGCACGTGCAGCGCGGTCTCACCCTCGACACGGGTCAGCGCGGGGATGCGCAGGACCCTGGACCGGGTCGCGGGCTCGCTCATCCGGGTCCTTTCTCCTCCACGGCGCTGAAGGCGGTGACGTTGAAGGTGTGCAGGAACCTGCCGATGTCCTCGTCGCTCATCCCGTCGCGGTGCATGAGCGGGACGAGCGCGGGCAGGTTCGTGGTTCCTGCCGGTCCGAAGCAGCCGTAGCAGCCGCGTCCGTAGGTCGGGCACAGGGCTCCGCAGCCGGCGTGGGTGACGGGGCCGAGGCATGGAGTGCCGTGGGCGACGGTGACGCAGACGTTGCCGCGCCGTTTGCAGGAGAAACAGACGGAATGGTTCGGGATGTCGGGCTTCCGCCCGGCGAGGAAGGCCGTGATGACCTCCACGAGCTGGCCGCGGTCGATGGGACAGCCGCGCAGTTCGAAGTCGACGGGTACGTGCGCGGAGATGGGCGTGGAGGTTGCGAGCGTTCGGATGTAGTCGGGCCGGGCGTAGACGGTTGCCAGGTAGTCCTCGACGTCGGCGTGGTTGCGCAGCGCCTGGACGCCTCCTGCTGTGGCGCAGGCGCCGATGGTGACGAGGTGCCGGGAATCTGCACGGAGCTGCCGGATGCGTTCCGCGTCGGCGGGGGTGCTCACAGACCCCTCGACGAGCGACAGGTCGTAGGGCCCGGGCGCTTCGGCGCTGGACGCCTCCAGGAAATAGGCGATCTCCAGCTCGGCAGCGATACCAAGGAGTTCTTCCTCGCAGTCGAGGAGTGTGAGCTGGCAGCCGTCGCACGAGGCGAATTTGAACACGCCGAGCCGTGGGCGGGCCGGCAGTGCGGTTCGGGTGCTCATGTCACAGCTCCCGTACGGCGAGCAGGGGCTCGGCCTGGTCGTAGCCGACCACGGAGCCGTCCCGGCAAAGGAGGAGGGGTCCCAGCTGGCAGTGACCGCAGTGGCCGGTTGCGCAGCGCATGTTGCGTTCGAGCGCGACCCGGATGCGGTGGGGGCGCACGCCGTGGTGGATCAGCGCGCGGGCGGTCGCGCGGATCATGACTTCGGGCCCGCAGACGAATGCGGTGGTGTCCGCCGGGGTGAACCTGGCTTCGCCGAGCAGGGTGGTGACCACGCCGACCCGGCCGGTCCAGTCGTCGGTGGGCCGGTCGACCGTGACGGCGCCGAACGGTCTGCCCCAGGCCGGGAACTCGTCCTGGTACAGCAGGTCTTCGGGGGTCCGGGCGCCCGCGAGGACGTTCAGCCGCCCGTACGCGTGCGGCTCGGCCAGGATGACGTCGATCAATGGGCGCAACGGAGCGAGTCCGATGCCCCCGGCGATGGCGAGCACATCGTGGCTGCGTGCGGCTGCCGCATCCCAGCTGGTGCCGAAAGGGCCGCGCACCCCGACCGACGCGCCGACTCCCAGTTCGCACAAGGCACGCGAGACAGCTCCGACCGCGCGTACCGTGTGCGTCAGCCGATGCCGGTCGGGAAGCCGGGACACGGACACCGGGATCTCGCCGACATCGAACGCGTACACCATTGCGAACTGACCTGGCGTGAAGGGGTTCAGCGGCTCGCCGTCCGGGGCCAGCGTGATCGTCACGGTGTCGCGGGACTCCTCCAGGCGGTCCACCACTCGGTAGGGACGTGGAGTGAGGGTCATGCCGTCCCCTTCTCCTGGAGACCGTACAGATCCAGCAGCCGGGTGCGGGTTGCTCTGAGACGGTCCCCGACGGTGTCGACGACAAGAATGACCAGAGCCAGGCCGAACGCCGGGTGTTCGGCGCAAAGGTCGCGTACCGCGGCGGCGTCGAACTCCCACGCTCGGACAGGGCCCCGGGACTCGGCCCCCAGGTGCCACTTCCGCGGCGGGCACAGCCACGACCAGCCGAGCAGGTCGCCGCCGCCGATCGTCTCGACAGTGGCGGGCCCGCGACCGGGCACCTGGACATCGAGCGCCACGGTGCCCGAGCGAATGATCCAGAAGCGGTCGGCCTCCCCGCCCTCCTCGAAGATCCGTGTGGATCCGGGGAAGGAGACGCCGCGGGCGAGGGACATCAACTGCTCGCGGTGTTCCGTGGGCAGGGCGGCGAGCATCTGCCGGCCGGGAGGACCGTCCGGCTGCAGGTGGGCGGCGCCTGGGCTCACTGCGGAATCTCCTGCTGCTCGGCCTCCCGGTGCAGGGCGTGGGCTTCCTCGGTGAGGTCGATTCCGGTGGGGCACCAGACGATACAGCGGCCGCAGCCGACGCAGCCTGAGCTGTCGAACTGGTCGTGCCAGGTGCCCAGCTTGTGGGTGAGCCACTGGCGGTAGCGGCTGCGCGGGGTGGCCCGGACCGGGCCTCCTTGGAGCAGCGAGAAATCCAGGTCGTAGCAGGAGTCCCAGCGGCGCCAGCGTTCGGCGTGGTCACCGGTCAGGTCGGTGACGTCCTCGGTGGTGGTGCAGAAGCAGGTGGGGCAGACCATGGTGCAGTTGCCGCAGCTCAGACACCGGGCTGTGACATCGTCCCAGCGTTCCGCCTCCAGGGTGTCGCGCATCAGCGCGCGCAGGTCCACCAACGGCATGGACCGCCCCATGTGGTCGGCGGCCTCGCCCACGGCCCGGGCGGCAGCCGTTCGAGTGGGCTCGTCGGCGCCGCGGTGCGGGACTTCCGCGAGTACCGCGGCCCCCTCCTCGGTGCCGCTCCGGCACAGGAAGCGGTGGCCGGCGGCGTCCGCGACCTCGGTGAGCGCGAGATCGTATCCGGCGTCCGCGGCCGGTCCTGTCCCCATGGACACGCAGAAGCAGGTCGCACCCGGCTCGGTGCACTCGACCGCGATCAGGAAGGCGCCCGTCCGCCGGGAGTGGTAGGCGGGATCCCGGTAGCGGCCGCCGACCATCACACGGTCCAGGATCTGAATGGCCCGCAGATCGCAGGGTCGCACGCCGAGGAACGCGTACGAGATGCTCTTCGGTCTTTCCTCCCGCACGGTCAGCCCGCCGTCGGAACGGCGGTCGGCGGTCCACTGACGGACACGTTCGGGGTGCAGGAACGACTTCCACGACTGGGGCCCCGCACTGTGCGCGAATACGGCCTCGTCTGCACGTCGGCGGAGCCGGTACCGCCCCGCCTCCAGCTCGACCCCCCACCCATGGGGCAGCGCTTCAGCCGAGTCCAGCTCGTCAAGCACGATCGCACCGTCGCGCACGGTCGGGCCGATCACCGTACGGCCGCGGCGCTGCAGGACACGCACCAGCGCTCCCAGACCATCGCGGTCGAGAACCGCCTCGGTCCGGCCGCTGGGGACCGCGTAGGCGTCTTGAGGGTCGGTCATCCTCTGCCCTTCGGTCCCCGCGTTCCAAGGCCTGCGGCGGACGGGAAGCGGCCGCCATGGTTCACCGCACGACGGCCGTACGGTGGGCAATCGGTCACGGACAGCGTGTCAGGTCCGCGGGTTGAAGTCCCCGTAGCCAGTGGGGTGTGTCCTTCCGGGCCTGCCGGTCCGGAGGTGATTCGGCCTGCGGTCGGCAGTCCTTGTGCGGACGCCCGGCTGTGCGCCTCGACATCATGCTCGATCCGCCTGGCCACGCCGGGCACCGCGCACGCCACCGCCCGAGTGAGCCCGATGCCCGGTGACCGGTCCGCTCCCTCCACCGCGTACACGACGACGCGGCCAGGACAGCGCCCGAGACTCTCGGAGAGGCGCAACGCCTCGACGAGGCCGAACCCGTGTGTGCTGTGTCTTCCCGGAGCGGCCGAGCACAGGGAGTCGTCCGAGGACACGGACCACCGGTGTGTTCGGCCCGGATGCGACGCCGAACGGGGGAAACACGCATCGATGACGACTGTGAGCCCGGTGTTCTCCCAGAGCGCGATCAGTCGACCGGGGTCTCCGTCGGACTGTGCGAGAAGGGTGCCCGGAGGGAGCGCTTGCTGCGCGGCGCGGTCCCTCAGCAGCGCGACAACGGCCCATCCCACCGCGTCGTCGCGCCGGAACTCGTTGCCGATCCCGATGACGGCCGCGCGCGCGAACGGGTTCATTGACATGCTTCCTCACGCCCGACGAATCCGCCGCGGCTGATTCGTCGCGAGCCCCTGAGGTCGGGCCGGCGTCTGCACGACCGCGTGCCGGAGAACAGTGGTCTGCTCCGGCCATCGTCGGTGGCATGAGCGACCAGGCGCCGCATTGACACGCCTGCCGCGTTCGCGGCCGCGGAACAGGGCTGGACTCGACTGTCGCACCAACGAATGGAGTCCGAGGGCGTCCATGGGAGATCGACCCGGAGGACCTGCCCAGGTCTCCCCCTGCTTGACCGAACACATCCAGCGGTTCTGCGCATACTCCACCCACGAGCTCGGCATCCGGCCGGAGAGTACGACCCGAACCGGACGTGGATTTCACCCCATTGCGCGAGCGGGACCTGACCGCGGCTGGTTTGGGCGGCAGCCTGAACCGACCTCGGCCGGGTCGGCATCCGGCCGGTCGGCGCTACTTGCCACCCGGTTCGGCGGCCGAAGCAGCTGCCGCCAGCATCCTCTCCATCCGGGTGATCTCAGCAGTCTGAGCAGCGGCGATCTCTTCGGCGAGCTTCTTGGCGGGCTCGTGCGCTCCTTCTTTCTGCTCCGTCCCGGCCACATCGATCGCGCCCCTGTGGTGCATGATCATCATGGTCGTGAACATGGTGTCGAAGGCCTTGCCGGCGGCACCGTCGAGGTCCTCCATCCGCATGTGCTGCATCATCTTGGCCATGGACGAGCCGTCCGTCCCGTGCCCCGTGTCCATGCCCTGGGGTGGCTTCTCGCCCCAGGTCTTCAGCCAGCCGGACATGGTCTCGATCTCCGACTGCTGCGCCTTCTTGATCTCCGCGGCCAGCGCTTTGACCGCGCTGGAGGCACCGTGGCTCGTGGCCATGTCGCACAGGGCGATGGCCATGCGATGGTGCATGATCATGTGCTGCGCGAACGTCACGTCCGTCTTGTTGTGATGGCGCGCCGCCATCTCGGCCGAGGCGCCGGCGCCGCCGGGTGTGTCCGTCCTGCCGGTGCCCGCGCCGCCGCACGCGGTCAGCGCAAGAGCAGCCGTCACCGCGGAGACGGTCAGAGCGGCACGGCGGCGTACCAAGAACGTTGCCTTCATGTCGGTGACACTCCCGGCTGTTCGAAAGACATCAGGGGTTGAATCCGACGACTGGACGAGTTCGTCCGGGGCGCCGGTACGGCCACCCAAGCACGCATACGGCGACCGCGCTGTCTGCAGGCAGCGAACGGGTGATGTCGGGCCCACGACACGGCTCCGGCCCGCAGAACGGCCCGGGGCGCACGCGGGGTTTTTCGTGGTGACCTCTTCGGAGACGGGGTTGCCGCCCATCCGCTTCTCGCGGGTCCCGATCGTCCGGTGAACGCCTGAGCCGCTTCTCCGGATCCACCTCGCGGGCCTCCTGCACCCTGCCCGGCCGGTCACCAGGGCCCAACAGTCCACTCGGGGTCCCGAACGGCCCTGTCCACGAAGGACTACGTCCGTCACGCCGGCACCATCCGTGGTCTTGCGTTGGGTCAGGCTGTCGTGAGTTGGCGGCCGGGGAGGGTGGGGCCTGGAGCCGCGCCCTGCCGCACGGCCATGAGGGAGCGGACGGAGTTCCGCGTCAGCCCCGGCCGAGGACGCAGAACTCGTTGCCCTCCGGGTCGGCCAGGACGACCCAGGAGACATCACCCTGACCCACGTCGGCACGTATCGCGCCGAGGCCTTCGAGCCGGGCGACCTCCCTCGCCTGATCCTCGACGGGGTCGGACATCACGTCGAGATGGACACGGTGCCATACGACCTCGCCGTCGGGCGTACGGCGGAACTCCAGGTACGGCCCGACGCCCTTGACGGAGCGCAGCAGGGCGCGGTCGTCGGTCAGCTCGTGGACGGTCCAGTCGATCGCTTCGCCCCAGAACCGGACCATGGCCCGTGGGTCGGCGCAGTCGACGACCACGGCGGCTATCGGCCCGGTGTCCCGGTAGAGCTCCCGGGGCTCCAGGACGCTGAACACGTTGCCTTCCGGGTCGGCCATCACCGTCCACGGCACGTCGCCCTGGCCCACATCGGCGGGCGTCGCCCCGAGCTCCTTCAGACGTGCGACCAACTCCGCCTGATGGGCGTCGGAGGTGGTGGCGAGCTCGATGTGCACACGGTACTTCACCGTCTCCGGGTCCGGGACGCGGACGAGATCGATGCAGACGGCGGACGGGTCCGGCCAGGCGAAGCCCACGGGTTCCAGGTTGGTGACGCCGGGCCCTTCGCTGGAAACACCCCAGCCGAGCGCCTCCGCCCAGAACCGGCCGAGCGCCGAGTCGTCCCGGGCCTTGAAGTTCACCTGGACAAGCTGCAGCGTCATGCCACATACCCTAGGCGATCCGCCATCGGGCGGGTGTGCGAAATTCAGAGCGACGCCAACCCGGACAGTGACTACCCCCACCGCCTGAGCCGGACACCTCTCCTACGAAACGGGCACCTCCCCGAAACCGCAGCGGTCGAGCACCGTGATCAGCTCCTGGAAGCCCTGCGCGCGGGACGACAACGGTGCCACGCCGAGGTGAGACTCAATCAGTTCAGGTGGCTGGTAGCCCAGCTCCCCGCGCCCGTTCTGGGTGGGTGTCATCCCCGGCGATGTCATGGTTCTGGATCGTCCGGGCCGCGTGGCGCAGTTCCGTGAGGACCGTGCGGACCGCCGTGCGGGCGGTGCGTTCGGGGCGGCAAAGGGCGTCGATGTGGCGTCTGGCCCGGACGCCGCTGAGGGGGCGCAGGACGAGGGCCGGATGGGAGCGCATGGTCCAGCGGGGCATCAGCGCAAGGCCTCCGCCCGCGGCAACGGCTTCCGCGGCCACCGCGAACTCATTGATGCGATGGACCAACCGCAGCCTGCGCCCGGCCGCGGCGGAGATCGCCTCGATGGTCGCCATGACCGGGAAGCCGTCGTGCACGGTGATCCACGGCTCGTCGGCCAGGTCCCGTGGTGTCACCCGCTGCCTGAGGGCCAGCCGGTGGCCGGCCGGCATCGCCACGTCGAGCGGCTCGCGCAGCAGCGTGGTCACGGTCACCGGGCGCGGCCACGGCGGGGCGTGGTCCAGGCGGTGCGCGAGTACAAGGTCGTACTCCCGGGTCAGCCGCGGGAACTCCTCCTGCGGTACGTCCTCGTCAGCGAGCGCCAGTCGGGGCGCACCGGGCCGGGCCAGGGCGCGCAGCAGCAGCGGGAAGAAGGCTGCGCCTGCGCTGTGGAACGCGGCCACCGACACCTCGCCGTCCGGCCTGCCGGTGAACTCCTCCACTGCGTTCCGAGCCCTGGCCAGCGCCGTCTCCACGTCGGCCGCTGCGCCCGCCAGTGCCTGTCCGGCGTCGGTGAGCACCAGGCGCCGGCCGTCGCGCTCGGTCAGCGGCACTGGGATCGAGCGCTGCAGTAGCCGCAGCTGCTGCGAGATGGCCGACGGCGTCACCAGCAGCGCCTCGGCGACCGCGGTGACGCTGCCGAGTTCGCCCAGCTCCCGCAGGATCCGCAGCTGTCGTTCGTCCATGTCCGCAGAGTACGCAATGATGTAGGGATACTAAAGGTTCGTTTTAGACACTGGTTCTGTGCTTCAGGGACGGTCTGGTGCACCGTAGGCGGGTGTCCGACGCTCGCCGTACCGATGCGGTACTCCTCCTGGTCGCGCTCGTCTGGGGTTCCAGCTATCTGTCCGCCCAGACCGCCGTCTCCGCCCTGCCCGTCCTGACCGTCCTGTTCGCCCGGTACGCGCTCTCCTCCCTCGCCTGTCTCGGCTTGGTCGGCGCCACCCGCCGCGGTCCGCGCCGCTGGACCCGCGACGAGGTCCGCGCCGGTGTGCCGCTGGGCCTGACCCAGGCGGCCGTCCTGGTGGTGGAGACGTACGGCGTCGCCCACACCAGTGCCGCCAACGCGGGGCTCATCATCAGCCTGACCATCGTGCTCACGCCTCTCCTGGATCGCTCGGGCCATCCCGGTGGTCTGCCCCCCGCGTTCTACGTCGCCGCCGGAGTCTGCGTCCTGGCCGTCGGCCTGCTGATGTCCGGCAACGGCTTCCACGCGCCCCGCCTCGGCGACCTGCTGATGCTTGCCGCGGCAGGCATCCGCGCGGTGCACGTGGCACTCGTCGGCCGGCTCACCGCGCGCCGGGCCGTCCGGCCACTGCACCTGACGACGCTGCAGACGCTGGTCGGCACGGTGCTGTTCCTGGGGCCGGCCGCGTCCGGCCTGCCCGGCCTCGTCCGCGCCCACGCCGCGACCTGGGCCCAGCTGCTGTATCTCGCCCTGTTCTGCAGCGTCTTCGCCTTCCTTGCCCAGACCTGGGCGGTACAGCGCACCTCCGCCAGCCGCGCCAGCCTATTGCTGGGCACGGAGCCCGTATGGGCCGCGGCGGTCGGCGTGGCCCTCGGCGGCGAGCATTTCGGCCCGCTGACCGGTCTGGGTGCGGCGCTGATGGTCGCCGGGACCTATTGGGGGCAGGCGGTGGAACGGACCCATCGCGCCACGTCTCTGTCCGCCGGCCCGCCGGGCACCGAGGCACGCACTCGTGCCGTCGGCACTGACACGTCGGACGCAGTACCCCGTACCCAAGGGGACCCCGTATGCCCGACCACGACACCTATCGGCAGTTGATCTCCCTGCTCGACACCTCCCGCGTCGCCCATCGCCCCTACCACGAACCCGTGGGGGGCACCGAGGCCGCCTGCGAAGCGGCGACGGGCGGTGTGCTGAGGGTGAAGGTGGACGGGCGCCCCTCGCCGGGCCGGAGCTCGTCGCCGATCCCAAGTCGTGCGGCAGGCAGCGCTGTCGAGCATGCCCGCAGGCGACCCGGATGCCTTCAGGCAGCGGCTACGGCCGGTAGACAGCCCGCCCGACACTGAACCGGCCGTACACACCAGCGCCGTGCACCTCGTACACCAGTGAGCCGGCGACGTCCTCGTCGACGGCTGCTTCCCGCACGTGAGCGTGCCCGATGGACGGGCTCGGGCGGAGGCCGGGCGGGAAACGTTCCAGCGGGTGCGGCATCCGTTGACGGGTCAGCTGGACGAGTTGCCGGCCGTGGACTCCTCGATCGGGCCCCGGAGCCCTGGCCCGGACGACAGGGAACAAGTAGCCCGCCAGTAGGGGTGCCGGTATCACCTGCCGCGCTGCGGAGGGCGGGTGTCACCACTGCGGCCTTGCTAAGGGGCGATGTCGGCGCACACCACAGTGGCCTGGACGAAGACGTCCTCGTCGGCACCATTGACAATCGACACGACCCAGCCGACTGCCACGCCGGCGCTGGTGAGCGGGAGACTGCTGTAATCACCCGGCCATGGGCCGACGATCGTCTCCCCGCCGCCGGTGGCAACGTCTCCGGGGTCACACGTGATGATGGACTGGGTGGCAACCCCCGGGGGCGCTGTTTGCTCCGGCCCGGGGCGCGTGTAGGTGGTCGTCGGACCGGCCGGGCCCGTCGCCCCGGTGGCACCAGTACTGCCGGCAGGCCCCGTCGGCCCAGTAGCACCGGTGGTACCAGCAGGGCCCGTCGCCCCGGTAGCACCAGTACTGCCGGCAGGCCCCGTCGACCCGGTGGGGCCCGGGTCGCCAGTGGGCCCGGTTGGTCCAGTAGGTCCGGTCTGGCCCTTGCATCGATCTCCGCCGTTGTCGCCTGCCGCGTCGCCGAACGCCTGGTCGCCGTACGGGTACTTGTCACACCTGTCGCTCCCCGGTACCGGTGCCTTGCTCACCCCCGCCGTCACGGGGCCGGGTGCGCTGGCCAGGGTGGGCGCGGCAAGGCCGAGCATCATCAGGGACAGTGCCGCCATGGAGACGCCGGTGACCAGCTTGGCGCGTTGGGGAAGTGGTCCGAATCCGCGGTCAGGACGCATGAGTGCACCGCTCTCTGGGTCAAGTGAGTCCGTCGATGGAGCACGCGAGGCTCCCGGGGTACTTCCCTGGCCATGGTTCGGTCGTGCCCGGGGGACCATTGAGAGACACGCTTGGTCGTCAGCTCAACAGGCCTATAAGACAGATGAACGGGACACGCCGCTGTGTTGTTGATCGCTGCGGATACTCCGACTGGGCCGTCTTCCCACTCGGGAGCCCGAAGGGACCACCCGCACCGAAGCCGCCAGCGTCTGCAGGGTCTTCGGGAAACTCGGGTGCCGTCACTGACTTCGGCTCGTCAGGGTGAACCTTCATGTCCCTGATGACGTGCCCGGCATTGTAATCCGGGCGGGTTTTTCGAGCCTCGCTCCCCTTTGTCGTTCAATTCACTTTGTCGACCAGGCCGTCTGTGGATTTCGTGCGGATGCTCAATTCGGCATCGTCACCGCCGGCTCCTCAAGGAGACTCGTCGCGTCTTCGTAGCCGGCCGGCTCCGCATCCGGTGGCGGGGGTGTCGAACATGGGCTGGTCCTGCCTCGGGCGGGAGACCGGCCTTGGTACTGGTGAGCTCTCGTATTCGACTGTCGCCAGTGCCCGAGGAACCCAGCCCCTGGATGACCGTGTGTGGTCGCCGGGGGCGTATCAACTCCATGTTCCGGAGTGCGGCGGTAGCGGTCAGCCGGCGGTGAGCTGGTTCGGCACACGCCCGGAGGCGCGAGGTTCCTGCAGGTCGGGGACCACCAGAGTGTCGCCGGACTGCAGGTCGCCGAGCTGCTGCTGGCGGCGGCCGGAGAACGGCGTGCCGTCCTGCGGGCGGCCCAGGTCGTGGGGGTGGGTGCTGCTTTGGCCACGACAGCGCAGACGTTCACCGCCGGTTTCGATACGGCCAGCACGATCGCACTCTCCGGCATGCACATCGTCATCGCCGCACTCGTGCTCCTCGCCCTGGTAGCACTGACCCGCCGCACAGTCACCCGAGCGGGAATGCGTCAGTCGTGGACGGCGCCGATGACCGCGCGACACGCACGGGCTTGTGCAGCAGCGGTTGGTCTCGATCGCATGCGAGGAAGTTCTGTGGCATGCCCAGATGGTCCAAAACAGCCTGGACAGCAAAGGTTTGTTCGACAGCCTTCTTCGAGAATCAGGTGCCAGAGTTGTCGACGAACCCCACGATATCGAGGAATTCGATTTTGGGCGGGACTCCATAAATCCCCGTCACCTTGCCGATGAGCTCCTCCGTGAAGAAGGAGCGGCCTTTCTCCTCGTTATCCCACAGGTAGAAGTTCCTTGCCTGAACTCCGTCTTCGTCGACCATGAAGCTCTTGAAGCGAAGGCCGGCCATGCCTTCGAACGGTCCGCGGAGTTCGCCGGCAATCTTTACGAGAGTTGAATGATCGAACTTGTCGGTCTGCGTGAAAGTCACGAGCACGCCGATCACCGGGCCTCCTATCGATTGGGTGAGCAACGGTCGATCGAGTGATACTGGCTGCGGATCCTAGTACACGCGGCCGGAAATTCCGGTCTTTACTGAGGCTGAACTCGTGGTGTCGCGGGGGCTAGTCGTTGCAGTACTGCCTGACCTGGGCGGACTAGGTTGGGTCAATGTGCCCGAGCGCGCGCCCCGGGATGTCCCGGGGCGCGCTCAGCCCTTCATGCGGTGCTCTGGGCGGCGGACGTGGTCGACCTCCGCCGACGCGCCAACGATGCCGCAGTCACGGGCTGGCGCTATCCGGTGTGAGGTGCGGGGCCCGGACGCGGCTGCGGTCAGTACAGGTTGTGCCCGCTCCAGCCGGTGCCGATCTGGGTGCGCGTGCCGAGCGTGCCGGTGCCGGTGCCGTCGTACCGGTACCGGCGGCCGAAGGCGTCCCGGCCCAGCAGGTCGTTCTTGCCGTCGCCGTTCAGGTCGCCCGTGCCGATGAGGGTGCAGCCGCCCCAGCCCGAACCGATCTTCACGGCCTTGGTGAGCCCGCCGGACGCAGTACCCGCGTACCGGAACAGCTCGCCCGTCGCGTCCTTCCGCGCGAGGAGGTCGGCGATGCCGTCGCCGTTCAGGTCGCCGCTGCTGACGAACGCGTATCCCGTCCACCCGGTGCCGATCCGCTTCGACGGAGCCGTCGGGAGGGTGGCGCCGCTGCCGCACTTCGGCTCGTACAGCCAGAGTTCACCGTTGGTCTTGTGGACGAGAATGTCGTTGCAGCTGTCCCCGGTCATGTCCCCGAACGGCACAAGCGTGGTGGAACGGTTCTGCTGGCCCGGGCCGGACTTCAGCGGGGGGCGAGGCCGTGGACCAGGTGATGGACGACTTCGTCGAGGTCCTCCAGGGCGCCGTCTGGGAATGAGCGGTGTGCCACGAGGCTCGCGAGGCCTTGCAGGGTGGCGACCGCGACGAGGGAGACCCGGGCGGGATCCCCCGGGATGGCCTCGCCCCGGTCCTGTCCGTCCGCGATCATCCGCAGAAAGGCCGCCATGATGCGGTCGACGGCTGCGGTCAGCTCCTCCGGGGCGTTCGGGTCGTACTTACGGGTCTGCATCACGTCCAGCAGTTCAGCGTTGTGGAGCGCGAAGTCCATGTAGGTCCTTGCGAACGAGACGAGTCGGCGCTCGAGCGTCTCTTCGGCGTTGTCGGCTTCTTCCAGGGAGCCCGCCAGGCGTTCGAAGCCGACGACCGCCAGTGCGTCGAGCAGCGCCTGCTTGTCCTTGAAGTGACGCCCCGGTGCGGCATGGCTCACCCCGATCTCGCGGGCGAGTTCCCGCAGGGCAAGCGCGGCGGCGCCCTTCTCTCGCAGGGTGCGCTCTGCGCTGGTCAGCAGGGCGGAGCGAAGGTCTCCGTGGTGGTAAGGGCGTTTGACCATGCCCCTCAGCATATCCGGAATGTTGCCGTCGCCATCTTTGTTGTCATTGACAGCATTGTTGTCGGAGTCTACATTCAGGGTATGGGTACTGACTGGAACGCCACCGACCTCCCCGACCTCTCCGGCCGCAGGGCCGTCATCACCGGAGCCAACAGCGGGCTCGGGATCATCACCGCCCAAGCTCTCGCCCGGGCCGGCATGCACGTCGTCCTCGCCGTCCGTAACCCCGACCGCGGCCGCGCCGCGGCCGCGATGATCAGCGGCAGCGCCGAAGTCCGCCGGCTCGACCTGGCCGACCTCGCCTCGGTGCGACAGTTCGCCGCCTCCTGGCAGGGCTCCCTGGATGTGCTGATCAACAACGCGGGCGTGATGATGCTCCCGCAGCAGCAGACCAAAGACGGCTTCGAGATGCAGTTCGGCACCAACCACCTGGGCCATTTCGCACTGACGAACCTGCTCCTGCCGCACATCACCGACCGCGTCGTGGCCCTGTCCTCCCTCGCCCACCGCCGGATCGACGCCATCGATTTCGACGACCCCGACCACACCGGCGACTACGACCAGACGCGCGCATACGCCCAGTCCAAGCTGGCGAACCTGCTGTTCACCCTCGAACTCCAGCGCCGCCTCACACGTGCTGGATCACCCGTACGCGCCCTGGCCGCACACCCCGGCTGGGCCTCGACCAACCTGCAAAGCCGCGTCGGTAACCCGCTGGCTCGACTGTCCCTCCTCATCGGCAACAAGCTGATGGCCCAGGACCCCAAGGCGGGCGCGCTCCCGACCCTGTACGCCGCCACCCAGGATTTGCCCGGAGCCTGCTACGTCGGTCCCAAGGGCTTCGCTGAGCTGCGCGGCGCCCCGACACTGGTCGGCCGCACCCCCGCGGCCAGCGACTCCGAAGCCGCCAAGCGACTGTGGACGATGTCCGAGGAACTCACGGGCACGACGTTCCCGCTCACCCTGGAGCAATCCCAACGGTCCTGAGGCGCCGAAGCCAGCTGCGCACCCGATTTCCCCGATTCGAGACTCAGCCCGCCGTCCGCTGGATGACTGGACGGCGGAACTGGCGGAGCTGCGGTCCGGAGATCCACCCGGATCCGCCCTTCGGAGAGCAGGGAGATGTTCGCTGTTGTCCCCCACCCAGTCCGTGGCCAAGCGCCGGGTGCTGTGTGACCTACCCGGTGCGCAGGCGGGGGTGCTGGAGCACAACGTCTCTGCCGAGGCCGCCGCCCGCTCTGAAGCGGCCCTCGCCAACTCCGGCCTGGCCGCGTCGGTGCGCGTTCACCTTGCCCGAACAGGGCGGGCGGAGCAGCTGTGCTCGCAGGCGATCATGGTGGCGGGTGCGATGTGGACCCATGCCCGGCCGTCCGCAGCCATCCTCTCCACCTACGAGGCCACCCCTCCCCGGCCACATTGCGGATGGACCTTTCCTTCGCGCTGAGGGAGACCCTGGCGACGCTCATCGCCGGCATGCTCACCCGCGGTACCTCCTGATTACAGCCCCTCCATTCTTCCCTCTGTTCATCCTCACTTCCGGAGCAGTCATGCGTGTGGTCATCTTCGGTGCGTCCGGCATGGTCGGACACGGTGCGCTGCGCGCCTGCCTGCTGGACGAGGGCGTCACCGAGGTACTCGTGGTCGTCCGCAAGCCCTTGAACCTGGGGCACCCGAAGGTCCGGGAGATCGTCCACACGGACTTCACCGACTACTCGGCCATCCGGGGCGAGTTGAAGGATCTGGACGCCTGCTTCTTCTGCTTGGGTGTCTCCGCCGCCGGCCGCCGTGAGGACGAGTACACCCGTATCACCTACGACTACGCACTCGCCGCCGCCCGAGCCGTGAGCGCCGCCAGCCCTTCACCGACCTTCGTCTACGTGTCCGGGCAGGGCACCGACAGCACGGAGGCGGGCCGTTTCATGTGGGCGCGGGTCAAGGGCCGCACCGAGAACGCGCTGCTGGCGATGCCGTTCCGCGCGTACATGTTCCGACCCGGCTACATCCAGCCCGTGAGCGGCACCCCCTCCAGGACACCCCTGTACCGGGTTCTGTACCGGGTCACGGCCCCCTTGTACCCGCTGCTGCGTCGCCTGGTCCCCAACCACGTGACCACGACCGACGCCCTGGGGCGCGCGATGATCACCGCCGTCCGGCTCGACGGCAGCGGCCCGTCGGTCCTCCACAACGCCGACATCAATCGTCTCGGCGCGGCCTGAAGGCACCCCGCGCGACAGGTGCGTGACCTGCGCGGGCGGCTCGACCGTCGCACGGAGACTTCCCCGGCCTCCGCCACGTGAGTCGCCGCGTGCCCGGTTGGACCACCACCGTGATCTCCGGGCGCGCGGCGCTGCACCACCCTGTCCGTCCGGGCGGGGAGCACCACTCGACCACACGAGGGGGCACCACTATTGATCAGAAGCTCAAAGGGTTCTCTTCGACGGTGTAACGGACGTGGGAGCCGTGGAAGTAGCCGCGGATGATGTGGGGCCGGCGTTGGCGTCGACGGAAGAACCGTCGTTTCTCCGCGGCGAGTTCGGACTGGTTCCTGGCAAGCTGAAGCCTCGCGCTCCCCGGCGATCCGGCAACCGAGAGGCAATATTCCGATGGACACCTTCAAGACGAAGAATGGTTCGGTCCAAGGTTTTCGGGCCTCTGCCGGAGTCGTCGCCGTCCTTGGCATCCCCTATGCCGCCCCGCCATTCGGCGCCGATCGGTTCCGGGAACCTCTCCCGGCACCGGCGTGGAGTGGAGTGCGGGACTGCACGGCCTTCGGCCCGGTCGCTCCGCAGTCAGCAGAGCTGCCCGGCGCACCCGTGTGGTCACCAGACGATGAGGACATCCTCACCGTCAACATATGGACCCCGGCCCCCGAGGGGGGCCGTCTGCCCGTCCTGGTCTGGATCCACGGCGGTGCCTACACCTTCGGGTCCTCAGCCCAACCCGACTTCGACGGAACCGAGCTGGCCCGCGTCGGTCTGGTCGTGGTCACCCTCAACTACCGGCTCGGCTTTGAAGGTTTTGGCCACGTGCCCGCCGCCGGAGCAATCGCCTATCCGGACAACCGGGGCCTGCTCGACCAGGTCGCGGCCCTACGCTGGGTTCGTGAGAACATCGCGGCCTTCGGTGGCGACCCTGGCAATGTCACGGTCGCCGGCCAGTCCTCCGGGGCCGCCTCGGTTGCCTGCCTGATGGTGATGGACCGCGCCCGCGGCCTGTTCCACCGTGCCATCGCTCACAGCGCCGCCAGCCCTTGCTACACGCTCGAAATCGCCGCGGCGACCACCCGTGAGATCGCTGCGGCAGCGGGCTGCCCCGCCACACCCGAAGGCCTGACATCTGCGACTCCGCAGAAGCTGGTCATCGCCTCCGACAAGGTGGTCAACGCCTACCGGCGTGACCCCGCCTCTGGATCCCGCCACTACGACCCTTCGCTCTACGCCCCCGTCCTTGATGGCGACGTCCTACCCACCGACCCCCTCACGGGGATGGCATCCGGTGCGACCCGGGAAGTGGACCTGCTGGTCTGCCACACCACAGAGGAGTACTGGCTGCTCGACGCCGTCGGCAGCAGCGCGAAAATCACCACCGATGAACAGCTGGCTCTCTTCGCCAGAGACTTCCACCTCCCTGACGGCCTGGTGGCCGGCTATCGCGCTGCGATGCCCCACGCCCCGGTGCTCGACGTCTACCTCGCCGTTTTCGGGGATCTCCTATTCGGCGAGTACAGCAACCGACTCGCCGAGCTTCACGCCCAAGCCGGCGGCCGGGCGTTCCTATCGCGTTTCGATCGTCGGCGCACCGGTCCGAACGGGATCGTGCGGGCCTGGCACTGTGCGGACATCCCCTTCGTCTTCGGCAACATCGACACCGACTGCCTGGCTTTCCTCATCGGCGGCGCACCCACAACCGCAGACTACGGACTGGCACGCCGCATGATGCGCGCGTGGGCTGATTTCGCTGCCACCGGGAACCCGGGCTGGCCATCGGTCAACAACTCCACCGTCCAGGCCAAGATATGGAGCACTGAGGACGACTCCGTCGATGTCAAGGCCGCCGCCGTCCGTGCTCTTTGGGTCAAGGCCGACTTCCCAGTCCTGTGTCCGTGAACTGGGGAACCACCCCGGCATCCCGAAATCCATGTAGTTACTCAGCGCACATTCGCCTTTTCCCGTCCCATGAGCTGCGCAACGAATGGCCGCCGCCGATGTTGTCGCACCCGGGGCGCGCAGTGGGCGCAGACCGCCGTCGACCGGCCCGGAGCCCGCCACCTGCCCAATGCAGTTTCTGGGCATCCCGCCGGAGAAGGTGCCCGTCGGCATCGACGACGACCGCTTCTGGAAGGGCCCGCGCAGTGTCCGTGGCGGGCCGGTCAGTTGCAGCCGTGCGAGCACGACGTCGTCGTGCCGTTCGCGGCGGGTTTGTCGTCGTCGCAGCCGTCGTCGCAGACGAGTTCGCCTTCCCAGGCCTCCTTGCCTTCCATGACGGCGAAGGCGGCGATGACGAACCCGGCGACCGGGTCGAGCCGGGTCCAGCCGAAGAGGGCAAAGGCCAGCAGCCCGGCGAAGGTAGACACCGACAGCCAGGCGCACAGCTTGGTCTCGGCGGCGTCCGCGACGACCAAGCGGGAGTTCATCTCCTGCCCGGCCTTGCGCTTGACCCGGGCCAGCCACGGCATGATCACGATGGACAGCTTCATGTCCGTTCGTCGCCTGCTTGCCACCGCCGCGGCCGCCCTGCTCGGAGACCTCGTACTCGCCGCACCAGCGGCAGCGCACGACCTGGCCCAGTCCGCCGACGTCGAGGCATACACCCTGACCACCGCGCGATTCCGGGCCACCGCGGCCGCTGCTGAGGCTGGTCGGCGCGGTCATCGGCGGGCTGGCGCGGGCCCGCTCCCGCCGCACCGGCTGACCACCGTGGATGCGCGCGCCTCCAGCTCCGCCGCGGTCACGCCCCGCGGGCGGTCACCCCGCGAAAGCACCCCACAGGCAGCGGCGCCGGAGGCCAGAACTGCGGCGCCGGAGGTCACCGACGAGGCCGGCAGGGCGACCGCGAGGACGAGGCAGCCGACCACCCCGACGACCGGGACGATCCGCGCCGGTCGGCCCTCGTCCGGGGCGAGAGTCCGGGCGGAGGCGTTGGCGATGGCGATGGCGTAGTAGGCGAGCACCCCGAAGGACGCGTACGCAGGGCAGGAGAGGGCTCGTGAGATTGTCCCCTCGATGAACATGAGCGCGCACACCACCATGCCTCGTGGCACCGCCCTCGCCCTCGGCGCCACAGTGTGTGGACGACCGAAGCCGTTACCCCACCGGTCCCGGAGCCGGAAGTGCACCCATCGCAGACGTCATGGTCGGACCCGGGTCCGACCGGCCTCGCCCACCGCCGGGCTCAGGGCGCCGCGGCCTCCACCGCGGCATCCGGACGGACGATGGTCACCGGACAGGGCGCGTGGAGCGCCACCTGCTGGCTCACCGACCCCAGCAGCAGCCGGCGGAAGCCGCCACGCCCCCTGCTGCCCACCACCAGCAGCTCGGCGCCCTCCGCCGCCTTCACCAGGATCTCGGCCGGGTTGCCGCGCGCCAGGCGCTCACGCACCTGGGCGGCGCCGGCCTCACCGAGCACAGTGCGGACCTCCTCCACGAGACCGCGCTCGGCCTCTTCCTCGTCGAACTGCGTGTCGACCGCCGGGGCGGACCAGGACTCGGCGCCGGGCAACTCCCAAGCTGCGACCGCCTCCACGGTGCCGCCCACGAGACCGGCGTACCGGACGGCCCAGCGCAGCGCCGCGTGCGACGAGGGCGATCCGTCCACGCCCACCACGATCCGCGGAGTCGGATCCTGCTCGCCCATACGCTTCTACCCTTCCGTCCATGCATGTCCGCAATGAGTCAACCGCGGACACTGTGCCATGCGAGGGCAGCCGGGACCGGTACGGACCGACAGACGCGGAGAGCCGTGTCGCCCCGGCGATCCGCAGCTCGGCCGCCGGTGTGGGGGCCTCCGTCCTGGTCCGGGCCACGCCACCGAGCAGCCACAGGACGATGTCGTCGACTTCGACGCCGTTCCGGCGGGCCACGACCGCGTGCGCCGGCTCATGAGCGAGGAGCGAGGCGAGGAACACGCCCTGCCATCAGGCCGACCACCCGGTACACCACCCACAGCAGGTCGGGACACGTGTCCGTGAGCCGTCCCTGGGCCGCCCAAGGCGATGATCCCGAAGACGGCCGGGACGCTCCGGTGCGCGCCGACAAGGACCCCGGCGATCCTGCCCGTCCCCGGCGTTGCCCCTCATCGCCGCCCCCTGTTCAAAGAGCCGCCCGGCCGGCTTCCAGTCGTGCGACCGGCACCCGGAACGGCGAGCAGGAGACGTAGTCGAGTCCTGCGTCGTGGAAGAACCGGACGGAAACCGGGTCACCGGCGTGTTCTCCGCAGACGCCGAGGCCCAGGTCCGGACGCACCGCACGGCCCTCGGTCACCGCGATGCGGACAAGGCGGCCCACTCCGTCCTGGTCGATGGTCTCGAACGGCGACGTCTGGAAGACGCCCTTGTCGAGGTAGGCGGGGAAGAACGCGGCCTCGACGTCGTCGCGGGAGAAGCCCCAGGTGGTCTGGGTGAGGTCGTTGGTGCCGAAGGAGAAGAACCGTGCTTCCTCGGCGATGTCGCCCGCGGTCAGCGCCGCCCTGGGCAGCTCGATCATCGTTCCGACCGGGCAGTCGACCGCGACGCCGGCTTCCGTGGCCACAGCGGCGAGGACGCGGTCCACCTCGTCCCGTACGAGCCGCAGCTCCTCCACGCTTCCGACGAGGGGCACCATGATCTCGGCACGGGGGTCGCCGCCTGCCCGTATGCGGGTCACGACCGCCTCGGCGACGGCCCGTACCTGCATGGCGACGAGACCGGGCACGACCAGTCCGAGCCGTACGCCGCGAAGGCCCAGCATCGGGTTCTCCTCGCGCATGCGGGTGACGGCGGCCAGGAGGGCGGCGTCCCGTGGGTCGGGCGTGCTGCCGCCGGATTCCGCCCGGGCGACCCGGACGGCCAGCTCCGTGCGGTCGGGCAGGAACTCGTGCAGGGGCGGGTCCAGCAGGCGCACGGTCACCGGCAGGCCGTCCATGGCTTCCAGGATCCCGACGAAGTCCTGGCGCTGGAGCGGCAGGAGTGCGGCCAGTGCGGCTTCGCGCTCGGGGCCGCCCTGCGCGAGGACCAGGGCCTCGACAAGGGGACGCCTGTCGCCGAGGAACATGTGCTCGGTACGGCAAAGGCCGATGCCCTGGGCGCCGAAGCGGCGTGCTCGCTCGGCGTCCTCGGGGGTGTCCGCGTTGGCCCGCACCTCCAGTCGCCGCGCCGCGTCGGCTTCCCGCATCATCCGGTGGACGTACCGGACCGTCTCCTCGGCGCCAGGGGCCGGCTGTCGACCGCCGCCCTCGAAGTAGCGCATGACCTCCGAGTCGACCATCGGCACGGCACCCAGGCGCACCAGCCCTTCGGTGCCGTCCACGGAAACGACGGTGCCCTCGGGGACGGTCAGGTCCCCGGTGACGAAGCAGCGCGCCCGCGAATCCACGACGATGCCCTCCGCCCCGCACACGCACACCTTGCCCATGCCGCGCGCGACGACCGCTGCATGACTGGTCTTCCCTCCGCGACTGGTCAGCACCGCCTGGGAGGCAACCATGCCGGGCAGATCGTCCGCCGTGGTTTCGTCGCGTACGAGAACGACCTTCTCGCCGGCACCTGCCCGTCGTACCGCTTCCGCGGAGTCGAAGACGACCGCGCCCACCGCCGCGCCGGGCGAAGCAGGGACGCCCCGGGCGATCACGTCCTCCGCGCCGGTCGTGGCGAAGCACGGGAACATCAGCCGTGCCAGACCCGCTCCGTCGACGCGGGCGAGGGCCTCCCGGGGCGTGATCAGCCCTTCGTCGGCCAGCTGCGAGGCGATGCCGAAGGCGGCCCGGGCCGTGCGCTTGCCCACCCGGGTCTGGAGTATCCACAGGGTGCCGTGCTCGATGGTGAACTCGATGTCGCACAGATCGCGGTAGTGGGCCTCCAGACGGGCCGAGTACTCGCGTAGCCGCGCGAAGGACTCCGGATCGAGTGCCGCCAGCTCCTCCACGGCAACCGGTGTCCGGGCGCCCGAGACGACGTCCTCGCCCTGGGCGTTGGGGAGATAGTCGCCGTACACGCCGGGGCGACCGGTCGCCGGGTCGCGGGTGAAGGCGACGCCGCTGCCGGAATCCGGCCCCAGGTTGCCGAAGACCATGGTCTGGACGGTGACCGCGGTTCCGAGGTCGTCCGGGATGTGCTCGCGGCGCCGGTAGAGCCGGGCACGCTCGCCGTTCCACGACGCGAACACGGCGAGCACCGCCTGCCGCAGCTGTTCGGCCGGGTCCTGCGGAAACTCGCGGCCGGTCCGCTCATGAATCAGGTCCTGGAACGACTCGACGATCCTGATGAGGTCGCAGACGTCCAGCCGGCTGTCGTCCGGAACCCGGTGCTGCTCCTTCACACGGGCGAGGGTCTTCTCGAAAAGGGCGCCGTCGACCCCCATGACCGTGGTGCCGAACATCTGCACGAGGCGCCGGTACGAGTCCCAGGCAAACCGTTCGCGCTCCGGCGTCTTGGCCAGCCCGAGGACCGAGTAGTCATTCAGCCCGACATCGAGGACGGTCTCCATCATTCCCGGCATCGAGACCCGCGCCCCGGACCTCACCGCGACCAGCAACGGGTCGACCGCCTGCCCCAGGCTCCTTCCTGTCGCCCGTTCCAGGGCCGCGAGGTGGTCGTCGATCTGAGCCGCCATCCCGGGCGGGGGCTCACCGGTGGCCAGGAACACCCGGCACGCCTCGGTGGTGACCGTGAAACCCGGCGGCACCGGCAGTCCCATGCCCGCCATCTCCGCGAGGTTCGCGCCCTTGTTGCCGAGCAGGCCCGCCATGCCCCGGCCGCCTTCGGCGAAGTCGTACACATAGGTGGTCATGGCTGTCCGCCCGTCTCCACGGTGGTCACCGGGCCGCAGCAGATGCCCGGCCGGCGGATGCGCCGGCACGGTCCACACTGCCCGCTCACCGTTCCCGTAGGAGAGGGCCCGAACGTCCCTGTTGCGGGACGACCGGCCCTTGGCAGGGGAGGCACGGACCGGCCCGTCCATGGACACCTGCACCGGCCGCAGCGTCGGCGGGCGGGGCGGCGGGGCCTGCTTCCCGTCCTCCCGCAGGCGGTCCAGGGCTGCGGAGAGTTCCGCGCGGCGGCGGATGCCGAGATTGCGGTGGACGTGGGTCGGATGGGTCTCGACGGTGCGTCGGGCGAGGTGCCGGAGTTCGCCGATCTCGGCGTTCGTCCGGCCGCCGGCGGCGAGTACGGCGATGCGCGGCTCGCTGTCGCTCAGTGCGGCCGGCACGCCGCTGAAGGTGACCGCCCAGCCGCACACCTGGGAGCAACCCCGCAGCCGGCACTGCCTGATCGACAAGCCCCCGGCCCAGGTGGCTCCGCCGCCCCTGGAGCGGGATGCGCCCTTGTGGGTGGCCTCGTCCGGGGCCGTACCGGCGGGCGAGAAACAAGTTCACCGCCCAGGGCACCCGGGACCGCACGGTCCGCGCTCCCAGGCCCGTGACTTCGCCCATTTCCGGCCGCTGCTGGAGGAACTGGTGCGGCCCGGCATCACGCCCGGTTGCTGAGCCCGCCGCAAGAAGCAGCAAGAGCAGCGGTCGGGGCTCGTGTCGAAAGGCCTTCACAAAAGCCTGGAGCGGGCCCCGGTCCCGAGTGCCCGCCCCCGCACGGGCGCTCGTCCGGGCCGGCCCGTGAGGGGCCGGCCCGGAGGCCGGGATCAGCCGAGGTCGAACCGGTCCAGGTTCATGACCTTGTCCCAGGCGGACACGAAGTCCTTGACGAACTTCTCCTTCGCGTCGTCGGAGGCGTAGACCTCCGCCAGGGCACGCAGCTCCGAGTTCGAGCCGAAGACCAGGTCGGCGCGGCTGCCGGTCCACTTGAGCTCGCCCGTGACGGCGTCACGGCCCTCGAAGGTGTTCGCGTCCCCGGACGTCGCCTTCCACGTCGTGCCCAGGTCGAGCAGGTTGACGAAGAAGTCGTTCGTCAGCGTCCCGGGGGCGTTCGTGAAGACGCCGAGCGAGGACTGCCGGTGGTTCGCGCCCAGCACGCGGAGACCACCGACCAGGACCGTCATCTCGGGGGCGCTCAGGGTCAGCAGATTCGCCCGGTCGAGCAGCAGGAACTCGGCCGGGAGCCGGTTGCCCTTGCCGATGTAGTTGCGGAACCCGTCGGCGGCCGGCTCCAGCGCGGCGAACGACTCGACGTCCGTCTGCTCCTGCGAGGCGTCCACGCGGCCCGGCGTGAACGGCACCCGGACGTCGAATCCCGCGTCCTTGGCACCCTGCTCGACGGCCGCGCAGCCGGCCAGCACGATCAGGTCGGCCATCGAGACCTGCTTGCCGTCGGACCGCGCGGCGTTGAAGGACTGCTGGATGCCCTCCAGGGTGCGCAGGACCGTCGCCAGCTGGTCGGGGCCGTTGGCCTCCCAGCCGCTCTGCGGCTGGAGACGGATGCGTCCGCCGTTGGCTCCGCCGCGCTTGTCGCTGCCGCGGAACGACGAGGCCGACGCCCACGCCGCGGAGACCAGTTGGGACACGGACAGGTCCGAGCCGAGGACCTGCTCCTTGAGGGCGGCGATGTCCTGCGCGTCGATCAGCTCGTAGGTCCGCGCCGGGAGCGGGTCCTGCCACAGCAGCGTCTCGGTCGGGACTTCGGGGCCGAGGTAGCGGACGACCGGGCCCATGTCGCGGTGGGTCAGCTTGAACCAGGCGCGGGCGAACGCGTCCGCGAAGGCCTCGGGGTCCTCGTGGAAGCGCCGCGCGATCGGCTCGTAGACCGGGTCCAACCGCAGCGAGAGGTCGGTCGTCAGCATGGTCGGGGCGTGGCGCTTCGACGGGTCGTGGGCGTCGGGCACGGTATCCGCCCCGGCGCCGCCCTTCGGCCGCCACTGGTGCGCCCCTGCGGGGCTCTCGAACAGCTCCCACTCGTAGCCGAAGAGGATGTCGAAGAAGCTGTTGTCCCAGGTCACCGGGGTGTTCGTCCAGATGCCCTCGAGGCCGCTGGTGATCGCGTCAGCGCCCTTTCCGGTGCCGAACGTACTCTTCCAGCCGAGGCCCTGCTGCTCCATCGGGGCCGCCTCGGGGTCGTCGCCGACGTGGTCCGCCGGGCCCGCTCCGTGGGTCTTGCCGAAGGTGTGGCCGCCCGCGATCAGTGCGACCGTCTCCTCGTCGTTCATGGCCATACGGCGGAACGTCTCACGGATGTCGCGGGCCGCGGCGATCGGGTCCGGGGTGCCGTTCGGGCCCTCCGGGTTCACGTAGATGAGACCCATCTGGACGGCACCGAGGGGGTTCTCCAGCTCCCGGTCGCCGGTGTAGCGCTCGTCGGCGAGCCAAGTGGTCTCAGGGCCCCAGTAGACGTCCTCGTCGGGCTCCCAGACGTCCGGGCGGCCGCCGCCGAAGCCGAAGGTCTTGAAGCCCATCGACTCGAGCGCGACGTTTCCGGAGAGGATCATCAGGTCCGCCCACGAGAGGCTCTGGCCGTACTTCTTCTTGACCGGCCACAGCAGGCGGCGGGCCTTGTCGAGGTTGCCGTTGTCCGGCCAACTGTTCAGCGGAGCGAAGCGCTGCTGGCCGGCGCCGGCGCCGCCACGGCCGTCACTGATCCGGTAGGTGCCGGCACTGTGCCAGGCCATGCGGATGATGAACGGGCCGTAGTGACCGAAGTCGGCGGGCCACCAGTCCTGCGACGTGGTGAGCACCTCGGCGATGTCGCGCTTCACGGCGGGCAGGTCGAGGGCCTTGAACGCCTCGGCATAGTCGAACTCCTCACCGAGCGGGTTGGCCACGGCAGGGTTCTTGGCGAGGATCTTCAGGTTGAGCCGCTCGGGCCACCACTGGCGGTTGCCGCCCCCCTGCGTAGGGTGCAGGGCGCGCTCGTGCGCGACCGGACAGCCGCCTCCGCCCTCCGGCTTCGGATCAGTGACGATTGCGTCATGGTTCTCAGGCATGGGAATCCTTCCAGATCAGGCGGATCACTGTGCTCAGGAACTAACGGGCGGCGGAACAGTCAGGGCACTGGTCCCGGTCCGGGAACCTTCATCACGTGCGCTTCCCTGCTGTCGTCCTGTCCCTTGGTTGTCACCAGAACCGATCCTACGATGGACAAAGTCCAAGTCAATGCGACACCGGAACCACATGGGCCGGTTCCGCGGAGAGCGCACGGTTAGGGTGGCGGGCATGAGCGATCTGCTGGAACGACTCCGGGGCCGCGGCTGGCGCATGACGGCCCAGCGCCGGGTGGTCGCCGAGGTGCTCAGCGGCGAGCATGTCCACCTCACCGCGGACGAGGTGCTCGCGCGCGCCACCGCCCGCCTGCCGGAGGTTTCCCGCGCCACCGTGTACAACACCCTCGGCGAGCTCGTCGCGCTCGGCGAGGTGACCGAGGTGTCCACCGACGGCCGGGCCAAGCGCTACGACCCGAACGCCCACCACCCCCATCACCACCTGGTGTGCTCGGGCTGCGGCGCGATCCGGGACGTCCACCCGGTCGGCGACCCCCTGGACGACCTGCCCGCCTCGGAGCGGTTCGGCTTCACCGTGTCGGGCGTCGAGCTGACGTACCGGGGCCTGTGCCCCGATTGCGCCCGCCTCTGAGCACAGCGCTCCGCGGGCGACCGAGCGGCAGGTAGGCAGCACTTCCGAGGGCGGGGATCACCGGCAGAGACCCTTACTGGCGATCGAGCGTTCGACCCAATCGCCCCCTTCGTATCCGCCTATCGACAGGACTGCCGGCTGCCCCTTCTCTCGGTTCCGCGCTCGACAGCGCGTCGATGTCACGGCTGCATCTGCGTTCTGGCTGCCGGCCGGACCCGGGATCCCGCTCGACGGGTCCGACTTCTTCATCATCGGTGTGGCGAATCCGGTGATCGCCGAGGAGTTCGGCGCGAGTCCGGCCCAACAGGGTCTGCCCTCGGCCACGGCGATCGCCGGAGCCGCCCTCGGTGCCGCCGTCCTCGGCCGTCCCGGCGACCGCATCGGGAGCAGCCGGCGGAGCCGCCTCACGGCCCGGCTCGGGCCCCCGCCTCCCTTCGCCTGGACGACGGCCCATGAACTCAATGAACGAAAGGGTGACCGGAACGCCCGTGCCGGGCCATGGTCTTGGGAACACTCCACCGACCGCCGGGCGGTTCGCGCGGGCGCTGATAACCGGCCGTATGCGGCGTCGGATGGTCAGGGCTCGCCTCATGGCGCCCGGATCCGGGCCGGGCTCCGGCCCGGAATCCAGCATTCCATTGCGGGCGTGGAAGAAATCCAGGACCGAATCCACGGGACGGGCGCCACCGGGTTTATCCGCGCTTTATACGCTCACCGTGCCGATAGCGACGGAAAGACGAACGACGCCCCGGGAAACGGGAGAATCGTCGACAGCCCGGCGAACTCAGGTGCGGTCTCGATACCCCATAGGGGCCTATGCCCCGGGCGGAGCAAGTCCCTGTGCCCTCGGTGTTTCGTCCGGGTGAATTCAAGAATGCGGGCGCGGGGGGGGGGGGGGGGGGGGGGGGGGGGGTGGGGGGGGGGGGGGGGGGGGGGGGAGGGGGGGGGGGGGGGGGGGGGGGGGGGGGGACG
>NZ_JBVICA010000011.1:240102-242189 GCF_055573115.1 Streptomyces sp. NPDC030222
CGCGTGGGCACGGTGGGCTGGGTGATTTTCTTTTTTTTTTTTTTTTTTTCTCACCCCCCCCCCCCCCCCCCCCCCCCCCCCCCCCCCCCCCCCCCCCCCCCCCCCCCCCCCGCGGCGGCTACTTCGCCAGGCCCCAGCGGACCGGGGCGATCTGCTTGGACATGATCGTGATCAGCTCGTAGGCGGCGTGCGACGCGGCGATCGAGGTGATGCCGGCGTGGTCGTACGCCGGCGCGACTTCCACGATGTCGGCGGAGACCAGGTGGCAGTCGGCGAGGCCGCGCAGGATCTCCAGCAGCTCGCGGGACGTCATACCGCCGGCCTCGGGCGTGCCGGTTCCGGGGGCGTGCGCCGGGTCCAGGACGTCGATGTCGATGGAGACGTAGAGGGGGCGGTCGCCGACCCGCTCGCGCAGCTGCTGGGCGATCTCGTCCACGCCGCGCCGCATCACGTCCGCCGAGGTCACGATGCCGAAGCCCAGCTTGGCGTCCTCGTCGAGGTCCTTCTTGCCGTAGATCGGGCCGCGGGTGCCGACGTGACAGAGGGCCGAGGTGTCGATGACGCCCTCCTCCACGGCCCGGCGGAAGGGCATCCCGTGGGTGTACTGCTGGCCGAAGTAGTCGTCCCAGGTGTCCAGGTGCGCATCGAAGTGCAGAACCGCCACCGGCCCGTGCTTCTTGGCCACGGAACGCAGCAACGGCAGCGCGATGGTGTGGTCGCCGCCCAGCGTCATCAGCCGGGAGCCGCCGGCGAGCAGATCGTCGGCGGCGGCCTCGATCGTCTCCACCGCCTCATCCGTGTCGAAAGGACTGGCGCTGATGTCGCCGGCGTCCGCCACCTGGCTGTAGTGGAAGGGGTAGACGTCCTGCGCCGGGTTGTAGGGGCGCAGGGTGCGGGAGGCCTCGCGGATGGCGTTGCCGCCGAAGCGGGCTCCGGGGCGGTATGTGACTCCCCCGTCGAACGGGACCCCGACCACGGCGATGTCCGCCTTCTCCACCTGGTCGAGGCGGGGGATGCGGCCGAACGTGGCCGGACCCGCGAAGTGCAGCGTCCGGTCGGTCTCGGTCGGCGGCAGCGGCGGGGTCACTCCGTTGGGCTGGGCGGTCATGGTGCGATCAGTGCCTTTCCAGGGTTACGGCGGCCTGGTGCCCTGTGCCGGGCCCAGGGGATCGGGCGCGCCGGGCGCCCCGCGCCCGCCGGCCGGGTCACATCGGCGGGTTGCCGTGCTTGCGGGACGGCAGGTCGGCGTGCTTCGTGCGGAGCATCGCGAGTGCGCTGATCAGCACCTCGCGGGTCTCCGTGGGGTCGATGACGTCGTCCACGAGGCCGCGCTCGGCCGCGTAGTACGGGTGCATCAGCTCGGCCTTGTACTCCTTGACCATGCGGGCCCGCATCACCTCGGGATCGTCGGCCTCCGCGATCTGCCGGCGGAAGATGACGTTGGCGGCCCCCTCGGCGCCCATGACCGCGATCTCGTTGGTCGGCCACGCGTAGGTCAGGTCGGCGCCGATGGACTGGGAGTCCATGACGATGTAGGCGCCGCCGTACGCCTTGCGCAGGATCAGCGAGATCCTGGGCACCGTGGCGTTGCAGTAGGCGTACAGCAGCTTGGCTCCGTGGCGGATGATCCCACCGTGCTCCTGACCGACACCAGGCAGGAAGCCGGGGACGTCCAGCAGCGTGACGATCGGAATGTTGAAGGCGTCACACACCTGTACGAAGCGGGCGGCCTTCTCGGAGGCCTCGATGTCGAGCACGCCGGCCAGCGTCTGCGGCTGGTTGGCGACGATGCCGACGACCTGGCCGTCGAGCCGGGCGAGGGCGCAGACGATGTTGCGGGCCCAGCGCTCGTGGACCTCCAGGTAGTCGCCCTCGTCGACGATCTCCTCGATGACGGTGAGCATGTCGTACGGACGGTTGCCGTCGACGGGCACCAGCGTGAGTAACGCCTCCGAACGGCGGTCCGCGGGATCGGTGCTCTCGTAGCGGGGCGGGTTCTCGCGGTTGTTGGAGGGCAGCATCGACAGGAGGTAGCGGACCTCCGCGATGCAGGTCTCCTCGTCGTCGTACGCGAAGTGCGCGACACC
>NZ_JBVICA010000012.1:0-239857 GCF_055573115.1 Streptomyces sp. NPDC030222
GCTGGTCTACCAGACGGAGAAGTTCCTCAAGGACAACGAGGACAAGGTCCCCGGCGAGGTGAAGAGCGAGGTCGAGACCGCCGTCACCGAGCTGAGGGACAAGCTCAAGGGCGAGGACACGGCCGAGATCCGCACCGCGACCGAGAAGCTCGCCGCGGTCTCCCAGAAGCTCGGCCAGGCCATGTACGCCGACGCGCGGGCGCAGCAGGCCGCGGGCGGTGAGGGGACGGGCACGGGCCGGCCCGCCGACGACGGCGACGAAGTGGTCGACGCGGAGATCGTCGACGACGAGAAGCAGGAAGGCGGACCGGGACGAACCGACTGACCGGAGCCATCGGCCGCCCGGGCGCGTTCCGCCACCGGCGACCGGGCCCGGCCCGTGCGCCATGTGCCGTCGGACCGTCCGGAGCCCGCACGGGCGCGTGTACGCCCTCGCCTGCTCACCCGCGGCCGTGTCAGGAGAACGACGATGGCACCTCGGAGCCCTGCCGCCGGCACCGCCTGGGTGGTGGAGCACCCGGCGCCGATCGCCTCCGCACCCCTGCGGCTCGTGGAGCGTGAGATGCCGGAGCCGGGTCCGTACGAGCTGCTGCTCAGGGTCCGTGCGTGCGGGGTCTGCCGGACCGACCTGCACCTCGCCGAGGGGGACCTGCCGCCCCGAATGCCGAGGTGCACTCCGGGGCACGAGGTGGTCGGCGAGGTGATCGCCGTCGGTACGGAGGTGCGCGATCTCCGGACCGGTGACCGACTGGGCGCCGCCTGGCTGGCGGGGACCTGCGGACACTGCCGTCAGTGCCGCGCCGGACGCGAGAACCTCTGTCCGGGCTCCCGTTACACCGGCTGGGACATCCACGGGGGCTTCGCCGACCAGGTCGTCGTGGACGCCCGTTACGTCTACCGCCTCCCCGAAGGCTGGAGCGACGAGGAGGCCGCGCCCCTGCTGTGCGCGGGCATCATCGGCTACCGCGCGCTGGAGCGGGCCGAGTTGCCCTCCGGAGGCAGGCTCGGCATCTACGGTTTCGGCGCCTCCGCGCACCTGACCGCCCAACTCGCGGTGGCCCGCGGGGCGTACGTCCACGTCGTCACACGATCGCACGAGGCGCAGCGGCTGGCGCTGGAGCTCGGGGCGGTGTCCGCCGGATCCGGCCCGCCGCCGCAGCTCCTGGACGCCGCGATCCTCTTCGCCCCGGCCGGACGCCTGGTGCCGACGGCGCTCGAGGCCCTGGACCGGGGTGGCACCCTCGCCATCGCGGGCATTCATCTGACGGCCATGCCGGCGCTCGACTACGAGCGGCACCTCTTCCAGGAACGCACGGTGCGCAGCGTCACCGCCAACACCCGTGACGACGGCCGGTCGTTTCTCGCAGAGGCGGCACGACTGCGGCCCGCCGTGCGGGTGACGCGCTATCCGATGCGGAGCGCGGACCGGGCACTGGCCGATCTGGCGGCTGGCCGGATCACCGGTGTGGCCGTGCTGGTCGCGGAGTGACCGTCCGTATCGGTGGCGGGACTCCCCGGTTGTCCCGCGGTCCGCGACCCGGCACCGGAACACCGCTCAACCACCGCGGAGTTCGCCCAACCGGAGGCCGGTAGTTCAGTAATACCGCGCGCGTTCGAGTGATTGGGCAGCGAGAAGCCCTCCCGGGGGTTGCCGGTTCGCCGCTGCGTCGTTGAAGGGGCTGTCGGCTCCGCTGCTCCTCGGCTCGGACGGGATCCGGGCCGCGTGACCCACACGCCAGGAGTGTTCCCGGGCTCACCGAGCCGCCGGCACAGGGAGGGCACGGTCGTGTGCCCTGACACAACTGAAGGAAAAGATGCGCCAGTTTCTGAACCAGTGCGTGGTCGTCGCCGCGTCGGCCACGGGCATCCTCGCGTCCTCCTACGGGGTGGCCCAGGCGGACGCGGGCGCCGAGGGACTCGCCTCGGACTCCCCGGGAGTCCTCTCCGGGAACGTCGTGCAGGCGCCCGTGCACCTGCCCGTGACCATGTGCGGCAACACCGTCAACGTCGTGGGACTGCTGAACCCGGCGTTCGGCAACGGGTGCGCCAACGGCGGCACGGGCACGTCGGTCACGCCGCCGGCGACCAGCACTCCGGTGACGCCGCCCGTCACGGACACTCCGGTGACGCCGCCGGTGACGGACACGCCGGTGACCCCGCCCACGACGGGTACTCCGGTGACGCCGCCGGTGACGGACACGCCGGTGACCCCGCCCACGACGGGTACTCCGGTGACGCCGCCGGTGACGGACACCCCCGTGACGCCACCCACGACGGGTACTCCGGTGACGCCGCCCGTCACGGACACTCCGGTCACGCCGCCGACGACGGACACCCCCGCGGCCCCGCCCACCACCGCCACCCCGGTCACACCCCCGAGCGTGACTCCGGTCGAGCCCCCGAGCGTGACCCCTGTCGAGCCCGTGACGCCGCCGGTCGTCGCCGGGCCCCCGTCCCTGGCCGAGACCGGCGCCGGCGAAGCGATCGCCGCCTCGCTGGCGAGCGGCGCAGCGGTTCTGGGCGGGTACCTGCTCATCCGCCGCAGCCGCCGCATGCACGCCTGACCTTCCGTCCTCGGACGGAACTCCACGGAGTGTGCCGTGCCGGATCCAGGCACGGCACACACGGTTGCCGTACGCACGGGGCCTGTACGCACAACGGGGCGCCGTTCGCACGGGGCCCGTACGCACGGGGCCCGTACGCACCGGGTGCTGCACGCATGGGGGCCGCACGCACGCCGTGCTGCCCCGCGCCGGTGCCTCCACAGCAGGCCGGATGCCGCGCAGGCACCCTCACCCGTTGCTGCACCGCACGGGCCCGGGGCGCTGCGTCCCCCAGCGAGTCACCTACCACGGACCGTAGCCGGTGGTTGACTGGGCGGCATGCCGCTCGACGCCTACGGCGTGCTGTCAGGGACGCTGCACCGCCACTTCCGGGACCAGCCCGACACACAGGGCCGCTGGTTCCACATCAACCTCGAAGTCGACGCACCCGCCGGGCGCTACCGGTGCGCGGTCGACGTGGACAGCAAGCAGTCCGCCACCGGTGTCCAGTGGAAGGTCTTCACCCTGGACGCCGCGGCGCTCGGCCCGGTGGCAGCCCTGCCGCCCGGCTACCACGACCTCATCCGTGCACCCGGAACGGGTGCGCTCGACTACCTCCGGCACCCGGCGCTTGCGCACCGGCGCGGCTGCGCACTGATCGGCCGGCCGCCGGACCGGCTGCGGGCGATCCTCGACAGGCTGAGCAGGCCCCGGCCGTGGGTCTCAGGGTCCAATCTCGACGCCGCCCTCGCGCTCGAGCCCGTCCTCGTCCCCGGGCGGACCGTCGTGATCTTCGGCGAACCGTTCGACCAGGGTCTCGGCATGCACAACATCCACCAGAACCAGGGCGACCCCTACGGCAGTCAGTGGTGGGACGAGAACGGCATCTGGCAGGACGGGGGCACCATGAGCCGTAGGGCCGACGGCCGGTTCGACGTGTTCCTGTCCAAGTTCTCCAGCCAGGCCGACCGTACGGACGGGCAGGGGCACCCGGTCTAGACCGACGCAGGCCCCTCTCCCGCCCCGCCGGGAGGCCCGCCGACGCGCGGCGCGGAAGGCTGGGGGAGGGAGGCCCGAGAGGAGCCGACCATGCGGGAGATCCTGCCGTCACTGAGCCGGTGGTACGCGGCCGGTGAGCCGTTCGGGCTGGCCACGGTCGTCGAGGTGAGCCGCAGTGCCCCGCGCGGACCCGGCGCGGCGATGGCGGTCGGGCCGGACGACGAGGTCGTGGGCAGCGTCTCCGGAGGTTGTGTGGAGGGCGCGGTCTTCGACCTCGCGAAGGACGTCGTCGCCGACGGCCGGGCCCGGCTGGAGTCCTTCGGATACACCGACGAAGACGCGTTCGCGGTCGGACTGACCTGCGGCGGCCGCATCACTCTGCTCGTGCGGTCCGTCTCCCCGGACACCGACCCGTCCTTCGGGGCCGTCGCCGAGTCGGTCGCCGCCCACCGCCCGGTGACCGTGGCCGCGGTGACGGACGGTCCGGCGCCGCGCGGTGCCACCCTGGCCGTGTGGCCGGACTCCGTGTCCGGCTCGCTCGGATCGGAAGGGCTCGACGTGGCGGTCGCCGCCGACGCCCGAGGTGGACTCGCGCTGGGCGCAACCGGTCTGCGGCACTACGGGCCGCAGGGACAGCGTCGCGAGGACGACGTCACCGTGTTCCTGCATTCGTTCGCGCCGCCGCCGAGGATGCTGGTCTTCGGCGCGATCGACTACGCGGCCGCCGTGGCCGGGATCGGCGGCTTCCTCGGCTACCGGGTGACGGTCTGCGACGCACGTCCGGTGTTCGCCACGGCCCAGCGGTTCCCGGAGGGCGTGGAGGTCGTGGTCGACTGGCCGCACCGGTATCTGGAGCGCACCGAGACCGATTCCCGCACGGTGATCTGCGTCCTCACGCACGACCCCAAGTTCGACGTGCCGTTGCTGGAGGAGGCACTGCGCCGCCCGGCCGCCTACATCGGGGCGATGGGGAGCCGGCGTACGCACGACGACCGTATGAAGCGGCTGCGCGAGGCAGGACTCGACGATGCGCAGCTGTCGCGGCTGCGTTCGCCGGTCGGCCTCGACCTCGGGGCCCGTACACCGGAGGAGGTGGCCGTGTCGGTGGCGGCGGAGATCGTCGCGCTGCGCTGGGGCGGAAGCGGTGCTCCGTTGACGGCCACGGCGGGCGCCATCCACCCTCCGGGAGCGGCGCCGGTGTGAGGTCCGGCCTTCCCGTGCGGGGCCGGAACGGCGGTGGCGCCCAGCCCGGCCCGCAAGGACGCGGTGCCGGATCCGGGCACGGGACTCCGCCGGTGCCTCAGCGCCCGCCGCCCGGGGTGAAGGTGACGGGGAGGGCAGCCGGGCCGCGCAGCCCGCCCGGCCGCCAGCGCAGCTCTCCGGGCGGCACGGCGAGGGCGAGGCCGGGAAGCCGGCGCAGCGCCGTCCCGATCGCGATCTGCCCCTCCAGCCGGGCCAGGGGCGCTCCCAGGCAGTAGTGGATGCCGTGCCCGAAGGCGAGGTGGGCGTTGTCCCGTCTGGTGATGTCCAGCCGGTCGGGGTCGGGGAATCTCGCCGGATCGCGGTCGGCGAGGGCCGAGGCGATCAGTACGGTCGCGCCGCGCGGAATGGTGACACCCCCGATGGACACGTCCTCGCGTGCGAACCGCGCGATGCCCGGGTTGACCGGTCCGTCGTACCGGAGGAACTCCTCGATCGCACCTGGCAGCAGCTCCGGATCGTCCCGCAGCGCCGCCAGCTGGTCGGGGTGGGCGAGCAGTGCGGCGATGCCGCTGCCGATCAGGTTGACCGTGGTGACGTACCCGGCGACCAGCAGCAGGAACGACATGGCGACGAGTTCGTCCTCGTTCAGCCGCTGCTCGTCGTCCCGTGCGGTGATCAGAGCGCTGAGCAGGTCGTCCTCCGGACGGGCCCGCTTGTTCTCCAGAAGCTTCGTCAGGTACGCGCGCATCCGCCGCCACGCCTCGTCCACGACGGCCGGGTCGGGGCGTTCCGCTCGTCGCAGCAGCATGTCGTCGGTCCACTGCTGGAAGTCGTACCGGTCGTCGAGGGGCACTCCGAGGAGTTCGCTGATCACGGTGACCGGCAGGGGCAGCGCGAAGTCCGCCACGAGTTCCGCCCGGCCGGCGGGCACGACCGTGTCGAGCAGCCGGTCGGTGATCTCCTGGACGCGGGGCCTCATCCCGGCCACCCTGCGCGCCGTGAACGCCTTCGAGACCAGGCGGCGCAGCCGGGTGTGGTCGGGCGGGTCGGAGCGGAGCATGTTGCTCAGCATGGATTCGCGTTCCGTGGCCGGGAGCTGCTCCATGACCCGGGGGTCCGAGGCGTCGCGGACGTCGCTGCTCAGCCGTGGGTCGGACAGGGCCGCGAGGCCGTCCTCGTACCGGGTGACCAGCCACGCCTCCAGCCCGCCCGCGATGATCGCGCGGCGCACCGGGCCCTCGTCGCGGAGCCGGCGGTAGAGCGGGAAGGGGTCCCTGACGAAGGCCGGGTCGCCGTAGGGCAGAAGGACCGGCTGCTGGCTCATGACGCCTCCACAGTACGCCCCCACCGTTCAATGCTGGCTTACCCGATCTTGAGGGTATATCTACCGGTATGACCGATCCGGTGATTCCATCGAAGGCGCCGAGCGCCGGGGAGCGGACCACCTGCTGCGTCGTCGGCGGCGGTCCGGCCGGCATGGTCCTCGCCCTGCTCCTGGCCAGGGCGTCGGTGCGGGTGACCGTCCTGGAGAAGCACGGCGACTTCCTGCGCGACTTCCGAGGCGACACCGTGCATCCGTCCACCCTGGCGCTGCTGGACGACCTGGGACTGGCCGAGCGGTTCGCCCGACTGCCGCAGCGACGGGTGACCACGGTCCAGCTGCCGCTCGGGCCGGACGGTGCACTGGTCACGGTCGGCGACATCGGAGCGCTCCCGGGCCCGTACAACTACGTGGCGATGGTGCCGCAGTGGGACCTCCTCGCCCTGCTGGCGGACGAGGCGCGCCGGGAGCCGTCCTTCACCCTGCGGATGAACACGGAGGCGACCTCCTATCTGATGGAGCGGGGACGGGTCGCCGGGGTGCGGTACCGGACCTCGGACGGCCGGACCGGCGAGCTGCGGGCCACGCTCACCGTCGCCTGCGACGGCCGGGGCTCGTCGGCGAGGTCGCTCCCCGAGCTGGGGCTGCGCAGGTTCGCCTGCCCGATGGACGCCTGGTGGTTCCGGCTGCCGAGGCGGGAGGGAGACCCGCACGGGCTCGTCGGGGGCGCCGGCGACCGGTTCCTCACGGCCATGATCGACCGAGGGGACTACTGGCAGTGCGCCGCGCTGATCCCCAAGGGCACCGACGCCGTCCGGCGAGCCGCGGGTCTCGGGCGGTTCATGGCCGACTTCGGGGACGCCGTCCCCTGGACCGCGGACCGGGTGGACGCGCTGCGCTCCTGGGACGAGGTGAAGCTCCTCGACGTGCGTCTGGACCGGCTGCGGCGCTGGCACCGGCCGGGGCTGCTGTGCATCGGTGACGCCGCGCACGCGATGTCGCCGGTGTTCGGCATCGGGATCAACCTCGCCGTGCAGGACGCCGTCGCGGCCGCACGGCACCTCGTCGAGCCACTGCTCAGGGGCGAGGTCGGCCTACGGGACGTACGGGCGGTCCAGCGCCGCCGCTGGCCGACGACCGCGGTGACGCAGGGGTTGCAGCGCATCGCCCACGCCCAGGTCATCGCCCCCGTGCTGACGGGGCGCCCGCCCTTCGGCGACGCCGGGCGTGCCCGGCGGCTCTCGCGGCTGGTCGGCACCTCGCGGTGGCTCAACCGGGTGCCCGCGTACTTCCTGGCGTACGGCGCCGTGCGCGAGTGTCCGCCGGCGGCGTCCGTGCGGTGACTCGCGGGGGCCTCCGCCTGGGATGGGCGGGGCCGGTGATCGGGACGCGGGACCCGAAGAGGTCGACCAGCCAGGCGGGTCCCCGATGCACGCGTGACACTGGTGCTGTGCCCGAATCGCTGCCGAGCTTGGCAGGCAGGGCGGTGGGGGCGTCGTTCCGGCCGACGGCACTGCAGCCACGAGGAGCTGTGACCATGCCCGATCTCCCAGGCGACCACCAGCAACGCCGGTCGGCGGCTCCGTCCAAGGAGCGCAGCACAGCCGTGCTCGATGTACGCGGTCTCAACTGGGCGTCGCAGCAGAGCACGGTCCAATCGGTGCTCGGCCGGCGTCCCGGTGTGGTGGACGTCGAGGTCAACCCCGTGGCGCAGGCGGCCACGGTCGTCTTCGATCCGCGGCAGACCTCGCTGGCCGAGCTGCGGCGGTGGGTGACCGAGTGCGGCTACCACTGCGCAGGCCAGGTCGTGCCGTCCCATATCTGCGACCCCATGGTCGAGCCCGATCCGCCAGGGCTTCCGCCCGGTCCCCCGGCAGCGACGGCCGGACCCGAGGCCCACGGGTTCCCCCAGCCCCCCTCCGGGGCACCCGCGGCTTCAGAGGACCAGCGCTCTCCGGACGAGATGATGGGCCACGGCGGCCATGGCGCCATGTCGATGGCAGCCATGGTCGCCGACATGCGCAACCGCTTCCTGGTGGCCGCGCTCTTCTCCGTGCCGATCGTGATCTGGTCGCCGATCGGCGAGGAGGTGTTCGGTCTGCAGGCGCCGGTGCCCTTCGGGCTGCGGCAGGACGTGTGGGCGCTGCTGCTGAGCCTTCCGGTGATCTTCTATTCGTGCACGATCTTCTTCCAGGGGGCGGTGCGGGCCTTGCGCGCCCGGACGCTCGACATGATGGTGCTCGTAGCGGTCGCGGTCGGCGCCGGATGGCTGTACTCCCTGGTCATCACATTGAGCGGGGGCGGCGACGTCTTCTACGAGGCGGCCACGGTGCTGGCGTCGTTCGTGCTGCTCGGCCACTGGTTCGAGATGCGGGCCCGGGGCGGTGCCAACGACGCGATCCGCACCCTGCTCGACCTTGCCCCGCCGCGCGCTGTGGTCGTGCGTGACGGTGAGCCCGTCGAGGTGCCGACCGCGGACGTCGCTGCAGGCGATCTGCTGCTGGTCCGTCCCGGAACCAAGATCGCCGCGGACGGGGTCGTGGAGGCGGGCGAGAGCGAGGTCGACGAGTCGACGGTGACCGGGGAGAGCCTGCCGGTGCACAAGTCCCCCGGCTCGCCGGTGGTCGGCGCCACTCTCAACGCGAACGGCACCCTGAGGGTCCGTGCCACCCGGGTCGGCTCGGACACCGCGCTCGCCCAGATCGTGAAGCTGGTCCAGGAGGCCCAGAACTCCAAGGCGCCGGGCCAGCGACTGGCCGACCGGGCCGCCTTCTGGCTGGTGCTCGTCGCCCTCGTCGGCGGCGCGCTCACCCTGGCAGTGTGGCTGCTCGCCACGGACCGGCCGTTCAGCGCCGCGATGCTGTTCGCCATCACCGTCGTCGTCATCACCTGCCCGGACGCGCTGGGGCTTGCAACGCCCACCGCGATCATGGTGGGTACGGGTCTGGGCGCCCGCCGCGGCGTCCTCTTCAAGAACGCGGCCGCTCTGGAGGCATCCGCAGGCATCCGGACCGTCGTCATGGACAAGACCGGCACGCTCACCAAGGGGGAACCCGAGGTGACGGAGGTGGTCAGCGCGCCGGGAGCGGACGAGCGCGAGGTGCTGCGCCTGGTGGCGGCCGTGGAGCGCGAGTCGGAACACCCTCTGGCCGATGCCGTCGTCCGGTACGCGCAGGCGCAGGGGGTTCCGGCGGCCGATGCGCGCCATTTCGAGAACGTGCCCGGTCACGGCGCCACCGCAGTGGTCGACGGCCACCGAATCGCGGTCGGCAACCGCAGGCTGGCGCTGCGCGAGGGCGTCGACCTCGGCCCGCTCGCCGCCCGGCGTGACGAACTGGCCGCAACGGGCCGCACCGCGATCATCGCGGCCGTCGACGGACGAGCGGCAGCGCTGATCGCCATCGCCGACGCGCCGCGGGAGACGTCGGGCATCGCCGTGTCCGAGCTGCACGCCCTGGGCGTTCAGGTCGTCATGCTCACGGGCGACAACAAGGCCACGGCCGAGCGGATCGCCGGTCGGCTGGGCATCGACACCGTGATCGCCGAGGTCCTTCCCGGAGACAAGGCGGCCAAGGTCGCCGAACTGCAGCGGGAGGGCAGGAAGGTGGCCATGGTCGGGGACGGTGTCAACGACGCGCCCGCCCTCGCCCAAGCCGACCTCGGCATCGCCATCGGGGCCGGAACGGACGTCGCCATCGAGACGGCCGACGTCGTACTCATGCGCTCCGACCCCCTCGACGTACCCACCGCGCTGC
This sequence comes from Streptomyces sp. NPDC030222, assembly GCF_055573115.1. Taxonomy (NCBI): domain Bacteria; kingdom Bacillati; phylum Actinomycetota; class Actinomycetes; order Kitasatosporales; family Streptomycetaceae; genus Streptomyces; species Streptomyces sp. NPDC030222. The sequence goes on from NZ_JBVICA010000012.1 coordinate 9,822, forward strand.
GCATCGGCCGGGGCACCCTGCGCAAGATGCGGCAGAACCTCGGCTGGGCCATCGGCTACAACGCCATCGCCCTGCCCATCGCCGCCGGCGTCTTCGAGCCCGCGACCGGGCTCGTGCTTCGCCCGGAGATCGCGGCCCTGACCATGTCCGGCTCGAGCATCATCGTCGCCGTCAACGCACTCGCCCTCAAACGCCTCCGGCTCCCACGGGAAGCGCCGGCCACAGCCGCGACCTCCGCATCCGGCCCCCCGCCGCGCCATGCCCCGTGAAGGGCCGGCCGCCACCCGGACCGCCGTCCACGGGTCGCGGGACGGTGGCAGGACCTTCATCAAGCGGTTCGTGGTCGAGGGAGGGGGCAGTCGACCGACTCGTCGGCGTCGTCCTCGCCGGCCTGCGCCCAGTTTCCCTGACATGCGATACGCCACCGCCGGCCGTGCGGGTGCGGCCTGTCGGGGCATCACGACGTGTGAACGCCCTGCGAACCGTCCCCCAGCAACAGGGCGACAAGACGTTCGGTCGTCTCCCGTGCGTCCGGCGGAGCGTCGGGGCTGCGGGTCATCAACAGGTGGTGGACCGTACCGACGAGCGCGAGCGCGGTGGTGGCGGCATCGATGTCCTGCGCGACGCGGCCGAGTTGCCGCTCCGCCTCCAGGTAGCCGGTGATCGACTGCTGCATGGCCGTGAAGCCCGGCGCACCCGACTCCAGTGCCTGGCGGGTGTGGAGCGAAGCGCCGGGGCGGGTCATGGCCAGACCGACGACCGCCGGGTCCAGGGAGTCCAGCAGGGCGATCGCGACCTCGGCGAGATTGTCCGCCACGCGACCGTGGCCCACCCGCCCGTTCAGCTCTTCGGCGTGCCGGGCGCTGCGTGCGAAGCGGTCCAGGACGAGCTCGGAGATGAACTCGTCCAGGCCGGCGAAGTGAGTGTGCAGGACTCCCTTGGCGCAGCCCGCCTCGGCCGTGACCGCCCGGCTTGTCAGGGCCGCGACGCCGTCGCGCGCCACCACCCGTTCCGCGGCCGCGAACAGCCGGTCCCGCAGATCGGGAATCGCCACTCCACGCGGTGACATCAGGACTCCTTCCAGGGAACCCATTGCAAGTATGGGCGCTCGCCCATACTGTTTGGGCATACGCCCATTCTAGTGCCGTGTCCGGCGGCATGCTTGGAGGCATCGCATGGATCACCTCGTCAACACAAGTCAGGCGCACGCGTGGAACGGTTACGAAGGCAGCCAGTGGGCGCGCAACCAGAACCGGTGGGATGCGATCAACGACGGCTTCAACCAACCGCTTCTCGACGCGGCTGCGGTCGGTGACCGGGACAATGTCCTCGACATCGGCTGCGGAGCCGGCCGGAGCACCCGGCTGGCCGCCGGCCGGGCCCGCGAAGGCCGGGCCCTGGGTGTGGACCTGTCGGAGCCCATGCTGGAACGAGCGCGCGCGAGCGCGCGGCACGAGGGGCTGGCCAACGTGTCCTTCAGTCAAGGAGACGCCCAGGTCCACCCCTTCACGCCCGCTGAATTCGACGTGGTCCTCAGCCGCTACGGCGTCATGTTCTTCGCCGATCCCGTTGCTGCCTTCACCAACATCGGACGCGCACTGCGTCCCGGTGGCCGTGCGGCTTTCATCTGCGCGTCGGAGCCCGAGGGAAACGAGTGGATCCAGGCCTTCGACGCGCTGCGCGGCATTCTCCCGGTCGGGGACTTCGGCAAGCCGGGAGCGCCGGGAATGTTCTCACTCGCCGACCTCGACCGCACGCTCGGCATCCTGTCCGCCGCCGGTTTCGAAGGCGCTGAAGCCGTGCGAGTGGAGGCGGCCGGAAACTGGGGACGGGACGCAGAGGACGCGGCAGCTTTCATGCTGGACTCGGGTCCCGGACGTCACATGCTCGCCCAGGCAGGAGCCGAGCAGCTGAAGCTCGCTTCCCGCACCCTGACCGATGTACTGCGTGCCCACGAAGCGGACGGTGCCGTATGGCTGCGCAGTGTCGCGTGGCTGGTCACTGCCCGCCGCCCGGCCGGCCGGTGAACGGGGGACGGCACGGGCATGGGCGGCACTCTCCGAGAAGCACTCGGGACGGGTGCCGCCCACGGCGGTGCGCGGGTCCCATGGTGGTGCGTGGCTCCCGCGGCGGCGCGGGGCACGCGGAGGACGGCCGGGCGGCCGGCCCGGTCAGGCCTCGCGGACGAGCAGGTACGCCGCCTGGCCCGGCCGCACCCGGCGGCAGGAGACGGCCGCGTAGCCGTCCGCGAGCAGGCCCGTCAGTTCGGCGGCCACCGCACCCTGCAGCGTCCGTGCCTCGCGCAGGGTGAACCGGTCGTGGTCGGGCCAGGAGTCCGGGACGGTCAGCAGTGCACGGCCGTCGCCGGTACGGACGACGTGACCGGCCTCCAGGGGCGCGGGAGGCAGTCCGGCCCATTCCTCGTCCCGCGGACGCGCGGGGACCGCGAGGTCCCAGTCGACGATCAGCCGGTCGGTGGCCAGACCGTGCGGCTCCTCGCCGTAGAAGTCCGGCATGAGCACCCGTGCCCGGCCGCCCAGCACGTCCAGGTTGAAGTGCGCGTTGCGGGACTTGAGCGGATCGTACGACCAGCGCATCAGAGTCACCCCGGCAGCCAGCGCGGCCTCCGCCTGAGCCCGCTTCAGCACCCGGCCCAGCCCGCTGTTCCGGCGGTCCGCGACCACCCCGGCCGCCTGCGAGTACAGGTACAGCCGGCCGCTGTGCGGCTCCTGCGCCAGGAAGCCGTAGGTGAATCCGACCGGCCGTTCGCCTTCCCAGGCGCCGATGACCACACCACTGTGTGTGTTCATCGCGGACAGCAGGCGCGGGCTGATCCCGTGCACGGTGTCGTCGAAGACATCGCGGTACAGCTCGGCGAAGGCGACGAGCTCCCCGGCGCCCGCCGCCCGCCGGACGACGAGTCCGGCGGCCGGGGCGGGCGCGAGGGTGAGTTCTTCCACGGCAATTCCTTTGGGGAGAAGTATGCGGAGAGTGATGGGAGTGATGAACTCTCACCGGTCGGCACACCATCGGTCAAGAGGGCGACCACCACCTGTCTCCCGGCCGGTCGGGCCGGGAAAGCGCAGGTGAACGGCGGAGAACGACGGGGCGTCCGCGCCCAGGCCGATGGCGCCCCGCGTGCGTCGACCGGCCGAGGGGCGAGACGCCGCGGCGCCGTCCAGGCGGCCACGGCTCCGGCAGTGCAGCCGCCCCCGCTCCGGCGACCCTCCGGCGGCACCTCCGCCCGGACCTCGGCCACGAACACACCGAAGAGGACGGCATGTTCGAACCAGGCCGGCGTCGTGCGCGGGTCGTCCGGTCCGTCGAGGAGTACCCGCGGTCGAGCGGGCGGCCGACGGGCTCCGGCTGCTCCGGCATGTCCCACGCACCGTCAGGGAGGCGCGGGGCCTATTCGCATCAGCAATCCCTCGAACGTGTGAGGGAACCCGACCGGTGGCGCGCACTTCCCGCGCGGGGCACGGACCGTATGCCGATCATGGAGGCATGACACACGACACTCCCGGCCGGCCGCCGGGGGCCGGACCGCAGGCGCCGGGCCGGGCCGACTACGGCGGAGCCGTCTACGGATCGCTCCTGGCCGCCTCGGTGGTGGCGGGCGCCGGTTCCGGGGGCGGGGAGCCCGGGCTGTACCCGCGGCTCAACCTCGTCGTGCTCCTGCTCTGCACGGGCCTGGTGTTCTGGGCCGCGCACGTCTACGCGCGCCTGGCGGGGGACCGGCTGGTCGGCCAGCCGCTGACCCGGGCGGAGATCCGCAGGGTCTGTGCCGCCGAGTGGCCGATCGTGCAGGCCGCCGTGCCGCCGACCGCCGCCCTCGCGATCAGCCCGCTCCTGGGTCTCGGGCCGGTGGGCGGCGGGTGGCTGGCCCTCGCCGTGGCCGTGGCCGGACAGGTCGGCTGGGCCGCCTTCGCGGCGGCCCGGGCCGGTGCCTCCCGCGGTTTGGTGGTGGCCTCCGGGGCCGTCAGCCTGTTCCTCGGTGTGATCATCGTCGTGCTCAAGGCCACACTGACCCACTGACACGGCGTGCCCCGCGGCCGCGGGTTCCGGCTCGTCGTGGGGGCCGAGTTCGCACGGCTCGCCGGTCTCCACTCGCAGCGACGCGGAGAACGGTGCCGAAGCGGCGAAGCGTCGCCTTGCCGGCCGCGCCACTCGCCAGAGACGTCCCCGAGCCCGCCGCGTCGGGCCGCGTGCGCCGGGGCGGCCTGTCGTCGTTCGCCCTCGAACTGCTCTCCACGCTGTCGGTGGGCCACACCGGGGACCTCGCCCCGGGCTGTACGACGGGCAGCACGGGGGCCGACGCCGACGCCGACACGGACGGCGGCACCGCCGCCGGTGTGTCAGCGTCATCCGGACCGTATCCTGCGGCCCATGACCACTGATCAGCTCCGCCCGATGCCCGAGGACTGGGAGCGCGCGCTGGCCGTCGTGGCCCATCCCGACGACCTCGAGTACGGCTGTGCGGCCGCCGTCGCCGCTTGGACGGAGTCCGGGCGGAACGTCGCCTACGTCCTGGCCACACGGGGCGAGGCCGGCATGGACGGAATGGCCCCCGACACCTGCGCGGTTCGCCGGGAGGCCGAACAGCGGGCGAGCGCGGCCGTCGTGGGCGTCACCACCGTCGAGTTCCTCGACCACCGGGACGGAGTGATCGAGTACGGCGTGGCCCTGCGCCGGGACATCGCGGCCGCGATCCGCCGCCACCGGCCCGAACTGGTCGTCACGCTCAACCACCGGGACACCTGGGGAGGCGGTCTGTGGAACACCCCCGACCACCGCGCGGTGGGCCGGGCCACCCTCGACGCCGCGGCCGACGCGGGCAACCGCTGGATCTTCCCCGAGCTGGCCGAGCGGGGCCTCGAACCGTGGGACGGTGTGCGCTGGGTGGCCGTCGCCGGTTCCCCCTCGCCCACCCACGCGGTCGACGCCGGGCCCGGATTCGAGCGGTCCGTGCAGTCCCTGCTGGAACACCGTTCGTACCTCGGGGCATTGACGGACGAGGATCCCGAGAAGTACGTGCGCGACTTCCTGACCGAGAACGCGGAGCGCTTGGCCCCGCGCTTCGACGGCCGGCCCGCGGTCGCCTTCGAACTGTTCTCCGGCTGAATCCCTGCCCCGCACCGGCGGGGAAGGTGACGCCACGCGCCGGTACCGGAAGTGGCCCAGGACCAGGCGCCGGCCCGGTCAGTCGTGCGGCCAGCCGACGTCGGGCTCGATGCGGCAGGCGGCGCGCCAGGCGAGCGTGAAGCCGCGGACCGTGGGCGGACGGCGGGCCGGGTCCGGATGGGTGGCCCTCTCGAGGACCTCGAGCTGGGCCGCCGAGCCGCGCCAGGCGTGCTCCTCGTCCCCGGCGTCCAGCAGGAGGCGCAGCGCCCGGGCGAGGGTGAAGACGGTCGTACGGGTGTCGATCAGCGAGCCGCGCACCCATTCCTCGGGCGCCATGAAACGGCGGGATCCCGGCAGCCGGTCCGCTTCCAGGACGAAGGGGCCGGGACGGTACTCGTCCATGTCGACGAGCCGCATGACCCGGTGCCCGAAGTCGTACAGCAGCGCGCCGTCGTAGAAGTCCACCGCCACGTGTCCGGCGGCCTCCACGGCGATGTGCGCGTCCAGCACCCTGTCGAGCGCATGGAGCACCTCGTGCACGGGCAGGGCGCGGAACCGGGCCATGGGGCTGCCGGGGCTGGTCCGGTCGCCGGGAGTGGAGGCCGTCGGGTGGTAGAGCACCTCGCCCTCGCACCATGGCATGACCACGGCCGGCCCGGCCCCGCTCGCCTCGATCCGGTGGACCTGCGGCACGATCGCCGGATGCTTCACGGCCCGGTGGAAAGCCCATCCGCGTTCCAGGGACTCGCGGGCGGCCGGGGTGAGCGCCTCCTTCACGAACCAGCGCTCGCCGTCCGGCAGACGGACCCCGTAGGACACCGACCCCGAGTCCTGGTGGCGGAAGGCCGTGAAGATATGGCCCATCCGGGCCAGGCAGGGGGCCATCCCGGTGGCGGGCACTTCGTTCAGGTCCAGCAGCGGATGAAGCGCCATACGTCTCATCCTGCCCCACCGGGGCGTCTCATCCCGCCACCTCGGGGCGACTCGTCCGGCGATCCGGTCGTCACGTCCCGTCCGATCCTCCCGTCTGATCGCCCCGCCCGATCGCCGCACCGATCGTCCCGCCCGGAACGTACCGCAGGCAGCATCCCGCGAGGCAGATCCCGCCCGGGCCCGTCCTGCCCGCCCGTCCTGCCCGCCGCCCGGCACGTTCTGTCCGCCGGCCGAGTCCGCCCGCCTGGGCGACCCTCCGTGCGGGCCCGGAACGGGATCGGTCGGCCGGAGGTGTTCCGCTGGCCAAAGCGACCGCTTAGTATGCGCCCATCGGTTCCCGCCGAGGACGCCGACGTACGCCGACGTATGTGGAGGCCCCTGATGCAGGCATGGCGAGTGCACGAGAACGGCGAGCCGAAGGAGGTGATGCGTCTTGAGGAGACCGCTACGCCCGTTCCCGGCGAGGGTGAGCTCCTGGTCAGGGTGCGCGCCGCCAACGTCAACTTCCCCGACGCCCTGCTCTGCCGCGGCCAGTACCAGATCCGGCCGCCGCTGCCGTTCACTCCCGGCGTGGAGATCTGCGGCGAGACCGAGGACGGTCGCCGGATCATCGCCAACCCCGCCCTTCCGCACGGTGGCTTCGCCGAGTACGTCACGGTGGACGCCCGTGCCGTCCTGCCCGCCCCGGAGGCCCTGGACGACGCCGAAGCGGCCGCACTGCACATCGGCTACCAGACCGGCTGGTTCGGACTGCACCGGCGCGCCCGCCTCCAGCCCGGCGAGACGCTCCTGGTCCACGCGGCGGCCGGCGGCGTCGGCAGCGCCGCCGTACAGCTCGGCAAGGCCGCGGGCGCCACCGTCATCGGAGTCGTCGGCGGCGCCGACAAGGTACGTGTCGCCCGCGAGCTCGGCTGCGACCTGGTGATCGACCGCCGTACGGATGACCTGGTGACCGCGGTCAAGGACGCCACCCGTGGACGCGGCGCGGACGTGGTCTACGACCCGGTCGGCGGCGACGCCTACGCGAAGTCCACCAAGTGCATCGCCTTCGAGGGCCGGATCCTGGTCGTCGGATTCGCCGGCGGAACCGTACCCGCCCCCGCCCTCAACCACGTCCTCGTGAAGAACTACTCGATCGTCGGACTGCACTGGGGCCTCTACAACACCCATGACCCCGCCGCGGTCCGCGCCTGCCACGAGGAACTCACCGCCCTGACCGCCCGTGGGGCCGTCAAGCCCTACGTCAGCGAGCGCGTCCCGTTGGAGGAGGCCGCGTCGGCCGTCCAGCGCGTCGCCGACGGCACCACCACCGGACGCCTCGTCGTCGTCGCAGCAGGGGGCACGGCATGACGGCGGCCACCTAACTGCGCGGCCTCGCACAGGAGTTGCTCGCCGCCGATCCGCCGGCCCGCACCGGACGCGCCGAGTTCCTCAGGGCCCGGTTCGACGCCGGTCTCGGGGAGCGACGTCCCCGGCAAGGGCCCCACGGAAACGACGCCCCGCAACAGTGCCCGACGGATCGCACCCCCCAACAAGGCCTGACGGGACCACGAGGACCCGCCGACGGGCCCCAACAGGCCCGTGCCCCACGGTGCGAGAACCGGGCGTACCGCGCCCCCGGCCGGTCGGCTCCGTCCCGCATGTCGCTCCCGGGCACACAACACCCGTACGGCGGACACGACATGCGCCCGTCCGGTGCCCGACCTCCGACACACTGGCGCCGGAAAGCCGCGGCCCGGGCGCGTCGTGGCGGAGGAGGCTCGGTCATGGCCATTTCCATCTCAGTGGTGCTGCTGTTTCTCATCCTCGTGGTGATCTTCGTGCGCAACGGCGGCCTGAAGCTCTCCCACGCCCTGGTGTGTGCCCTGCTCGGCTTCTTCCTGGCGGGTACGAGCATGGCGCCGACCATTCAGGAAGCGGTCACGGCGACCGCCGACGTGGTCGGCAGGCTGCGTCCCTGAGCGTCGTCGGGCCGCGCAGGGGACGTCGATTTCACAGCGCGGACACTTCGGGCTCGTGTCCGGGACGCCGCGGCGTCATCCTGGAGAAGCACCCTCTGGCGCGGATGATCGTCATGTCCCCGACATCAAGGAGCGTGCTCGTGGCCCTGCACCGTCCCGTCCGGTCGGCAGCCCTCGTGATGAGTGCCGCCCTCGCGGCGACGCTCGGCGCGGACATACCCGCCCAGGCGCACACCCGCGCGGGCGATCCGCTGCCCGCCGTCACCCCCCGAGCCGAGACGTCCACGCTGTACGACGACGAGGCAGGCGGCAACGCCAACGCCGACGACCCGGCGATCTGGCGCAACACCGCCGACCCGGGTCGCAGCCTGGTCATCGCCACGGCCAAGGAGGGCGGACTCCGTGTCTACGACCTCGACGCCGCCCAGGTGCAGTCCGTCGCCGCCCCCGCCCCGCCCGGACCCGAGGACGCTCCCGGACGCTTCAACAACGTCGACCTCGTCCACGGCCTGCGTCTCACGACCGGCCGCGCCGACGTGGCGGTGGTCAGCGACCGCGGCAACGACCGGCTGCGCGTGTACCGCATCGACCGCGACCGGCCCGGCGGCCCGCTCACCGATGTGACCGACCCCGCCGCACCGCCCGTGTTCTCGGCCGGCCAGGACGAGATCAACGACCAGCGCACCGCCTACGGCCTCGCCACCTGGACCGACAGGTCCACCGGCCGCTCGTACGCGCTGGTGAGCCGGCGCAACCGGACGCGCGTCGCTCTCGTCGAGCTGACCGCCACCACCGGCGGCCGGGTCGGCTACCGCGAGGTGCGCACCCTCGACCTCCCGTCCTCGTTCCGGCTGCCGGACGGCAAGTCCTGGACGCCCTGCGCCGAACCGGGCGAACTCCCGCAGGTGGAGGGCATGGTCGTCGACCCGGCCAACGGCATGCTCTACGCGGGCCAGGAGGACGTGGGCATCTGGCGGATGCGCGCCGACCTCACCGCCGCGCCCGTACTGGTCGACAAGGTCAGGGAGTTCGGCGTCCCGGGCGTCTACGACGAGGAGACCGAGGAGTGCACCCCGGGCGCCGACCCCGGCTACGGCGGCACCCGTGTCTCGGCCGATGTGGAGGGCCTGACGCTGCTCACCGAGCACGACGGCGACGGTTATGTACTGGTCTCCAGCCAGGGCGACAACACCTTCGCCCTCTACGACCGCGAGGTCGGGGACGACAACGAGTACGAGGGCGGGTTCCGCGTCGCCGCCCGCTCGCAGACGCTCGACGGCTCCGAGGAGTGCGACGGCGCGGCCGTGCTCAACGCGCCACTCGGCCGGAAGTACCCGCGCGGCCTGCTCGTCGTCCAGGACGGCCACGCCACCCCCGGTGACGGCGAACGGGAGGCCACCGGCTTCAAGTTCGTGGACCTCGGCGAGGTCATGGACCGCATCGACGACTGAACCGTGCAGCCGCGGGCACCCGGCACGCCGACACACCGGCCCGGGTGCCCGCGTTGCTTGCGCGCGCCCACCCGTCACGGCAGCCTGACCGGATGAGTCCCACGACGCACCCGGGAGTCCCGGGACCGCTGGAGGTCGCGCCCGCCACCCTGGACGACTGGTCACTCGTCCGCGGCTGGGCCGCGCAGGAGGGCTGGAACCCGGGCACCGCCGACGCCACGTGCTTCTTCGCCCAAGACCCGCACGGCTTCTTCCTCGGCAGAATCGACGGCGAACCGGTCTCCGCTGTCTCGGTCGTCAACTACGACGAACGGTTCGCCTTCCTCGGCTTCTATCTCGTCCGCCCGGACCTCCGCGGCCGTGGCCACGGCATCGCCACCTGGCGGGCCGGACTCGCCCACGCAGGCGACCGCACGGTCGGCCTCGACGGCGTCCCCGCCCAGCAGGACAACTACCGCCGCTCCGGCTTCGCGCTCGAACACCGCAGTGCACGCCATGTCGGGCACCTGCCCGGCCGTCCCGCCGCGAAGGGCGTCGTCCCCGCGCAGGAGGTCGCGCTGTCCGACATCGTCGCGTACGACAGCGCCTGCCACCCCGCCGACCGCGGCCGGTTCGTGGAACGGTGGCTGACGGCACCCGGGCACCGCGCCGTCGCCCGGATCGCCGACGGGCGCCTCACCGGCTACGGCGTGATCCGCCCGGCCGGGGAACTGGCCCGGATCGGCCCGCTGTTCGCCGACACCCCCGACGACGCGGCGGCCCTCCTCGACGCACTCGGCGCCGACGCGGGTCCGCTTCCGGTCGCCGTGGACGTCCCGGCCTCCAACGCCGCGGCCGTGCGGATCGCGGAGGAACGCGGCCTGGTGCCGACGTTCGAGACCGCGCGTATGTACACCGGTCCGGTCCGCCCGTTCGCCCACGACCGCGTCTACGGCATCACCACCCTCGAACTGGGCTGACGCTCCCCGGCCGCCCCCGGCGCGCTCCTCCGGCCGAAGCGGGGGAGCCTCCGGTCCAGAGCCGGGGGCGTCCACCAGGCGTGCCCGCCGAGCAGCACCAGGACCGCCGGTGCGAGCACGAGCCGCGCGACCAGCGCGTCGACCAGCACGCCGGCCGCCAGACCCACGCCGAGCATCCTGACCACTACGGAATCCCCGAGCAGGAACAGGGCGAACAGCCCGACCATGACCAGCGCGGCGGAGGTGATCACCCGCCCGGTGGTGAGCAGACCGTGGGCGACGCTCTCCGGGGCGGCCGCGGTCCGTTCCCACCCCTCCCGGACGCGGGTGAGCAGCAGCGCCCCGTGGTCCGTGCCCAGGCCGAGGACCACGGCGAACACGATCACGGGCACACAGGTCTCGACGGGCACGCCCGCTGGAACGCCGAGCGCGGGGCCGCCCCACCCCCACTGGAACACGGCGACCACCACCCCGTACGCCGCCGTGGCGGAGAGCAGGCCGAGCGCCGCGGACTGCGCCGCCGCCGGCACACCGCGGAACACCACCAGCAGGCCCAGGAAGGAGAGGAACGCGGCCGCAGCGACGATGAACGGCAGACGCGCCTCCATGACCTGCCGGAAGTCGGCCTGCGCGGCCGTCGTGCCGGTCAGGTGGGCCCTGCCCGAGGTACCGGAAACCGCCTCGGGAAGCGCAGCGTCCTGCAGGTGGCGGACCAGCGCGGCGGTGGAGGCGTCCTGCGGCCGTCCCCGCGGTACGACGGTGGTGACGAGGACGTCGCCGTCGCCCGCGGGCCGCAGCCGACCGGAACCGGCCGCCCCGGGCACGCCGGTGAGCGCCTTCCGCACGCTCGACGCCAGGGCCGGCCGGTCCGCCTCCTGCACCTCGCTCTGGTCGACGACCACCGTCAGCGGCCCGTTGGCCCCCGGACCGAAGGCCCGCGCGATCAGGTCGTGGGCCCTGCGGCCGGTGAAGTCCGCGGGATCCGATCCGTGGTCGATGTGCCCTGCCCGCAGCGCGAAGGCGGGGACGGAGAGCACCGCGATCACCAGCAGTCCGCCCGCCAGGTACCTCCCGGGACGGCGGGTGACGCTGCGGGCGTGGCGGCTCAGCAGGCCCGGGCGCTGCGACGGCACCGCCCGGACGCCCGCTCGGGGGCCCGCCGCGGGACGATCCGGGGCCGGGCGCCGTACGGCGAGGAGGCCCGGCATTCGCCCGGCCAGTCCGAGGAGGGCGGGGACGAGGGTGAAGGCCGCCAGTACCGCCGCGAGGACTCCGGCCTGGGCGGCGGCCCCGAGCATGCCGACGAAGGACACCCTCGACACATGGAGGCCGGCCAGGGCGACGGTGACGACGGAGCCCGACACCAGCACCGTCCGGGCCTCGGCGGCCACGGCCCGGCCCGCCGTGGCGACCGGGTCGGCTCCGGCCATGAGCAGCCGGCGATGACGGGTGATCACCAGGAGTGCGTAGTCGACACCGACGCCCAGGCCGATCACGAGACCCACGCTCGGTGACACGCCGGCGAAGGTGAACACGGCGGCGAGCAGCCCGAAGCAGCCCAGCCCGGCGGCCACACCGATCAGGGCACGCGCCAGGGGCAGTCCTGCCCCGATCGCGCCGCCGAAGCCGATCAGGAGCACGGCGACGGCAACGGCGGAGCCGATGGCCTCACCGGTGAAGTCCCGTGTCCCGTGCCGTGCGAGTTCGGCGAGCGGTCCGCTGTAGGCGACCTCCGTCCCCGCCGCCCGCAGCGGCGCGACGGCGGCGTCGACCCCGTCGAGGTAGTCGCGGTCCAGCGCGGCGGGACTGGTGTCGAACCGGACGGCGATGTAGCCGGTCCGTCCGTCGGCGGAGAGCGGACCGGTCGCCGCGGCCGTCGTGGGACGCAGCGGTCCCTGCGCGGAGGTGATGTGCGGGAGTTCCTTCAACGACGCCACGGCCTGGTCGATCCGGCTCCGCGCCGCGACGAGCGGTCCGCCCGCGTCGTGCAGCACGATCCGGGCGCCCGCCCCGCCCGACCCGGCCCCGTGCGCGTCGAGCGCCTTCCGCCCCTCGGCGGACGGCGTGCCCGGGAGCCGCAGGCCGTCGGGGTACGGGCCCCCCATCGCGCCGTCGAGGACGTGGAGTGCGCCGAGAGCCGCGGCCCAGCCGATGAGGACGACGACGAAGTGGCGGGCACACCACGAGCCGAACCGCTCCCGGCGTCCTCTCCGGGGGCGGGTGACCAGGGGAGCGTCACCCAGGCTCGTTGAGGTCATATGTCCTCCCTCGTCGGGTATGCGGAGATTAGGGCATCCGGTGGTGCGGGCCGCGGGCGACATGCCCGTACCTCACTGCTCCGGACCCGGCGGGCCCGCCCCGCGATCCGACGGCTCCGGACGACAACGGAACGCGGCGGGCTCGCCGGAGCCCTCCGGATCGAGTACCTCGACGAAAACGGACTCGGTACCTTCGGCCGACCCTCGGGCGTACCCCGGTCGTGACGCCTCGGGCGTACGGTCGTGACAACGGACGCCGACGCCGAGTTCCGTGCGGACGCCCGTGCGGACGGCGGGGACCGAAGCTGCGACACGGTCGGGGAGATTGCCGTCCGCTCCGGCAAGGAGCCCACCGACGCCTGTGGCATCGACGGCCGGTACCTCACCGCGGCCGACTTCCTTACCGGCAAGGTCTGATGGCGGGCACCTCACCGGTATCGGGGGCCGCACGACAACAACTGCCGGATACCGGTCACCTTCGGCCCCGACGGTACGGCGTGCGGCGGGGGCCTGGCCGGCATCGCCCCGGTCCGGGGCGGGGATGACACAGCGCCGGTGCCCGGGTCCGTGAGGCCCCGGGCACCGGTCCGCATCCGGGGCCGGACGCGCCGGTCAGACCATCTCGGGCACCTCGCCCTGGGTGGTGGCGACGTCGATCACGGCGAACGCCGCGCCCTGCTGGTCGGTCAGGGCCGCGAACCGGCCGAAGGGGCTGTCCATCGGCCCGAAGTGCAGCTGACCGCCGAGCTTTTGGGCCGCCGCCACCGCCGCGTCGCAGTCGCGGACGGTGAAGAAGACCTGGATGAACGACGGGACCTCGGCCGGGAAGTCGTCGCCCATTTTCATCCGGCCGAGGACGGGCTGGTCGGTGACGGTGAACAGCTTGTAGTCGACGTTCTCGTCCATCATCTTCTTCGTCCCGAAGGGGAAGACCTTCGGATAGAACGCATCGACCTTGCCCGGGTCCCGGGTGAACACCTCCGCCCAGGCGAACGCCCCCGGCTCGCCCTGCTTCTCGAACCCTTCGTGCGTCCCGGCCTGCCAGACGCCGAAGACGGCGCCGCCGGGGTCCCTGGCGAGGCACATGGTGCCGAACTCGCCGACCTGCATCGGCTCCATCAGCACCTCGCCGCCGTTGTCCTTGATCTTCCGGGCGGTCCCGGCCGCGTCCGGCGACGAAAGGTACAGACACCAGGCCGACTGCCCCTCCGCGCCCGGCATGGGCGGGACGACGGCGGCCACGGCCTTGCCCTCCGAATACGCCTGTGTGTAGTTGCCGTACTCCGACGACGACTCACCGAAGGTCCAGCCCAGCACCTCGGCGTAGAACCGCTTCGCGCCCTCCAGATCGGAGAACATGGCGTCGGCCCAGCATGGCGTGCCCTCTGGTTGTACGGCCATGACCCAGACCTCTTCCTGTCGACTTCTGGTCCGGTCTGTCACGCTAGCCAGTACGGGGCACATGCGCGCGGCGACGCCGCGACGTTCACCTGTTCGAGAACACCCCGATGCCGTTCGGCACGGCGCGCTCGGCGCCCCCGCTGGGGTGGTTGCGTACCGTCGCCGGGGTGCCGGGCGCGCCCAGGACCAGGGTGGACGAGCCGCCGCCGTCCACATTGAGCGCCTCGTCCGCCCCGAGCCGCGCCATCAGCCGGGCCACCTCCTCGACGGTCAAGCCCGTCCGGTACAGCACACCGCCGTCCAGAGCGAGCAGCAGCAGGGTCCGGCCCTCGTCGGCGACGCCGAGAGCGGTGCGCACGGCGGTGGCGGTCCGGTCCAGCCCGGCCAGGGGCTCACCATCGGCCAGCACGGGGTAGCCGCCGACGGCGAACAGACAGGGCACCTTCCGTGCCGCCACCGGCACCAGCCGGTGCCGTACCTCCACCCTGTCGCCCTCGTGCAGTCCGCGCAGTGCCGCGGCACCCGCCTCCCGGCCGACCAGCACGGTCGTGCCGGGCCCGACGGGGCCGCTGCCCGGCGTCCCCGACACCGCCACCACCCGGCCGTGGCGCACGGTCACCTCATGGGTGTCGGTCGTGCACGGGGCCGCGCGGTCGGTGTCCGTGCCGCACACCGCCCGCATCCGGGACACCGAGCCCCAGTCGGCGGTGAAGGCGCCCACGCCGTCCACGGCCACCGCGTACTGGTTCAGGCCGCGCAACGGCACGGTGCCGTGGGGCATGCGCACCTCCCCGTCCAGCGTCAACCGTCCGATCCTCGCCCTGTGGTCGACGCCCACCCCGAGGACGTCCCGCGTCGTGGTGCCGGGCGGCAGTGCGGGCCCGAACCGCTGCCCGGTCGGCACCGCGGCCTTCAGCGCCCGGCCCGACGCGACCGCGGGTCCCACCGGGGCGCCGGTGGCCGTGACCCCGGGATGCTGGGCCTCCGAGAGATTGAAGAAGTCGCCGTTGACGCCGCCCACCGCACCCCGTGCCCTGGCCAGCGACGACAGGGGCTCCCGGGCCGCGACGGCCCCCGGGTACAGCAGGTCGACGGACACCTTCGGCTCGTCCAGGTCGACCGTGAGCAGATGGCCGTGCGCGGTGCCCTTCCACGCCGGGATGTCGAACTCGCGGTACACGACGCCCGGCGCCACGGCCACCGGCTCCCCGAACAGTCCGGGGGCCGCCGTGGCCCGGCGGGTTCCGCCCGCCGGGCCCGCCGCCGAGGCGGGTACGGCGCCCGCGATCCCCGCACCGGTCAGGGCACCGCAGAAGGCCAGCACCGTCGCCGTCGCACCGACCCGGCCGGCGAACCGTCGTCCCAGTCCCATGGAAACCCCCCGCGCGTAGCCCCAACTGACCCAGGACAGCAGGGAGTTCACCAGACGGGAATGAAGGCTCGCCGATCGGCCGGGAACACGCCGGAAAACACACCCCTTCGGGTGACGGCGGACCCCGTCGAGTCGAAGATCACACGGCCTCGCGGCGGATCGGGTTGCACACCTGCGCGCGCGATAGAAGGGTTCCCCTTGTGAGTCGACACTTCGATGTTCTTGTCCTGGGAGCCGGGCCCGGCGGGTACACGGCGGCGGTACGCAGCGCACAACTCGGCCTGACGGTCGCGGTGGTGGAGGAGCGCTACTGGGGCGGGGTCTGCCTCAACGTCGGGTGCATCCCCTCCAAGGCGCTGCTGCGCAACGCGGAGATGGCCCAGTTCGTCACGAACGAAGCCGCTTCCTACGGCATCACCGTCACCGGTGGGGTCTCGGTGGACTACGGGGCGGCCTTCCGGCGCAGCCGCACGGTCGCCGACGGCCGCGTCAAGGGCGTCCACTACCTGATGAAGAAGAACGCCGTCACCCAGTTCGACGGGCGGGGCACCTTCACCGACGACCACACCCTGCAGGTGGCACTGACCGACGGCGGCACGGAGACGGTGACCTTCGGGCACTGCATCATCGCGGCGGGCGCCTCGCCCCGGCTGCTGCCCGGCACCGCGCTGTCCGAGCGCGTGGTCACCTACGAGAGCCAGATCCTCAGCGAGGAACTGCCCGGCAGCATCGTGATCGCCGGCGCGGGGGCCATCGGGGTCGAGTTCGCCTATGTGCTGCGCAGCTACGGCGTCGAGGTGACCGTCGTCGAGTTCCTCGACCGTATGGTGCCCCTGGAGGACGAGGAGGTCTCCAAGGAGCTCGCCAAGCACTACCGCAGGCTCGGCGTGGAGGTGCTCACCGGCACCGCGGTCGAGGCGATCGACGAGTCGGGCGAGCGGGTGCGGGTCACCGTGAACCGTGGCGGCGAGCGCAGGGTCCTGGAAACCGACAAGGTCCTCCAGGCCATCGGGTTCGCACCGAACGTCGAGGGCTACGGACTGGAGAACACCGGTGTGCGGCTGACCCCGCGCGGTGCGATCGACGTCGACGGGCGCTGCCGCACCAATGTGCCGCACATCTTCGCGATCGGCGACGTCACGGCCAAACTGATGCTGGCCCACGCCGCCGAGTCCATGGGCATCGTGGCCGCCGAGACCATCGCGGACGCGGAGACCATGGAGCTGGACTACACCATGATCCCGCGCGCCACCTACTGCCAGCCGCAGATCGCCAGCTTCGGCTGGACCGAGGCCCAGGCACGCGAGCAGGGCTTCGACGTCCGGGTCGCCAAGTTCCCCTTCACCGCCAACGGCAAGGCGCACGGACTCGGGCACCCCGTGGGATTCGTCAAGGTCATCAGCGACGGGAAGTACGGAGAGCTGCTCGGCGCGCACCTCGTCGGCCCGGAGGTGACCGAACTGCTCCCCGAGCTGACGCTCGCACAGCAGTGGGACCTGACGGTCCATGAGGTGGCACGCAATGTGCACGCCCACCCGACCCTCGGAGAGGCGGTCAAGGAGGCCGTGCACGGCCTGGCCGGTCACATGATCAATATGTAGCCGTCCGGTCGGACGCCGCCGTCGTGGTCAACCGCACGGCGGTCCGGCCGGCCGGACCGCCGTCACGCGAAGTTGACCAGCCTCATGTACCGGACCCAGTCCCAGTGCGGCCCGGGTCCGGTGTGCGTGGAACCGGGGACTTCGTCGTGGCCCAGGATGTGGGCCCGGTCCCTGGGGATTCCGTAGGCCGTGCAGACCGCGGCGGTGAGCTCGGCCGACCGCTCGTACATCGCATGGGTGAAGTACCCTGGGCTGTCCGCCCACCCCTCGTGCTCGATGCCGATGCTGCGGGTGTTGTAGTCCCAGTGGCCGGTGTGCCAGGGGACGTCCTTCTCCCGGACGCACTGCGCGATGCAGCCGTCCGAGGACCGCACCACATAGTGCGACGACACCTTGGCGGCCGGGCTCCGGAAGGTGCCGAGAGTGCCGTCGAAGGTCTCCTGCGCCACATGGATGACGACGTACCGGACCCGGTACGACGAAGGGCGGCTCGACGCCGTGTAGTTGGCGGTCGAGGCGGGAGTCCAGCGCGCGGACGGGTAGTCCGTGAGGGCCGGCTCCCCGGCCGCGGCCGGGGCGGCGGCCGACAGCAGCGCACCGGTCGCCGCGGCGGCCGAGCCCCACAGCAGACGCCGACGGCTCGGCGGTACGGGTTCCATGGCCACCCCTGGAGGCAGATCAGGGAGGAAGGCTTCGAGAGCCCCGGGCGGCCCCACCGTACGGTCCTCCCGGGAGCTCCGGGAGGACCGACGGCGGTGTGTCAGCAGATCGGGGAATGGTGTGACGATATGGCGGTCGCCAGTGCCGTCGCCGGATCCTGGCAGGCGGGGCCCGACGGGGTCCACCGGTCCCGGGAGCGGTGGAACGGCCACCACAGGCCGTCCCGCCCGTACCGCAGCTGGACGCCGGCGGCGGCCGCCGTCCAGTGGTTCCGGTGCCCGCGCAGCACGGGAAGTCCACCGTCCGCCGGGGAACCGCCTGCGTCCCCGCCCCGGGTGGCCTCCCACACCCGGTCCAGACACGCCCGGGCCCGGGCCGACTCCTCCGCGTCGGGCGTCCACTCCTCCTCCAGCACCCGGAGCCCGGCCGCCCCGCCGAAGCGCCAGGCCAGAGCGGCGAGCTCCAGCTCCCCGCGGCTGCGTCCCGTCCCCTCGGCCAGTCGGCCCGCGATCCTCGGGCAGGGGCCCGACGCCGCCAGCCGAACCGAGTCCTGGTCCACCGTCAACGGCGGTTCGGGCCACCGGTCCCCATGACCCGGGGCCAGCGCCTCGGCCAGCGTCCGGTGGGCCCGGGCCACCGCGTCTGCCGCCAGGAACTCCAGGGCCTCGACGTCGACACCGCGGCCCGGCTGCCGGCCCGTGACGAGCGACGCCGGACGGCCCGGCCCGTCCGGGAGCGGCGGGGGAGCGGGGAGCGGAGGCACGATGTCCCTCGCGGCGAAGGCCTCTTCGGCCGCGACGCCCTCCGGCCCCGCTGCCGCAGCGGGATCCATGGCCTCTCCGGCACCGGCCGGAGTGGCGCTGCGGACCTGGAGCTCGTCCAGGAGCCGCCGCTCGCCCCGGCCACGCACCAGCAGCAGGACGAACGGGTCCATGTCGAGCAGCCGGGCGACCTGGTAGCAGAGCGCCGCGGTGTGCCGGCAGTGGTCCCAGCCCTCGCAGTCGCACGCGGGCTCCAGATCGCCGATCCCGGGCAGCAGTTCCACACCCGCCGCCTCGGCGTCCTCCACCAGGTGCGGCGGCATCTCCCGGTCGAGGAGCGCCGCGACATGGCCTGCCCGGCCGGCGGCCGTGCCGAGGAACCGGTCCCACTCCCCGTCGTCGAGCTGCCGCAGCAGTACGTCACTGCGGTGACCCTGCACCATGGCCGTGATCCGTCCCGGACGCACCATCACCGCTCCGACCGCGCCCTGTCTGGCGTACCGGCGGCCCTGCTTCAGCTGCTTGCCGTCCAGTGCGGAGTCCTCCAGTACCCTGAGCCAGGCCTGCCCCCACCATGTGGCCGCGAAGCCGCGTCCCCCTGCCGGCGGCGGCACGGTCAACGTCCGCTCCTCGTCATGGCCCTGTGTCATCGTGCTCCCCCTCGCAGTTCCACCAGGTCCGTCAGCTCGGCGTCCGAGAGCTCCGTCAGCGCCGCCTCGCCCGTACCGCCGAGCACGGCGTCGGCCAGTTCCCGTTTGCGTTCCAGCATCCCCGCGATCCGGTCCTCGATCGTGCCCTCCGCGATCAGGCGGTGCACCTGGACGGGCCGGGTCTGCCCGATGCGGTACGCGCGGTCGGTGGCCTGGGCCTCCACGGCCGGGTTCCACCAGCGGTCGTAGTGCACGACATGGCCCGCCCGGGTGAGGTTCAGACCGGTGCCGGCCGCCTTCAACGACAACAGGAACACCGGCACTTCACCGTCCTGGAAGCGCCGCACCAGCTCCTCGCGCCCGGCCACCGGAGTGCCGCCGTGCAGCAGCTGCGCCGGCACGCCCCGCTCGGCCAGATGGCGTTCGATCAGCCGGGCCATCTGCACGTACTGGGTGAAGACGAGCAGGCCCGCGCCCTCGGCGACGATCGCGTCGGTCAGTTCGCCGAGCAGTTCCAGTTTGCCCGAGCGGCCCTCGATCCGGGGACTCTCCTCCTTCAGGTACTGCGCCGGGTGGTTGCAGATCTGCTTGAGGGACGTGAGCAGTTTCATCACCAGGCCGCGCCGGGCGAAGCCGTCGGAGCCCGAGATCTCCGCGAGCGTCTCGCGCACCACCGCCTCGTACAGACCGGCCTGTTCGGCGGTGAGGGCCACGACGCGGTCGGTCTCCGTCTTGGGCGGCAGCTCCGGCGCGATGCCCGGGTCGGACTTGCGGCGGCGCAGCAGGAACGGGCGGACCAGCCGCGCAAGGTGCTCGGCCGCCGCCGGATCGCCGCCCTCCACGGGACGCGCGTAGCGGGCGCGGAACGTGCCGAGCCGGCCGAGCAGACCGGGGGTCGTCCAGTCGAGGATTGCCCACAGTTCGGTGAGGTTGTTCTCCACGGGCGTTCCGGTCAGGGCGACCCGCGCCCCGGCTCCGATCGTCCGCAGCTGTTTCGCGGTCGCGGAGAACGGGTTCTTGACGTGCTGCGCCTCGTCGGCGACGACCAGGCCCCACACGACGCCGGACAGGCTCCCGGCGTCCAGCCGCATCGTGCCGTACGTGGTCAGGACGACCTCGCCGTCGGCCAGCCCCTCCAGGTTCCGTGACGCTCCGTGGAAGCGGCGCACCGGTGTGCCCGGCGCGAACCTGCCGATCTCGCGCTGCCAGTTGCCCATGAGCGACGTGGGACAGACCACCAGGGTCGGACCGGCCGTTCCCGGCTCGGACTGCCGGTGCAGATGAAGGGCGATCAGCGTGATCGTCTTGCCGAGGCCCATGTCGTCGGCGAGGCAGCCGCCGAGCCCGAGCGAGGTCATCCGCGCCAGCCAGTTCAGCCCGCGCACCTGGTAGTCGCGCAGCTGTGCCCGCAGAGCGGCGGGCTGGGCGATCTCCGCAGGCCCGCCCTCGGGGTCGGCGATGCGCTCGCGGAGCGCGGCCAGCGGACCGGCAGCGTCGACGGCGACACGGTGCCCGTCGACCTCCAGCTCCCCGGTCAGTACGGCGCCCAGGGCATCGGCCGGGCCGAGCTTGCGGTCCCCGCGCTCCCGGGCGCGCCGGGCGTCCAGCGGATCGACCAGCACCCACTGGTCGCGCAGCCGGACCACCGGCCTGCTCGCCTCGGCGAGCCGGTCCAGTTCCTCGCGCGTCAGCCGCGAGCCGTGCAGTGTGAACCACCACTCGAAGGCGAGCAGGGCGCCTCCCGGGAGGAACGCGGGGCCGTCGCGCGGGCCGTCGTCCCGTCCGCCCACCACGGCCCGTGCCGTGAGCCCCCTGGCCAGTTCTCTGGGCCAGTGCACCTGGACACCGGCGGCGGCCAGTGCCCCGGACGCTTCCCCCAGCAGGCCGGTGACCTCTTCGTCGGCGAGTTCGATCGCGTCGGGCACGGCCTCGGAGAGCAGTGGGGCGAGCGGCGCCCAGACCCGTGCGGCGCGCCGCAGCGCGACCAGTGCGTCCATCCGGGCGCGCGGCCCGAAGGCAGCGCCGGCCGGACCTGTTCCGGCCCACACCTCGGCGGCGTCCGCGACCAGCAGCGGGTCGCCGACGCTGTGGATCTGGAGCACGGCCCGGAAGGCGGGGCCCTGGTCGCCGTCGGGGTCCATACCGCCGGCTCCGGACACCGCGAGTCCGGGAAGCTCGATCCGCAGCGAGATCCGCACGCCCGCGTCGTGCCCCGCCGCGACCTCCGCGGCCCAGGCCCGGTGCTCGGGCAGCCGCTGGGGCTCCGCTGCCGCGAACGCCGGGCCCCCTGCTGCGCGTGCCGCGGCGGGCGTGCGCGGCATGACGTCCGCGACGGCGTCCAGGAACGCCCTCAGCAGCCGTTCCGGTTCCGGCAGGCGCACCGGCTCGTGCCGGTCGAGCGGCACGGCGTGTGCGCGGGGCGGCATCGACGCGGCGAGCGTACGGACCCGTTCGAGGTCCTCCGCGGTGAGCGGGCCGACCCGCCACACGTCGTGGTCCTCCCCGGTCAGGCCCGGCAGCAGTCGTCCTCGTGCGGTGAGCTGCAGGGCGAGGACGGCGGCGGCTCCCCAGAACGCGGCGGACGGGCTCGCGCCGGGGCTCACCCGGGCCCGGGTGAGCACGGGAAGCGCGTCGCCGACCGGAAGCAGGCGCGCCCGGACGTCATGGACAAGGGCGTCGTCGCCGACGAGGGGCACTTCCCCCAGGGAACCCTCTCCGGAAGGCGGCTCGGTGCCGTCGGGGTGCCAGAAGGCGAACCATCCGGCGCGTGCGGGGGCGGCGGGCAGGAAGACGACGGAGCAGCGGGCTAGTTCGGCGATCTCGGAGGGGGTTCGGGTGGGCGGCCTGTGCACGGGGATGGCGTATTCCTCAAATTTGACTAGTGAAGCCGGAGCCGCTGAGGGTACACCCGGAATCCGTCGGCCGGATGGGGCGGAATGGTGATCTGGGTCATATTGGGTTCGGCGAGCGGTTCTCGCCGCGGTCGGACGCGACCTTGCGCGGAACCCGGCAGGGCCCCGGCACGTTGAGAGGATGCAGGCAGGCCTTCGGGCCGTGTTGAGGAGGCGACCGACATGTCGAACCGAGCGAAGATCGCCATCGTGGGCGTGGTGGCCGGACTCGTCCTGATCCCGCTGATCGGCTTCTGGTACGCGCTCCTGGTCATCCTCGGCGTCCCGGCCGTGGCCTACCTCGCCCTGGACCCTGCCCAGCGCCGCCGGGTCCGCCGGATCACCCGCAAGGAGCTGGGGCGCTAGGGAATGCCCGGCGCCGCGAGGGTCCGTCCCGCTGTGCCGGACGTGCTTCGGACGGTCAGTCCGGCCGGGCCGCGAGTTTGTCGAGCGCTTCCAGGAGGCCCGGGAGTTCCGGCCCCCGGCCGACCGGCAGGACCTCGCCCGGCGCGTCGTCCAGCAGGACGAACGCGATGTCGTCCGTACGGGCGACCAGCGACCAGCCCGGCCCGTCCGCGCGGATCGTACGGGCCTCGCCGGTGGCGAACGACGAGCGGATCCGCCCGATCGGAGGCGGCTCGTCGAGGTAGCGGCGCGCCTCGGCGAGCGCCCGGCGGACACCCGCCCGCGGCCCCTCGTCGTCCCCGGCCACGCCCGTGCCGCCGGACGGCTGCTCCTCGGCGTCGGCCGACGCGTCCGCCGCGTCAGGAGGCGTCCCCGTGCCGTCCGCGGACGCCGGCGTGGCGTCATCGCCGGCGCCGGTCCCGGCCGCGTCCCGGCCGCCCTCGGGGGTGACGAACTCCGACTCGTCGATCTGTGCTCGCCAGGCTTCCCACTGCCCCGCGATCGCGTCCGCCCCCAGCCTCCGCTGCGCGGGACCCCACCGGGAGCCGTCGGGCGGGCTGAGCGGCACGACCGGGCTGCCGTCCGGGCCTTCCTCCGGCTCCGGATCGTGCGGCGCGGGGACGTTCGGGGCCGCCACGGCGAGCGCCAGCGGCCAGCCGGGCAGCGCCGCGACGACCGTCCGCTCGTCGGGCGACAGGTCGTACTCCATGCCGCAGTCCCAGGAGGCGATGGCCACCGCGACGAGGGAGACGTCGTCGACGACGACGGTCCAGCGCGCACCGCTGCCGTCCTGCCCGAGCACCACTCCGTAGCCCTCGGCGTGTGGCGGGACACCCAGCGTGGCGCAGGCCTCGGGGAAGTCGTCGCCGAGCACGCCCGGGAACTTCGCGGGCGTGAGCAGGGTCGCGGTCAGTACGAGCAGCGCGTCGTCATAGTCGTCCGCACCGGCCGTGGCGGCGCCCTGCGGGACGGCTGCGGCGTCGTCGGTGGCGGCCACGGAATCCTCCCTTTTGCTTCGTCGTCGGCGCACCCTAACCAGTGGGTATCGGGCACGTCGAGGGGTAACGGCCGGAAAGGCCCCGCAGCCGCCCGATGATCATGCGCGGCGGTCCGGTGCGGTGACGGGCAGCCCGAGCAGTGCGTGCGCGACCACCCGGGGCGACTCCCCGCGCTCCCGTGCAAGGGCCAGCACGGCGCGGCGCGCCAGTTCGCTCACCCCGAACGACAGGGCCTCCGGCGAGACCCAGCCGGCCGCCTCGTCGATTCCCCGCTCGTCGTCCTCGGCAGAGGCCGCGACGTAGGCCGCAGCGGCCTCGAATATGTTGTGCGGCCGGGGCCGGGGCGGCGGTGCCGGACGAGCGACGGCGCGGCGGCGGCCGACGGTGATGATCCTGCGGAGTGCGGCGAGCACGCGACCACCTTCGCTTTCGTTATCGGTCGAGCAGGGGTGCGACATTCGAAGTCTTCCCCGTGGCAATAGAGTTGGATCCCGATCTACCGAAGGGGATGTGGTCCGGTGAAGCGCTACGACCGGCTCAAGGAGATCCAGCAGCTCGATCCCGAGAGGGACTTCCTGCGGATCTACCGCCTGACGGCGACGTACGAGTTCCCCTGGGACTTCACCCGCGCACTGGAGCTCGCCCTCTACCGGACCTACGCCGTTCCGAGCATCGGCCGCCTGCTCGCGCAGACCGCGGAGCTGACGGAGCGTTCCCAGAAGCGGTACGACGACACGGCGCTCCTCCTCGACGCGGTGGTCGAGCACGGCTTCGACAGCGACACGGGGCGCACCGCGATCCGCCGGATCAACCGGATGCACCGCAGCTACGACATCAGCAACGACGACATGCGCTACGTCCTGTGCACCTTCGTCGTCATGCCCAAGCGCTGGCTCGACAGCTACGGCTGGCGCCGGCTGTCCTCGCACGAGCAGCGTGCCTGCGCCGCGTACTACCGCACGCTCGGCCACCACCTGGGCATCCAGGACGTCCCGCAGTCCTACGAGGAGTTCGAGCGCTGCCTCGACTCCTACGAGGCCGAGCACTTCGGATGGGACGAGGCGGCACGCTCCGTCTCCGACGCCACGCTGGACCTCATGGCGTCCTGGTATCCGCGCGCGCTCGCACCCCTGGTGCGCTCCGCGAGCCTGGCCCTGCTCGACGACTCCCTGCTGCGTGCCTTCCGGTACGAACGGCCCTCCGGCGCGGTGCGGGCGCTGGTCGGGGGCGCGCTCCGGCTGCGGGCCCGGGCGGTGCGCCTGCTGCCGCCGCGCAGGGCGCCCCACTACGCACGGCAGAACCCCGAGATCAAGGGATACCCGGACGGCTACGAGGTGGCCGGGCTCGGCACCTTCCCGGTGCCGGGAGCGCGCGGCTGCCCCGTACCCCACGAGCGACGCCAGGCCTCACCCGCCGAATGATCCGTCCGCAGCCGTTCCCTCCGCGCGCACGGCCAGCACCAGGAAGCGCGCGTCCTCGTCGGTGTACGAGGTCATCCGCCAGCCCGAACCGGCCAGCAGCGGGCGGAGGTTGGCCTCGGCGCGCAGGTCCTCGGCGGTGACCGGGCGACCGTGCCGTGCGGCCAGGGCGGCCCGTCCGATGGGGTGGAAGAGGGCCAGCAGACCGCCGGGGCGCACCACACGGGCCAACTCCCGTAGATTCGCCGTCGGTTCGGGCAGATGGGCGATCAGTCCCGCGGCGAAGACCGCGTCCAGGACCCCGGTGCGCAGCGGGAGCCGGGCGACGTCGGCGAGCAGCAGGTGCCCGTCGCGGTCACGCCCGGCACGCCCGGCCGCGGCGAGCATCGCCGCCGTGAGGTCCAGCCCCAGGACCGTGCCGGCCGGGCCGACGGCTGCGCGCAGCGGAGGCAGCGCCCGCCCGGTCCCGCAGCCCGCGTCGAGGACCACGTCGCCGGGCCGCAGCCCGAGTGCCGCGACGGCCGCCGCGTACGCGGGACCGTCGTCGGGGAAGCGGCTGTCCCAGTCCGCCGCGCGGGCTGTGAAGAACTCCTGTACGTGTGAGCGGTCGTCTCCATGCGCGCGGTCGTCCACGTACGCGCGGTCGTCCACGTGTTTACGGTCCTCGGCCATGGGGCCATGATCCCTCATGCTCGGCGAGGGCGTCCGGCGCACAGGTTCGAGCGCGGGCGGTCGTTCGGGAACATCTCTGTGTCATATTCGGGCAGCTTTCGCAATGCGCCCCCGCCAGGCGCTCCCGGCGGGACTAGCGTCCCCTGGCCATGGGACACCTGGACCACGCCGCTTTCGGCTGGCTTACCCCTGCGCTGTCGTACGCGATGGCCTGCATCGGCGCCGCACTCGGGCTCCGCTGCACCGTACGGGCCCTCGAGGCCGGGGGATCCTCCCGGCGCAACTGGCTGATCACCGCCGCGTCCGCGATCGGCACCGGCATCTGGACCATGCACTTCGTCGCCATGCTCGGGTTCCGCGTCACCGGGACCGGCATCCGCTACGACGTCCCGCTCACGGTCCTCAGCCTCGTCGTCGCGATGGTCGTCGTCGGAGGCGGGCTCTTCGCCGTCGGCTACGGACGCAACCGCGTCGCAGCCCTGCTGGTCGGCGGACTCACCACCGGACTGGGCGTGGCGAGCATGCACTACCTCGGCATGGCGGCGCTGCGGCTCCACGGCGCGGTGCACTACGACCCCGTACTCGTCGCGGTCTCCGTGGTGGTCGCCGTCGTCGCCGCCACGGCAGCCCTGTGGGCCGCCCTCAACATCACGTCACCGGTGTCCGTAGCCGCCGCGTCCCTCGTCATGGGAGCGGCGGTCAGCAGCATGCACTACACCGGCATGATCGCGGTGAGCGTGCAGGTGGTCCCGTCGCGGGACGTGCTTCCCGGGGCCACGGCGATGCAGTTCGTCTTCCCCCTCGCCGTGGGCCTCGGGTCGTATCTCTTCCTCACCTCTGCCTTCGTGGCGCTGTCCCCGACCGCCCGCGAGCGTGCCGCCTACGCCATGGCGGAACGGCTCGGGACCGCGGGGCCGTAGGCGAGGAACGTCCCGTCGCCCGGGGAGGCGGTGGAGAACCGGCAAGCTGCGCCGGAGTTCCCGTACCTCCGTCGGGCACCGGTCCCGGCGGGTAGCGCGTACCTCCGTCGGCCACCGCCAGGGCCTCACCGCCCCCACCCCGCCGGTACACCCTCCCCGTGTCGGCTTCCCGCCTTCGCGCCGGGGCGACGTCCGTCGGCCCGTCCACCGCCCACCCGCCGGTCACCGCCCCGCCGCCCCGCCCCGTCAACCGGCCGCCCCCGCGGCCGGCCCGGCGCACCACATCCCCGTATCCGTAAGCGAGGACCCCCGTGCGAACACCCCGCAGGAACTCCGGCGCCGGCAGGCCGCCCGCGCCGCCCGGACGGGCGTCCCGTGGCCGGCGTGCGCACGCCGGCCCACCCGCAGACGAGCAGGACACCCCGTGCGAGCACGGAATGTCCGGCCTGCCGCGGAACGCCGTCGACCAGCCCTCCCGATCGCCCGGTGGACCGGCGGGCCCCGTCCCCCCGGGCGATCGGGAGGCGTCCCCCCGGCGGCGGCCGCGACTGCGCCCGCGGACCGTCCGCGCCAGGATCGTCTGCCTGCTGATGGTGCCCGTCGTCTCGCTCCTCGCCCTCTGGGGGTTCGCCACCGTCACCACGGCCCAGGACATCGCCCGTCAGAGCCGGGCCCGGCACGCCGACCGGACGGTGGGCGGGCCCCTCGCCGTGGCCGTCGCCCACCTCCAGGCGGAGCGCCGCGCCGCGGTGGTCCAGGCCGCCGCGCCGACGGACGACCGCGCCACCGCCCTCCGGCAGCAGACCCGTCGCACCGACCGCGCGGTGGCCGGCCTGGTCCTCGGTGACGGCCACACCGTCGCCGAGGGGGGCGACCTGCCGCCCGAACTCGCCGACCGCCTCGGGCGGTTCGTCGCCGGCGTCGGCGAACTGGCGGCGCTGCGCACCGACCTCCTCGACGGCGGCGCCGACCGTGACGGCACCTACCGGCGCTACACCGACGCCGTTGCCACCGCCTTCGGCGTGTCCGGTGCGCTCACCGGCATCCGGGACACCGGCCGCGGCACGGACGCCCGTGTCCTGCACGAACTCGCCCGGGCCGACGAGATGCTGTCCCGCGAGGACGCCCTGCTCGCCTCGGCACGACTGACCGGCACACTCGACGCGGCACAGCTGCGACGGCTGACCGGCGCCGTGGAGACCCGCCGCAGCATCATCGAGTCCGCCGGCCCCGATCTCCCCGGCCCCCGGCGGACCGCCTGGCAGTCCCTCACCGGGTCGGACACCTACGCGGCTCTGACCGCCGCCGAGGACGAGGTGCTCGCCGCCACTCCCGGGCGCAGGGCCGCCCGCGCCGTCCCCGCGACCTGGCAGCGGACCCTCTCGGACGTGCGCCGGGGAATGCGCGACATCGAGACGGGCACGGCGGCCCACGACACCCCCGGCGGCGACGACGCCGTCGCCCCGGAAGCCCTCACCCCCGCCGAGGGTGCCGTCCTGCTCGGACTCGCGGCCGTCGCCGTATCGCTCGTCATATCGGTGCGCATCGGCAGCGGCCTCGTCGTCGAACTCGTCAGCCTCCGCAACGGCGCCCTCGGAATCGCCCGGCACGAACTGCCCCGGGCCATGCGCAGGCTCCGGGCGGGCGAGAAGCTCGACGTCACGGCCGAGGCACCCGGAGGACCTCCCCCGCAGGACGAGATCGGACAGGTCGCCGAAGCTCTCACCACGGTGCACCGGGCGGCCCTGGACGCGGCTGTCGAACGGGCCGAACTCGCCGACGGGATCTCCGGGGTCTTCGTCAACCTCGCCCGGCGGAGCCAGGTCCTGGTGCACCGTCAGCTTTCCCTGCTGGACCGCATGGAACGCCGCACCGACGACCCGGCGGAGCTCGACGACCTCTTCAGACTCGACCACCTCACCACCCGGATGCGCCGCCACGCGGAGTCCCTGATCATCCTGTCCGGCGCAGCCCCCGGCCGGGCCTGGCGCATGCCCGTGCCGCTCACCGACGTGGTACGCGCCGCCGTGTCCGAGATCGAGGACTACGCACGGGTCGAGGTCCGCCACCTCCCCGAGGCCGCCGTGAACGGCGGTGCGGTGGCGGACCTCACCCATCTCCTCGCCGAACTCGTCGAGAACGCCGCCCAGTTCTCACCCCCGCACACCATGGTGAGGATCAGTGGCGAACCCGTCGGCAACGGCTACGTCCTGGAGGTCGAGGACCGGGGCCTCGGCATGGGCAGCGAAGCCCGCGCGCAGGCCAACCGGCGGATCGAGGAGTCGGAGTCCCTGGACCTCTTCGACAGCGACCGGCTCGGACTGTTCGTGGTGAGCCGGCTGTCCGCCCGTCACTCGATCAAGGTACGGCTGCGGACCTCGCCGTACGGAGGCACGACCGCGGTCGTCCTGCTGCCCACCGCGCTGCTCCACACGACCACGGTGACGGCGGGCGCCACCGAGCCGGCGCCGTCGGCACGACCGCTTTCGGCGTCGACCGGCCGAACCCCGGCCAGCGGCCGACCCGTCTCCGATCCTGCGGAGCAACCGTCTTCTCCCCAGCGGTCGGCGGCTCGTCACACCGATCGGACCGAAGGCGATCAGCCGGAAGGGGCGCAGGAGACCGGAACACCCGTCGGCGACACGAGACATGAGCGCCTCGCCCGCCGCGATGCGCCCGGGCCGCCGGACACGGACGTCGCGGCGGCCGACCGCTCCGTCCCCGAAGGAGTCACCGCGCTACGGCCCCGCCCCGGCCGGACCGCCTCCGGCGGGCTCGTGAGCACCCCCGGCCCGGCGGTCCACGGCGGTGTCCCCGGCGTCCCGCCGCACGGAGGACCCACCGAACCGGGCGTTCTCCCGCGCAGGGTCCGGCAGGCCTGCCTCGCCCACCAGCTGCGTCACGCCCCCGCACCCGCGGACGAGCACGACGCAGGATCCCTCGACGAGCGCAGCCCCGAACAGGCCAGGGACCGCATGACGGCGTACGTCCATGGCTGGGCCCGGGGCGGCGCCGCCCCTCCGTACTCCGGCAGCCGTTCCCGTACGGCGCACGCCGAGGACACCTCTTCCAGCGCAGGCACGGATTCCAGCGAAGGAGACCCCGCATGATCGAGCACCACAGGACCGACACCGCGCCCCGCGTCGGCGACCTCGACTGGCTCCTGGACGATCTCGCGGCCAGGGTCCGCGACGTACGGCACGTGGTGGTGCTCTCCGGCGACGGCCTCGCCGTCGGCGCCTCCAGCGCGCTGTCCCGCGAGGACGCCGAGCACCTGGCCGCCGTCGCCTCCGGGTTCCACAGCCTCGCCAAGGGCGCCGGGCGGCACTTCCGGGCGGGCGGGGTCCGCCAGACGATGGTGGAGTTGGACGACGGCTTCCTGTTCGTCGCGGCCGCCGGCGACGGTTCCTGCCTGGCCCTGCTGAGCACGGCGGCCGCCGATGTCGGCCTCATCGCCTATGAGATGGCCCGGCTGGTCAGCCGGGTCGGTGAGCATCTGGGCACCCCACCGCGCCACCCCGTGCAGCCCCCCGCGGCGGGCTGACGGGACGGTCCCGCATGGAGGAACGACGTCGATGACCGAGCCCCCACGGGGCGGCCGCTGGTACGACGCCGAGGCCGGCCCCCTGGTCCGCCCCTACGCGATGACCGGGGGCCGGACCGAACCGGGTCGCGGCGGGCCGTGGTTCGACCTCGTCGCGCTGGTCGTCGCAGAGGCCCCGCCCGACGACGCCGACGAGTCACTGCTGGGCCCGGAGCACCGCATGCTGCTGGCCCTCTGCCGTGACCTGCCCCGGTCGGTCGCCGAACTCGCCGCCGGTGCCGACCTGCCGGTGGGCGTGGTGCGTGTGCTGCTCGGGGATCTCCTCGACGGCGGCCGCGTGAAGGTGCGCCGGCCGGTGCCGGCCGCCGTCCTTCCGGACGTGCGGATCCTGAGGGAGGTGATCGAGGGTCTCCGGGCGCTCTGAGCCGGCCCGTGGCGCTCTGAACCGTCCGCGGACTCTGGCCGCCCGTCCTCTGAGCCGTCCGGGCCACCCCTCCTCCCGCGGCACAGGGACGGGTCTCCCACGCGGCAACAGGGGCTGGTTCCTTGCGCGGGGTACTGCGCCCGGCGTCTCACGCGGCACAGGGCTCGGCCGACTGCGTTCTCCGGCACCTCAGCCGACCGCGTCCTCCGGCACCTCGGCCGACCGGTGCGCCGGCACGGAGCCTCGCTGCCTCAGCGCCCATGCCCCCTCGACGCATGCGTCCCCCGGCATCACCGGTTCGTGCACCGGCAGCCGCAGCGTCTCGCGGAGGTAGTCGCCCAGGCCGTACGTCAAGGATCCCTGGCCGCACAGCAGCAGGCCACGGTCGAGGATGTCGTCGACGAGCTCGGGCGGGCTCGCGTCCAGCACCTCGGTGACCACCTGCCGCACGTCCTCATAGGTACGGTGCAGCAGCTCGGCCATCTCCGAAGGCCTGAGCTCGTACACACAGGGCGTGCCGTGCTCCAGGTCCCGGCCCCGCACGGCGACCGGACCGCGGGTCTCCGACACGGCCAGTTTCACCTCTTCGGCGGCCTCGGTACTGATCGCCAGTGAGTACTCCTCCCGCATGCGTTGCACCAGGCGATCGTTGACGGCACCCGATCCGCGGCGCACGGTCCGCGACTCCACCGGGGAGCCGAATGCGATCATCGTCGCCGTCGAACGGTCCTTGCCGACGTCCACCAGCATGGACCCCGACGGCTGGTCCTGTTCCACACCGAGGGCCGCAGCCGCCGCGACCGACTGGGAGATCAGTTCCACCTGCTTGATCCCGGAGTCCTCGCACACCTGGCGCAGCACACTGCGTTCCATGGCCGTCGAACCGTCGGGCACGCAGATGACCCCCGCACCGGGCCGCCCCTTGCGCTTCCCCTGCGCCCGCTCGTGCAGGGCGGCGGTGAGCAGCGACACCGCGGCGTCGAAGTCGCACACGGCGCCGGCCCGTACGGGGCTGACCAGCCGCAGGTGCTGCGGGGTGCGTCCGACCAGGACCCGGGCGGCGTCGCCCCACGTACGGACCTGGCCGTCCTCGTCCACGACGGCCAGATGGGGCGCCCGCCAGATCTGGTCGTCCGAGCGCAGCCGGACGGTGGAGCTTCCCAGGTCCATGGCTATGCGGTGGTTCGTGGCCATGCTCCGACCGTCCCGTGGTCCTCCGGGCGCAGCAACCCCTGCGTGGTGTCCGGGTGACGGACGGGGAGGGACGGGAAGGACCGGACACGGGCGGTCGGCGCGGTCCGATGCGCGGATGACGGCGAGGTCCGCGAAGCTGGACGGCATGGAGAAGTTCTCGCTCGACGCGATTGCCCGTGAGCAGTTGAAGGCGGCCCGGACGGCATCGGCCGGGCGGAGTGCCTCCACGGTGGTGGGAGGCCATGAGCGGAGGCTGAGGCAGACGGTGGTGGCGCTGGTGGCCGACACGGTGCTCAGCGAGCACGACAACCTCGGTGAGGCCACGCTGCAGGTGCTGCTCGGCCGTGTCAGGCTGTCGTCCGGGGGCCACGACTGGGAGGCACGGACCGGCGATCTGCTGCAGGTGCCGCAGGCCCGTCACGTGGTGGAGGCGTCGGAGGACTCGGTTGTCCTGATCACCGTGGCGATGGGCTGAAAGGGGAGGCCCCCCTCCGGTTCTGCTCGGCTTCTCGGGCCCTGTCGGCCCTGTCGGCCCTGTCGGTCGGCACGGCCCGCTTGGCCCGCTCGGCCTGCCCGGCCCGCTCGGCTGGTCCGCCGCCGCGGCCGGGCGGACCCGATGGCGTGATGACGAGCTGACGGTGCGACGAGATGCCGATTGGTGCGATCGGGGGATCCCTGGCCGTGGGTGCAACCGGACCGTGTGCGCGGGCGGTCCTCCCCGGCACCATTCCGCCCCACGGAGGAGAGCCTGATGAACGATCAGTACACCGCAGCGCCGTGGACGAGCCCGACCGCGCTCCGTGACCCCTACCGCTGTCCGGCCGCGCAGGACCACCCGGAGCCGTCCGTGCAGGACTTCCCCCGGCCGTCCTCACGGGACTTCTCCGAGCCCTTCGCTCGGGACTTCGGGGCGCCGCCGTTCGCAGGCGACGGTGAACTCGCCCGCGCCGAGAACGACTTCCTGCTCGCTGCGCCCCATGCGGAGGAACGTCTCTCCCGTCGGCTGCCGGCCCCGGACCGGCGCAAGCTGACGCTCCATGCGGCGCTGACCGCCGCGGGGATCCCGCCGTACCCGGGTGACCGTGGAGCCATCGACGTCCTCTGCACCCTGGAGGACGGAACGCTCGCGGCGGTATTGCGCTGGATCGGCGCCGTCGACCGGTAGCGCGGACGTCCACCACCACCGTGATCGGAAAGTGTGGTGGGAACAACCCCTCACGGGTTCGAATCCCGTATCCCTCGCCGGCTCAGAGGGCCGGACCGCATCACGTGGTCCGGCCCTCCGGCGTTCGTCCGTCTCGGCTTCCGAACCCGTGCCCGGCTGCTCCCAGACGACGTCTCCGACTTGCTGCGCCGCTCTGCGCAGCGGCGTCCCCGCGACCTGCATGTGGCGGGCCCGCATGCGCGCCGCTCCGCCAGGCTCCCAACCCGTGATCGCGTCGACCATGACGTCCGGGACGTCGAGGATCAGGAGGGGGACTCCAGCCGGCCGTCGCGCTTCAGCGGCTCCAGCGCCCGGACGACGGTCGGGCGGGACATCCCGAAGCTTGCACCAGTTGGTTCCCTCTGGGCACGCGGGTGCCGGGCGCGTACGTGCCGTCCTCGTTGCGATGCTGAATGGTCTGAGCGAGGCGAACGTACTTCGGCGCCCCCACTTCATACGCCATGGATGCCGCCGCCTGACGGGATCGGCCAGGTTCACCAACGTTCGGCCGGGACCGGACCCGGGGCCTGTTCCGGTCTGCTGGCGAGCTGCCTGGGAGCGCAGCTGAGCGGCTCTACGCATGGCCGCAGAAGCAACCAACGGACTGGAAAGCGTGCCGATACGGTCAACTAACGGTGGTCCAGCGGTCACTACCCGTAGAGAACGGTCGGTCCGCTCGAGGCCGGGGCATTCATTGCCATGATGCGTCACTCGTACTGGCGCACGGTTCTCCCGTTGAGAGCCCCGCGCGCCCCTGACTCGTCGAGAGAAGTGATCGATGTCCCCCGAACACTCCGCCCCGGTCGGCGACGACGGAGCCGGCCTCGCTCTGAAGATACTGGTCGCGGGGGGATTCGGGGTGGGCAAGACCACCCTGGTCGGAGCGGTCAGCGAGATACGTCCGCTGCGTACCGAGGAGGTGCTCACCGAGGCGGGCCGGTCCGTCGACGACACGGGCGGTGTCGACCGCAAGGCCACCACGACCGTGGCGATGGACTTCGGCCGCATCACCATCCGTTCCGGGCTGTCGCTCTACCTCTTCGGAACCCCGGGCCAGGACCGCTTCTGGTTCCTGTGGGACGAGCTGGCCCAGGGAGCCCTCGGTGCGGTCGTGCTCGCCGACACCCGGCGGCTGGAGGACTGCTTCCCCGCCGTGGACTACTTCGAGCACCGTGCCATCCCCTTCGTCGTCGCCGTCAACTGCTTCCCCGGGGCCCGTGCCTACGGTGCCCAGGACGTCTCCGGAGCCCTCGATCTGGACCGGGGGACCCCCGTCGTGCTGTGCGACGCCAGGGATCGGGACTCGGGCAAGGAGGTACTGATCCGCCTGGTCGAGTACGCGGGCCGGCTGCACACCGCCCGGCTCCTGGACTCCGTCGGCCACGGCGTCCAGTAGCCCGGGCTCAGCCTGTCGGCGACTTCCTGTACAGTTGTCCAGGAAATGGCTTCGGGTGCGTCCGGGCCGGGCCGAGGAGGAGGCGACAGGTGGGGACAACGGCACAGGTGCTCGTCGGGGTCGTGGCGGCGATCCACTGCTACTTCGTGGTGCTGGAGATGTTCCTCTGGGAGCGCGGGCCGGGCCGTCGGCTCTCCGGGTTCGACGCCGACACGGCCCGTCGCACCGCGCCCCTCGCAGCCAACCAGGGCCTGTACAACGGCTTCCTCGTCGCCGGTCTGGTGTGGGGGCTCGTGGCCGCGGAGCCCGCCGGATTCCGCGTCCAGGTCTTCTTCCTGTGCTGTGTCGTCGTCGCGGGCGTGTTCGGCGCACTCACGGCCAACCGCCGCATCCTCGTCGCCCAGGCGCTGCCCGGCGCGGTCGCGCTCGCCGCGGTGCTGGTCGCCGGATGACGGCGCGCGACACCGTGGACCCGCGCACCGCGCGGACCAGGGGACGGCTGCGCGAGGCGCTGCTCGACGAGTGCGCCGGCCGGACCCTCGCCGAGCTGAGCGTCTCCGCCGTGGTCCGGCGGGCAGGCGTAGGGCGGGCGACCTTCTACCTTCACTACGACGATCTGGAGGCGCTGGCCGTCGATTCCTGCGCGGAGTTGGTGCGCGAGGCGGTGGACGCCCTGCATGCCTGGCAGGACGCCGAGCGCACCGCACCACCCCCGGCGGGCCCGCCTGCCGCGCTCGTCGAGTTCCTCGCCGCGGTCCGGGAGCGGTCCGCGCTCTACGGGACCTTGCTGCGGCCCGGCGGTGGCGGGCCGCTCGGCGAGCTCCTCCACCGGGAACTGCGCGAACGTTCCCGTGACGAGAGGGCCCGGGCGGGCGCACCCCATCCGGACCTGGTGGGCTCCGCGGTCGCGGCGGTCTTCACCGGGATCCTCGCCGACTGGCTCCACGGACTGGTCGACGCCGGTCCGGACGCCTTCGCCGCGCAGGTGTGGCGGCTGCTGCTCGCCCTCCACGCCGCGGGCTGACGCCGCTCATCCGCGCAGCGTGCCCTCGAACCGGTCGCTTCCGCGGCGTGACCACACCGGTGCAACACCGGTCAGTTGACAGGACATCAGGTACAGCGGGATCGGTGGCGTGTACGGGCTGCCGCTCGCGGGGCAGCGGACGAGCCGGGGCCGCACGGCCCGCACCACGGCGCCCGGAACGTACTGCACGGGCTCGGGCCAGGCCAGTTCGACGTCGGAGCCGGACGGCACGATCCACCACCAGACACCGGACTCCGCGAACACGCAGCCGACCCTCGGGAGCCGGTTCATCAGGCGCAGCCCGAACCGCTCGGGGATGCCCACCGCATCGCAGCCGAGTGTGGTCGTGAGCGCGCCGGGAACCGGCAGTGGCCGCGGCCCGTGCGCCGAGCCCGAGGGCGCACGGCCCCGCGTACGGGAGAGCCGGGCCAGGAGGTCGAGCGTCGTCGGACGGCTCATGCGGGCCCGTCGGTGTGCGGCAGTTGCGCCCACACGATCCGGCCCGTTCCGTCGCCCGCCACCTGGGAGCCCCATGATGAGCTGACGGCGGCCACGAGCAGCAGCCCGCGTCCGTGTTCGTCCTCCGGGGCCGGGCACACCTGCGGGCCGTCGCCCGGCCCGGGGCCCTCGTCCTGCACGGCTATGCGCAGTCCGCTCCTGCCGTGCAGGAGTTCGCAGACGATGCGACCGCTCGCGGTGTGCACGACGGCGTTGGTGAACAGCTCCGAGACCACGAGCGTCGCGGTGTCGCCGGTTGCCCGGTCAACGGCCCAGGTGTCCAGCCGGGTGCGGACCAGATGTCTGGCCCGGGACACCGAATCCGGGCGGGCGGCCAGCTCGAAGCGGTACCGCTCGAAGGCCGGCTGCCGTCCGAGCAGGGCGGGAGGTGAGGTCATCGCGCTACCAGAGACCACGGCGCATTCCTAACGGTGGGGGAGAAGCGCCGTACGACGCACCACGGACGTCCGCAAGGTGCGCGGCCGGTGACGGCGCCGGGCCTTCCGGCACGACACGGACGTCGGCGGGGGCCGCGGTCGACGGCGCTGTCGCCGTTCCCCCTCCGTGCCGCAGTCGTGTGAACCGATTCACGACCGTCACTATGTACCCAAGATGTCCACTTAGCAAGAGCCACTATGAAAAGTGCAGAGTGCCGTGTGTCAGTCTGTCAGCGCATGACAGACTGCACGCAACTTCACCCCGGGAGGCAGTCGTGAGTGAACCCCGGTCCGCACCGACCGTGGGCCAGGTCGTTCTCGGCAGGCGCCTGCAGGACCTCCGGGAGAAGGCCGGCCTCAAGCGCGACGAGGCCGCCCGGGTGCTGCGCGTCGCCCCCGCCACCGTCCGCCGGATGGAGACAGCGGAGGTCGCCCTCAAAATCCCCTACGTCCAGATGCTGTTGCAGGCCTACGGCATCGGCGGCGAGGAACTGGACACCTTCCTCGTCCTCGTCGAGGAGGCCAACAAGCCCGGCTGGTGGCAGCGGTTCCACGACATCCTGCCGGACTGGTTCAGCATGTACGTCAGCCTGGAGGGCGCGGCCTCGCTCATCAGGTCCTACGAACCGCAGTTCGTGCCCGGACTGCTCCAGACGGAGGACTACGCGCGCGCCGTCATGCAGTCCGGGGCGATCGGCCAGACCCGGCCCGCCGACATCGAACGGCACGTCGCCCTGCGCATGGAACGGCAGGCGCTGCTCACCCGGCCCGACGCCCCCAGGCTCTGGGTCGTCATGGACGAGACCGTGCTGCGTCGGCCGGTCGGCGAACCCGAGGTGATGCGGGCCCAGGCGGACCGGCTCCTCGCCGCGGCCGAACTGCCCCATGTCACGCTGCAGATCGCCGAGTTCTCCTCGGGCCACCATCCCGGCACCTACGGACCCTTCGTCCTCTTCCGCTTCGCCGTGCCCGAACTCCCGGACATGGTCTACAGCGAGTACCTGACCGGCGCCGTCTACCTCGACGCCCGCACCGAAGTGGCCACCCACCTCGAGGTCATGGACCGCATGGCCGCCCAGGCGGCAACTGCACAACGCACGAAGGAAATCCTCAGGGACTTCCGCAAGGAGCTGTGAATGGATCGCATATACAACGGCATGCCCGCCGCCGACCTCCCGACGGAGGGCTGGCACAAGCCCTGGAGCGGCGGCAACGGCGGCAACTGTGTGGAGGCCATGAAGCTGGCCGACGGCAGAGTCGCCGTACGACAGTCGAGCGATCCCGGCGGTCCCGCCCTGATCTACACCACCGGTGAGATCACCGCCTTCATCCAGGGGGCGAAGGCCGGGCAGGCGGACTTCCTGATGTCGTGACCCCGTTGCCCCGCAGTCCCCGTCCCCCCGCGACCACCAACTGACCAATGGAGCGCCGCATGACCGGAACCGAGCCCGTAGCCGCCCGGATCGACACCAGCAAGCCACACCCCGCCCGGGTGTACGACTGGTTCCTCGGAGGCAAGGACCACTACCCGGTCGACGAGGCGCTGGCCGAACAGCTCCTCGCCCTCGAACCGCGCGGCCGGGACATCGCACGCGTCAACCGGGCGTTCATGCACCGCGCGACCGCCTGGCTCGCCCGGAACGGCATACGCCAGTTCCTGGACGTCGGCACCGGCATCCCCACCGAACCCAACCTCCACCAGATCGCCCAGGGCATCGTGCCCGAGGCCCGCATCGTCTACGCCGACAACGACCCGATCGTGCTGCGTCACGCCGAGGCCCTGCTGCGCTCGACGGACGAAGGGGTCACCGAGTACATCCAGGCGGACGTACGGGACCCGGACCGCATCCTCGAACTCGCCAAGTCCACCCTCGACTTCGACGAGCCGGTCGCCGTCTCCCTGATCGCCCTGACGCACTTCCTGGGCGACGAGGACGACCCCGCGGGCCTGGCGGCCAGGCTGACGGCCGGACTCGCGCCCGGCAGCTGCCTGGTGATCTCGCAGGTCACCGGCGACTTCGACCCGACCGGCTCGGCACGGGCGGTCGAGCTGTACAAGGCTGGCGGGGTGACGCTCCGCCCCCGTTCCAGGAGCGAGATCGAGAGCCTCTTCGGCGCTCTGCGACCGGTCGAGCCCGGGGTGGTCCTCGCGGCCGGCTGGCATCCGGAGCTCGCCTTCGAGGAGCCCGCCGACGGCGACGACACGATCCCCGTCTACGCGGGCGTGGCGCGCCGGGTCTGATCCCGGCCCCGCAGGGGCGGAACGCGGACACCCCTCACGGGCTGTGCCGCGTTCCGCGAGCGGTGGCGCCACACCCTGTTAGCGTCGTGGCATGAGCACTACGCCACAGCGCTTCGAGGTCCTGCTCGTGCCGGCGCATCTCGAGGGCGGCGGCGAGACGCCCTCGCCGGAGGCCGCGATCCGCTCGGGCATCGTCACGGCCACCGGCCAGACCGGCGCCTCGGGGTACCCCCGCTTCGCGGGCGACGGCCTGGTGGCGGACATCGATCCGGCCACCCGCACCGTCGAGGCGCTGCTCGTCGACGGGTACGAACTCGACTACGGACTGACCGCCGTGGTCTCCGACCGGCGGGTGTGACCCGAGCCGCCACCGGGCGACCCGGAGCCCGCGCGCGGCGGCGGTCGGCAGAGGCGGCGGCCGCGGACGGCTGCCGTCAGTTCGCCCGGAGCATTCCCGTCGGCCCCCCGCTGCGCCGCCGGCCGGGGTGGAAGATCAGGATCGTCATCCGGGCCCCGGGGGCGGTCGTCGGCTGGGCGGCACACATCGTGGCCCATCCCGGCCCCCTGCGCGGATGACGCAGCGGCCGTTCCTCGCAGTCGGCGCGCAGGGCGGCGCTGCACGTCTCGTACAGCCTGCCGGTCACCGGGTCGTCCATGACCGTCTGCTCGATCCGGCGCAGGGTGGTGTCGCCGGGGCCCGCGGCGAGACCGGCCCGCAGCTGCGACAGGACGAGCGGGACCCAGGCGTTCTCCCAGTCCGTGAGGATGCTCCGGGCCTCCCGGGAGAGAAGCATCCAGTGCAACGTGTTGCGGGGGATCCGGCCGTCCGGGAACAGCTCCGTGAAGGGCGTGTTGCAGGCCAGCAGATTCCACGAGGAGTCGGTCACGTAGGCGATGTGCCGTATGCCGTCGACCGCCTCCTGCCACACTCCCGGCACCTCCTTGCCGGACAGCGGGCTCAGCGGACCCGGTGGGTCGGCCCGTAACGCGTAGCGGCACAGCGCCACCCACTCCTGCTCGTTGAATCCGAACAGCCGGGCGACGTCCCGGAGCAGTGCGGCGGGCGGGTTGGGGTAGGAGCCGGACTCCAGCCGGTGGTAGGTGCCCATGGTCCGGTGGAGCAGCTGGTCCACCTGGTGCTGGGAGAGCCCGCGGGCCCGCCGGCCCTGGCCGCGGTGCCGGACGAAACCGTGCACCTCCGGGTCGACGAGGGCGCGCCGTTCGCTCAGGAAGGCTCGCAGTGCGTTCCTGTTCATCTGGTCGGGCGCCCCCTGTACGGCCTGCGGGTGATCCGGACGGGAAGTCCATTGATTTCGCTGGAAATTTTTCCCAAGAACCGACCGAAGATATTCGGACGTGCGTCGTTCATCATTGCTGGTGTGCGGTCGATGAAGCCCGGACGGCCGCTTTCTGCTGCCCGTTTCGGCGATATGCCGATTTCGCGAAGTTACCGGCCGGCATCATTGGCCGGAAATGGACTGCGGCCGGTGCCGTGGCCTGTCATGGGCGGCGGCCACGGCGCTGGCCGCCTGCGCTCCGCTTCGTCCGGCAGCGGGTCCGGAATCGAATTCCGGGGATTCCTCCCCGCCTCGGTGTGCAGCAGTGTCGCCGGCGGACGTCGTCTCGTCGGCGGGTGCGCGGCGCGGGGCCGTGGCGCACGGCAACGAGCCGGCTGTCGCCGTGCGATTCACCGTATCGGCGGTGGATCGCGGCCCCGGGTGGCTCACCGGCCCTCGTTGCCGGGATCCCGAGACCCCACGCACCCCCTAGGCTTTTCGCGCTGTTGCCGACGCCTACCGGACCGAGGTTCGCGGCAGTTCCGCGGAACCGATGACATCAGGCGCACACCGGGATACATCGATAAGATCCAGGCATGGGAGAGCGGCCACAGCACCCCACCGCGCCCGAACTCGTCCTGGAAACCGGCGAGGACTCCACGGTGATGAGCCCGGGCCGGATCTACCACATCGGCCGTGACCCCTCCAGCGACATCGTCCTCAGCGACGCCAGGGTCTCCTGGCACCACGCCTTGCTGCGGGCCGACGCCGACCACTGGACGCTGGAGGACGAGGGAAGCACCAACGGCACCTACGCGGACGGCCGGCGCATCGACGCCTGGGGTGTCGGCCCCGGCAGCGTCATCTCCTTCGGACACCCCTCCGAAGGCCCCCGTGCACGGTTCGTCGGCCATGAACCGCCGCCCCCGCCGCCACCCGCCACGGCCGCACGGCCCTCCGAGGTCTCCGCACCCGCGGCCACCGGCACCTTCCGCCGGCCGACGACCGTCAGGCCGCTCCCCACCCGGACCGTCCGCATCGGCCGTGCCCCGGACAACGACCTCGTCATAGACGACCTGGTCGTCTCCCGCCGGCACGCGGAACTCGACGTCCGCCCTGACGGCAGCTACGAGATCGCGGACCTGGGGAGCCACAACGGCACGTACCTCAACGGCCGGCCGGTCACCCGCGCCCCGGTGGTGTCCGGGGACATCATCGGCATCGGCCACTCCGCGTTCTGCCTGGTCGGCGACCAGCTGCAGGAGTACGTCGACAGCGGCGAGGTCTCACTCGACGTCCAGGACCTCACCGTGACCGTCGACGGCGGCCGCAGGACGCTGCTCGACCACATCTCCTTCCCTGTCGGCGAGAAGTGCCTGCTCGCCGTGATCGGGCCCAGCGGCGCCGGCAAGTCCACCCTCCTGAACGCGCTCACCGGGCTGCGTCCCGCCGAACATGGCACCGTCGTCTACGACGGCCGCGACCTCTACCGCGACTACGCCGAGCTGCGCCAGCGCATCGGGCTGGTGCCGCAGGACGACATCCTGCACCTCCAGCTCACCGTGCGCCGCGCGCTCGGCTACGCCGCCCGCCTCCGCTTCCCCGAGGACACGGCCAAGGAGGAGCGCCGGGCACGGGTCGACGAGGTGATCCGTGAACTCGGCCTCCAGGAGCGCGCCGACCTGCCCATCCACAGCCTCTCCGGCGGCCAGCGCAAGCGGGTCAGCGTCGCGCTGGAACTCCTCACCAAGCCGTCCCTGCTGTTCCTCGACGAACCGACCTCCGGGCTCGACCCGGGCATGGACCGCTCCGTGATGCACATGCTGCGCGGGCTCGCAGACGACGGCCGCACGGTCATCGTCGTCACCCACAGCGTGCTCAGCCTGGACGTCTGCGACCGGCTGCTGGTCCTCGCCCCCGGCGGACGCATCGCCTACTACGGACCACCCGAGGACACCCTGCCGTTCTTCGGCTTCGCGGAGTGGCCCGAGGCGTTCGAGGCCTTCGAGAACGACC
Source organism: Streptomyces sp. NPDC030222 (assembly GCF_055573115.1). Lineage (NCBI taxonomy): Bacteria > Bacillati > Actinomycetota > Actinomycetes > Kitasatosporales > Streptomycetaceae > Streptomyces > Streptomyces sp. NPDC030222. Next base: position 51,510 of record NZ_JBVICA010000012.1, read on the forward strand.
GCGCGCGGGACTGGGCCGCGCAGTACCGGAAGTCCGCGTACCACGCCCGGTACATCGAGGGCGCCACCACGCAGCCCCGGATACCGCACCCCGAAGAGGAGAACGCCGCCGTCGTCCCGCCGCCGAAGCCCCAGAGCTGGGGCGCGCAGCTGGTGACCCTCGTCCGCCGGTACGCGGCCGCCCTCGCCGCTGACCGCACCTTCCTCGTCATCATGATCGCCCTGCCGTTCGTGATGGGTGCCATGGCCCGTGCACTGGCCGGCGGCGAACTGACCCGTGAGAGCGCGATGAACGTCCTGCTGATCCTCTGCGTGGGCGGGGTGCTCACCGGCGCCGCCAACGCGGTCCGCGAGCTCGTCAAAGAACGGGTCATCTACCAGCGCGAACGCGCCGTGGGGCTGTCGCGCTCCGCCTATCTGATGTCCAAGGTGGTGGTGCTCGGCACCATCACCGTGGTGCAGGCCGTGGTCCTCACCCTGGTCGGGCTCGCCGGAGTCGACACCAACGCGCCGAACGGGAGAGGAGTCCTGCTGCCGCCGCTCGCGGAGATCGCCCTCTCCGTGGCGCTGCTCTCCTTCACCGCGATGATGCTGGGGCTCGTGGTCTCCGCCCTGGTGCGCAAGGAGGAGGTCACCATGCCCTTGCTGGTACTCCTCGCCATCGTCCAGGTGGTGTTCTGCGGCGCGCTGCTGCGCCTCGACGGAGTGCCCGGCCTGGAACAGCTCTCCTGGCTGGTGCCGTCCCGGTGGGCGCTCGGTGCCATGGCCGGAACCATCGGACTGTCGAGGATCGTGCCGGGGGAGCTCGCGGCCGACCCGCTGTTCGCACACGAGGTGGACGTATGGCTGATCGACCTGGCGATGCTCGTCGTGCTCTCCGCGGTCTTCGGGTTCCTCGTCGCCCGGCTCCTGAGGCGCCATGAACCCGCGATCATGCGGAAATAGGGGCGGCCCATGGTGACCCCCGGCCCTCTCGACCCCGAGTTCGTACCCACCCATGTCGTCCCCCGGGAGGGACTCCCGACATGGGAGACCCCCGACACCTCACGCCCCACCGAACCGCTCGACCCCTTCCTCCCGGTGCAGCTGACGGAACGGCGCGGCGACTGGGGCCGGGTCCTGTGCTCCAACGGCTGGTCGGCGTGGGTCGACGGCCGGCTGCTGGTGCCCGTGCCGGCCGAGCCGCCCGTCGCGGGCCGGCCGCCCGCCAGGGCCGCGGATCCGCGGCCGCTGCTCGGCCGTGCCGCCGGCACCCTGGACCGCTACCGGCAGGCCGCGGAGGAGCTGGCCTCCGGCAGGACGGACCCCGAGACCTTCCGCCGCCGCGTCCGGGACCTGCGGGTCGGCGTCGTCGTCGACGGGGACGCCGTGTGGCTGTACGACCCCGATCACGATCGCTGGGTGTACGCGGACGGGATGGGCTTCACCACGTACGCCGTGTCCGCCGGGCCCTCGGCGGCGCACGGGGCACCGGAGGACCCGCCGCCGGGGCCGGACCGGCCGCCGGTAACGCCCGCACCGGAACCGACCCGGATCGTCCCGCCGACGGGTGACCGTACGTGAACGGCGACGACGCCGCGCAGACGCCCTTCGGACGGCCATCCGACCTGATCGGGCGGCGCATCGCCGGATACCAGGTGGAGAGCGAGCTCGGCCGCGGCGGCATGGCCGTCGTCTACCGTGCCAGGGACCTGCGTCTGGACCGCACCGTCGCGCTGAAGCTGCTGGCGCCGCAGCTCTCCCGAAACGATGTCTTCCGGCAGCGCTTCGCCCACGAGTCCCGGGTCGCCGCCGCCATCGACCATCCGCACATCGTGCCGGTGTTCGAGGCCGGCGAGACGGAAGGCCTGCTGTACATCGCCATGCGCTACGTCGCCGGGTGCGACCTGCGGGCCCTGCTGGACCGAGAGGGACCGCTCCCCGTCGACGCGGCGGGCCGGATCGCCGCCCAGGTGGCGTCCGCGCTGGACGCGGCCCACGCCCACGACCTGGTCCACCGGGACGTGAAGCCGGGGAACATCCTCGTCGCGGAGGGCACCGACAGCGACCACCCCGAGCACGTGTACCTCACCGACTTCGGGCTGACGAAGAAGTCGCTGTCCCTCACCGGATTCACCAGCGTCGGACAGTTCGTCGGCACGCTCGACTACGTGGCCCCCGAGCAGATCTCGGGCCGGCCGGTCGACGGCCGGTGCGACGTCTACAGCCTGGGCTGTGTGGTCCACGAGATGCTGGCCGGGGCGCCGCCGTTCCGCCGTGACGACGACATGGCCCTGCTCTGGGCCCACCAGTACGATCCGCCGCCCGTACTCAGCAGTCTGCGGCCGGACCTCCCGCGGGCGCTGGACGGCGTCCTCGCGAAGGCGCTCGCCAAGTCCCCCGACGAGCGGTACGACACCTGCCTGCAGTTCGTGTCCGCGCTCCGGGTCGCCGGTGCGGCGGCCCCGGATGCCCCCGGGGCGGAGGACGAGGGGCATCCGCCCACCCTGGTCGTCACGGCGACACCGGTCATCGGTGAGCCGGGGGCGCCCCCGCCGCCTCCCCGCTGGGCACTGCCCGTGTTCCCCGCGCCGCGGCACCGGTGGGACGGCCGGTGAACGGTCCGGCGGAGGCGGGGTTCCCGACGGAGTCCTGGCTACGTGGCGTCCCGCGACGGTCCGGCGGGCCGGGTGGTCCCTACGGTCCGGGCGGACTGGGCGGTTCCGGCGGGACCGTAGGGGCGGGCGGGGCGGTGTCCGCGCCGACCTGGCCGCGCCGGTGCACCGGCCGGGCCAGCAGACCGCCCAGGAAGCCCGCGATCAGCCCCCAGAGCAGGGCGAATCCGAGATTGGTCCACCACCGCGGCCGCAGCAGCACCTCACCACCCAGCCCGCTCACGTCCCCGATCCCGAGCAGGGAGAGGCCGAGCCGGGCGGAGATCCGGGTGGTGAGGCAGATCATCAGCATGGTCAGCACCAGCGCGACGCCCAGATGCAGGGCGTGCTGCCAGGGCCGTGTCCGGGCGGACGAGTGGACGGCCATGACGAACGCCGCGGCGAGCAGCACCACCCCCGCCACGACCGCCAGCCACCACACCCTGGCGTCGTGCTCGGCGAGGGTCCCCATACTGAGCGTCCTGACCTCCGAGCCCCTCAGCACCTTGTCCAGTACCCCCGGCATCGGCAGCCCGAGCGGTGTCTCCACCTTGCCCTCCCAGACGCCGCCCAGCCCGAGCCCGAACGCCAGCCAGACGACATTGGGCAGACCCAGCAGGATCACGGCGAACGTCTCGGCAGGACGACCGCGGGTGCCCGCCACCACCAGGGCCGTGAGTACCCCGAGCACGACGTACGTGAGCAGGAGCAGCACCATCGCGTGCGCTGCCGGCCGCACCGGCTCCTGGTACCGGACGAGCCGCACGGGGAGCGGCGCACGGCGTGACACGAGCAGCGCCAGCACCAGCACACCCAGCAGCCACAGCAGTCCGAAGACGACGGTCACTCCGACGTCGGCCGCGAAGGCGACCGTGGGAGCGGCGTCCAGGATGTCGGTGATGATGTCCGCGGTCTCGTTCCCGAGGTCGATGCCGAACGTGTGCCGGGCGACGACGGCGAGCACGAGGAGGACGAGGATCCACAGCAGCGCGGTCCGGGCGACCCGGCCCAGCAGCTCACCGGTACCCGTCACGGCGCGGTACCGCAACGGCCTGAGGAAGGCCGCGGCGACCGCCAGGGCCCCGGCGAGGCTCACCGACAGCGGGATGACGTCGAACGCGGCATCGGTCTCGGCGAACACCCCGGCCTCGCCGGACAGCTCCACGGACCCGCCGACCGCCGTCACGACGACCGCCGCGACGACCCGGGGGAACGCTCCTCCGGGCAGATCCGTCGCGCCGGCCGCCCACAGTCCGAGGGCCGCGGTGACGACCATGGCGACCAGCCCGGCCAGCACCACGACCAGGGCGTCGAGCCAGGCGCGCGCGGCCCGCGAGACGGCGGAGGCGGACCCGTGTTCAGTCACCCCGCCACCGTAAGCAGCGGGCCCTGCCCCCGCCCGCCGGGAGGAGCCGACCGCGTCGGCTTGCGGGCCGTACGGGTGCCGACGACACAATGAGCGCGGAAGCGGACAGGCATGCGCAGACATACGAGGAAAGGGCTGATCGCCCGGAGGCCGGCCGCCCGGACCGGACGACACCCGGCCCTTCTGCTCGAATCGGAAGGTCTGCTCGAATCGGAAGGTCTGCCCGACACGGGAAGACTCGACACGGGAAGAAGGGCCAGTGAGTTCCCACCCGCCGTCCAGGCACCCCGCGGGTCCCCCCTCCGGCCCCCTCTCCGGGCGGCCCTCCGGCACCGCAGCCGGTGGTCCGCCCCCGGCTGCGGGGCCGCCGGGCGCCGGCGGCGGGGGGCGCGAGTCCGGCGGGCGCGCGGGCAGGCCCGGCGGACCGGGCGGATCCGGACCGGGTGAGCCCGGCGATGCCGGCGCCGGGGGCGGCGGGCCGCACGAGCCCTGGTGGCGGTCCGTACCGCGGATCGCGGCCGTCGGCGCGGCGGTCGTCGCAGTGGTCGCCCTGGTCGTCGTCCTCACCCGCCCGGGCGGCGGCCCGGGCGCCCGCGGCGAGGTGTTCCTCCAGGCGGCCGGCGCCACCGGCCCGGACCCGTTCACCGAGTCCACCGCCACCGGGGCGGTGCCCGCGTCCCCGGCCCCGACCGGACCCGGCGCGCCGCCTCCCACGGCCGACGTCATCCGTAGCGTGCCCGGTACGGCTCCCGGTCTGTACGGCGGCACCCGGCACGTCGCGGCCTGCGACGTGGAGGAGCAGATCCGCTTCCTGGCCGCGGCCCCGGCCAGGAAGCATGCCTTCGCCTCCGTGCTGGGCATGGCACCCGCGGCCGTTCCCGGCCGCCTGCGCGCCATGACTCCGGTCCTGCTCAGGGAGGACACCCGCGTCACCAACCACGGCTTCCGCGACGGTCGTGCCACCGCCTACCAGGCGGTCCTCCAAGCCGGCACGGCCGTCCTCGTCGACGACCGGGGCGTGCCCCGGGTCCGCTGCGCCTGCGGCAATCCGCTCACGCCACCGGTGGCGCAGCAGACGTCGCCCGAGCCGGTCGGCACGGCGTGGCCGTCGTACCGGCCGCAGAACGTCGTCGTCGTGGCCCCCGCCGCGCGGCCGGTCGACGTCTTCGTGATCTACGACGCCGAGCACGACGGCTGGATCGCCCGTGAGCGCGGCGACGATGTCGCGGACGACAGGCCGACCGAGCCACCGGAACCAGCGGCGGAGTCACCGGCCACCCCGTCCCGCACCTCCTGTCCGCCTCCCGGATCGAAGGTCTCACCGGACTCCTGCCCGCCGGCCTCGCGCGACGTGGCACCGGTGCGGCCCCCGTCCGAGCCGTCGGGGCCGGGATCCCCGACGACGGAAGCGCCCGCCTCCGAACCCACCGCGCCGCAGTCCCCGCCCTCGGAGCCGCCGGCCTCCGGATCCCCGGCACCGGAGTCGGCTCCGGTCTCGCCGGCCTCGCCGGAGTCCCCGGCGACGGCGTCCCCGCGATCGGGCTCCCCGGCCACGGAACAGCCCCTGTCACCGGAACCGGCCGCAGCTTCGGAGCCCTGACGACCGTGCGCTCCCGCGTGGTGACGTCCCCCCGCGGGACGGCCTCCCGGCGGTGTGTCAGGTCTGCCGGCGGATGATGTCCTCCAGGGAGCCCGGCGGAAGCTCACCGCCGGGGGTGAGACGGTCCACCGCAACCGGGAGCGCGTCGGCGAGCCGGTCCGCGGCCTGCTCCGGGGTGACGCCCGCCTGCTCGGCGACCTCGTCGAGGGTCTGGTACGGCAGTGCCTGCGCGATTTCCGGACCGCTGACCGGTTCGTTGGCGCCCGACTCCACCCAGGAGCGGGTCTTCGCGCCGAGCCCGGCGTCGTTCAGCTCGGCGATCAGCCCCTGGAGCGGATTGCCGCCGCCCTGGCCGCTGTCACCGATCGTGGCGAGCAGGGACGCCAGCAGTTTCCCCACCCCGCCGCTCTGCTCGCCGCCCAGCAGCCGGCCGAGCAGGTCGCCGAGTTCGTTGTCCGCCATCGCTTGTCACCTTTCCGGAGAGGGATACCCGAGACGTACCCGTGACCTGCCGCCCCGGCCGGGCGGCGACGGCGGTGTTCACCCGGACGCACCGGACACGCCGGTCGCACCGCCGCCCTTCATCCCAGGTGGACGTCCTCGCGGCCCGGTGTGCGACCCGTCGTCCGGCCCAGGGCCGTTGCGGCACGGGCGAACGCGGCTGCGTCGTGCACCGCGGCCCCGCCCAGGTCGTTGTTGAAGTACACGTGCACGTCGGCCCGGTCGGGCCAGGCGTCCGTGATGCGTTCCGCCCAGCTGCGGAGCGCCGTACGGCCGTAACGGGGCCAGGGTGCGGCGCGGCCGCCGTGCAACCGCACGTAGCCCCAGTCGGCGGTCCGCCAGAGCGGGGTGACCGGCCGGGAGTCGCGGTCCGCCCAGCACAGGGCTGCCCCGCGCTCCCGCAGGACCGCTTCTGTCTCGCCCGTCCACCAGGAGCCATGGCGTGGCTCGACGGCCACCCGGACGTGCGGGGGGAAGCAGCGCAGGGCAGCGTCGAGCGACTCCGGGTCGGCGTGGAGCGTCGGCGGCAGCTGGAGCAGTACCGGGCCCAGTCGCGGTCCCAGCGCCTCGGCACGGCCCATCAGCCGCTGCACCGGTTCCTCGGGATCGTGCAGCCGCTTGATGTGGGTGAGATAGCGGCTGGCCTTCACGGCCATGACGAATCCCTCGGGCGTCCGCTCCCGCCAGGCGGCGAATGTGGTGCTCTCCGGCAGCCGGTAGAAGGCGTTGTTGTTCTCGCAGGTCCCGAAATGGCGGGCGTATTCCTCCAGCCACAGCCGCTGCGGGCAGTCCGCGGGGTACAGCTCGCCGCGCCAGTCCTTGTACTGCCATCCCGAGGTTCCTACGAGGAGGGGCATGCAGACGAGTCTGCCCCTTTTGCCGATCGCCCGCCGTTCTCCGTTCGCCGTTCTCCGTTCGCCGTTCTCCGTTCGCCGTTCGCCGTTCGCCGTTCGCCGTTCGTCATCGTGGCGGCAGCGGCCCGTCGCCGTCTACCGACGGTTCCGCGAGGCGGTCCTGTGGATCCCCTGCAGGGGACCGGCCACCACCGGCCCCAGGGAGAGGTTCTCGCCAACGTGCTGCGATCTGGGAGTCAGTCACCGGTCCGGCCCGGGCGCGGAGAAGCGATGATTTGCGCCATCGGCGCGGGGCATGGCGCAAAAGCGCTCGATGATTTATCGTTCATCAATGTCGGGCAACGCCCGCCACTGACTGCCCCGGCCGGCACCCCCCGTCCAGCCGGGGCTTCTCCTTTGATCACGCCCGTGGATCACGTGACCGCGGAGCGCCATCGGGCCCACATGCCGCGTCGGCCGGGCGGTGGACATGGTACGAAGGCGTCGAGCGGGAGCCCGGCCGCCTCCAGACGCTGCGCGAGCAGGCGCTCCTCCTCCGCCGTGACCGCCACGAACAGAGCCGTGCCGGAGTCGCTCGCCGAGAAGACTAGCTGCCCGTCCTGCCACGCCTCGGCATGGATCGTGTGCGGTGCCAGCCCCACGAGGACCGCGAACTGTTCGTCGTCACGCACGTCGAGATCGATGCCCATGCCGCCGTCACCCCGCCTGCGGCCGCGCCGGCCGGCGAGGAACGCCTCCTCCGCCAGCTCCCGCGCCCTGCGCTCCAGCGGGACGATGCCGTCGGGCCACCGCTCGTCGCTGAAGGCGTCGACAAGTGCCGTCGCGATGCTCCCGCGGACCACGTGCAGCGCCTCGTGGTGGGCACGCACCACCTCCGCCGGTGCGAGGCCCCTGCGCAGCAGCAGTTCCCTGCGCGGAATTCCGTTCCCGATCACGGGCGGCACCTTACGCGACCCCGCAGCTGCCCTCACCGGCAGCGCAGCAGCATCAGTGCCACGTCGTCGTCCCGCTGGTGGCTCTGCTCGCTGTGCCGGATCAGGCCGTCGGCCATGACCTCGAGCGGCGCATCGCCCGCCCGCGCCAGATGCGCCGCGAGCGCCGCCAGCGCCGCCTCCAGGTCCGTGCCCGGAGACTCGACGAGACCGTCGGTGTAGAGCCCGAGCACCGTGCCGGGGACCAGCGGGATCTCCGTGACCGGATACTCCGCGGCCGGATCGACACCCAGCAGGGGTCCCCCTTCGACGTCCAGGACGCGCACGCGCCCGTCAGGTTCGCGCAGCAGCGGGTACGGATGCCCGGCACGCGCCATGCACGCCGTGCGGCGCCCCAGGTCCAGCCGGACGTAGAGACAGCTCGCGAAGAGCTCGGCGTCCAGCTCGATCAGCAGCCGGTTGGTGCTCGCCATGATCTCGCCGGGCGACTGGCCGACCGTGGTGTACGCGCGCACCGCCGTCCGGACCTGGCCCATCAGCCCGGCGGCCGTCACATTGTGGCCCTGCACGTCGCCGATGACGGCGGTGGCGCAGTCACCGACGCGGATCAGGTCGTAGAAGTCCCCGCCGATGTCCATGCCCTGAGTCCCCGGCAGATAGCGCGCCGCCACCTCGATCCCGGGCAGCACCGGCAGGGTGTGGGGCAGCAGCGCGGCCTGCAGGCCGTGCGCGAGGCGGTGCTTGGCGTCGTACAGCCGGGCACGTTCCAGCGCCTGCGCGATCAGCCCGCCGAGGCTGGTCAGCACTGCCCGCTCGTCCGCGGAGAAGGCGTGCTCCTCGGTGAAGCCGAGCACGCAGATGCCGACCGGACGTCCCGAGGCGACCAGCGGCAGGAACGCCCAGGCGCGCATGCCGTCGGCGATTCCCCCGTGCGCCGGGTAGATCCGTTCCAGCTGCTCGCGCGACTCCAGGAACGTCGGCACTCCGGTGGCCAGGACATGGGCGGCCGGCGCCGAGGTGCGCACCGGAGTGCCGTCGAACCGGGCGACCAGCGACGGATCGGCGTGGCCCCGGTGCCCGAGGACGCGCAGCCGGCCGGACTCGGAGGCCATCATCACCAGCGCCTGGCTGCCGACGGCCGGCATGATCTGGTCCGCGACCCGCTCGATGACGTCGTCGACCCCCACCGCCTCGGTGAGGGCACCGGCCAGATCGAGCACATGGGAGATCGTCACCAGACGGGACGGCGGCCGCGGAGCCCGGGCACGGCCGGACTGTTCCGGCGCCGTCCGCGCGGGACTGATCCGTACCGTGATGCCCGTGCTGCTCGGATGGAGCCGGAAGCGGAGCCACTTCGCTGGCGGCCGCAGGGCCACGAACGACGTCTCCCGCCCGCTCATCAGCGCCCCGCGGTACCGGTCCTCGTAGACCGGGTCGTTCAGCCAGCGGAGCACGGTCCACGGCTGGGTGCCGGTGAGCCGCCGTCCGGGCACGCCGAGGAGCTCCGCGGCGGCCGGATTGACGTAGGTCACCCTGCCGTGCAGGTCCAGGGCGCACAGTCCGTCCGGCAGCCGGGTGACCATCCGGACGGCCTCCACGGCACTGGATACGCCGGCGGACTCGGCGGGGGCGATCAGATCGGGTTCGGGCAGCACCGGATGACCGGCCCGTGCCGCCCGCTCCAGCCGCGCCGCGAGCCGCTCGCAGGCCGTGGTGAGGCGCAGCCGCTCCGACTCGGAAGGTTCTGCGGGCCGGGAACCCGGCCAGGTGAGGAACACCGCGCCGTACGGTGCGTGCTCCGTGGCGACCGGCAGCGCAGCGAGCGCGAACGGATAGGGCAGGACCACGGCGACGCGCGGATAGCGGCGGGCCATCTCCTCCTCGCCGCTCACCCAGACCAGCCGCCGCTCGCGCAGCGCGTCGGCGACCGGGATCGGTGCGGACCTGCCGATCCGTTCCCAGGGCGCGGCGAACGACCGGGGCAGACCGGCCATGACGGCCATCACCAGGACGGGCTGACCCGGTTCCAGCAGATAGACCGCGCCGGAGTGCGCACGGACGTCGTCCATCATCCGCGCGAGTGCCAGCGACAGCATCGGATGGTGGCCCTGCCCCGCGCCCAGGGCGGTACCGGCGGCCCGCTCGGCCACGGTGCACCACCCTCCTCCGTCGCACCACCCTCCTCCGTACGGACGGCGCCGTCCGTACGATGCTCAAGGCTGCCTTCCCGGCGCCGTTCCCGCACGGCGAGGGCCGCGCCACGGCGGCCGGGCGCACCACCCGGCCGTGTCCGCGACGGGCACGGCCAGGGGTAACGCCCGGCCGGTGGCGGCTCGGGCTCACACCGTTCCCGTACTCACATCATCAGCCGGACTCACATCATCAGATGGGCCGGCATGTGCGTGACCTCCTCGATCTCTCCGCCCGCCTTCTTCATCAAGGCCCTGGACAGTTCATTGAGCGCACGGGCGGCGGCGATCTCCTCGCCGACCCTTTGTTGTTCCGTGTCGTCCGGGTGCCGCTTGGCGTGTCCGTGCGCCCGCATCTCCGTGCCGTCCTTGAGACGTACCATCGCCGCCGCCTTGGTGCGGGTGCCGTCTTCCTGGAATTCCAGCTCGATGTGCCATCCGACGATCGTCTGCATGGCGCCCACCTCCTGCGTTACCACTCCAATGTGCACCCGACCGGGCCCATGCCACCATCCGGGGACGAACTCCCGGGCTGAGTCCGGGGACTTCACGCGGTCGATGCCGCCGTCCGGGAGCCAGTCCTCGTTGGCGCGGATCAGGGTGCCGTTCCGCGCTGGGGCCGCCAGTCACCCGCCGCGGGTAACGCGCGGCGGGACGCGGCCTGTTCGATGGTCGGTCGCATGAGCAGACCGTAAGCGCCCGTATACGGGCCGATATGAATCCCGCGTATACCTACAGGTCATCCAGGGAAAACCGGGTGAGGACCTCGTCGCGGTTCCCGGCGCGGGCCGCCGACACCACCGACCGCAGTTGCAGCGTCAAATCCGCCGAGCGGCTGCCCGCCCGTACGCCGGCGGTCCGCCTATCCGTCCAGTGCGCGCAGCCGGCAGCGGGCGGGCCCGGCCGCGCGCAGGGTGATGCCCGTGTCGACCGGGACGTCCCGGTCGACGGCGCGCAGTTCGTACGCCTGCAGCACCATCGCCAGGGCCAGTACCGATTCGAGCATCGAGAAGTGCTGGCCGATGCAGGCCCGCGGGCCGCCTCCGAAGGGGAACCACGCGTAGCGCGGGCGCTCCTTCTCACGCTCGGGCGCGAAGCGCTCCGGATCGAACCGTTCCGGGTCGTCCCAGTACCGGGGATGGCGGTGGGTCACCCAGGGAGCCACGACCACATCGGCGCCGGCCGGGATGCGGTGGCCGCCGACCGTCGTCGCCGCGACGGCCCGTCGGCCGATGACCGGCCCGGCCGGATAGAGGCGCATGGCCTCCTTGAGCACCTTGGTCAGCCGGGGCAGGGCGTCCAGGTCGGCCGCCACCGGTGTACGGCCCGAGAGGACCCGGACCACCTCGTCCCGGGCCCGCTCCTGCTCCTCGGGGTGACGCGCCAGCAGATGCAGGGCGAAGGCGAGCGAGGTCGCGGTCGTCTCGTGCCCGGCGAGCAGGAAGACCAGCACCTGGTCGCGGATCTCGGACGCGTCCAGGCTGCCGTCCTCGGCGTTCTCCGCCCGCGCCAGGAGGGAGAGCAGATCGTCGCCGGACACGAGCGGACCGTCGTCCGCCGCACGCCGCTTCTCGATGATGGCGTCGCACACCGTGTACAGCTCCCGGGTGGCCGCCGCCGCACGGCGGTTGGCGGGGGTGGGCCAGTGGCGGGGGACGTTTGCCGGGGAGTAGCCGCGCCGCAGGGTGAAGTCACCGATGACCGGGAAGCAGCGCGTCACGACGTCGACGGCGGTGTCGACATCGGTGCCGAAGAGGATGCGGGCCACCGCGCGAAGGGTCAGGGCGGTCGTCTCGACGACCACGTCCACGGTGTCGTCGGGCCGCCGGCGCCAGGCCGCCGTCATCGCGGCGGTCTCGGCGGTGACCGCGGCAGCGTAGCCGTCGACCCGGCGACGGGTGAAGAGCGGCTGGACCAGCCGCCGCTGCCGCAGGTAATCGGCGTCCTGGCTGGTCAGCAGACCGTTGCCGAAGGATTCCCGTACCTCCTGGTAGAACGCGTTGTCCTTGCGGAAGTTGGCCGAGTCCGTCGCGAGCACCTGCTGTGCGCCCTCGGCGGAGAACACCGCGTAGAGCTCCGCGCGCAACCCCGGAGGCCCGGCGGTGATCCGGACGACGTCGCCGTGCTCCCGGTGCGCGTTCAGGAACGTCCCCAGCGAGTCCCGCTTGAGGTCGAGCATCGAACCGAGAAGCGGCAGCCCCGCCGGTCCGGGCGGCCGGGCAACGGTGACGGTCATGGGCTCCCCCTGGTCGGTGCCGGCATGTCGCGTGCTCGACGTCGATTCTGCCCGAACGGCGTGCCTCCGTGGAGCAGTTGTGACGCGGTGAATGGCCGCCGTCCAGCACCCCGAGGTCGTCAGTTGATCAGGCGGGCGGGTGTGGTGGCGGCGTGCAGTACGTACTCCAGCGGTCCTCGCCGGAACCGCCTGGTCCAGGCGAGGGCCAGCAGCATGGCGACCGCGGTGAAGCCGAGGAGGACCGGCAGGGCGGCCGAGTCCGGCATGTCGTCGGTGCCCAGCGCCCTGATGGCGATGATGTGGCCGACGTACGCGGTCAGGGACACGGATCCGATGGCGATGACCGGCGCGGCCGCCCACTGCAGGCGTGCGGAACGGTCCATGGCGATGAGGCAGACCGCCAGGACCGCTAGGGCGACACCGGTGTTGCCCACGACGGACCCCGTCGTCTGGCTGTGCGGGGCCGCCACGAGCAGCCACTGGGGGACCCCGGTGACGGGCTCGTCCCCGACGGCGTCGGACCACCAGGCCGACGCGGCAGGCCCGCCCTCCGTGGCCGCGGACACCGCCGCCTGAGTGCCCGGCACCACGTGCAGTGCCACCCATGACCCCCCGTAGCCCAGCACCGTCAGCGCCACCCCGGAAAGCGCCAGCCCGGCGAGCACCCGGGGCCGGGTGAGGTCGAGCTTCGCCACGGCCATGCCGGCGACGATGAAGGGCAGCCACGTCAGCACCGGGTACTCCCCGGTCACAAACAGTTCGAGGAGCCCGTCCGACCCGGTGAGCCTGGCCAGCGGATCGTGCGCCACGAGCGAGTCGGCCCAGCTTCCGCCGTCCACTGCCGCCCGCAGCAGGTACAGGACCACGGGCATGACCAGTGCGGTCGACGCGGCGATGGCGGCCAGGGTGCGTGCGCGCAGCCGGTACAGCGGGAGTGCCAGCACGAAGAGCAGACCGTAGAAGGAGAGGATCACGTCGACGGGGGTGTCCAGCGCGGTCAGCGCGTACCCCAGGGCGATCAGTACCGCGGAGCGGATCAGCACCCTGCCCACGGCCTGCCGTCCCACGCGCCCGGTCCGCGGCCGGGGCCGGCCGGTCAGCAGGACCAGGGTGAAGCCGGCCAGCACGGCGAACAACGCGGAGGACCTGCCGCGGGCCACCTCCATCAGCCAGCCGAGTGGGCCGCCCACCGACGGCTCGGGGCCCACGTGCGCCGCGAACATGCCCAGGATGGCGAGACCGCGGGCGAGGTCCAGGCCGATCAGCCGGCCCGTCGGCGACGACCGGAACGGGGACTCGTCCGTGGACGACGCCGGGGACGGCACGGCCGGCAGTGGCTCGCGCGTCATTGCTCCAGGGTCTGCGTACCCGGCCGCGCCAGCCATCCGGCAGGTTTCCGGAAACCCCCCGCCGACCGGCTGCCATGGCCCGCCATCCGGCCGCGACCGGCCTGCCACCGGCACGGATTCCCTCGACGTGGTACGAATCGGACAGTGGTCCGATGGAGAGTGGAGCACGCGTGATACGGGTACTGGTGGTCGACGACGAGGCCCTGATCCGTACGGGCTTCCAGCACATCCTCGACGCCGCGGACGGGATCGAGGTCGTGGCGGCGGTGCCCGGTGGCCAGGCGATCCGCACGGCCCGGGAGACGGAGCCCGACGTCGTCCTGCTGGACATCCGCATGCCCGACGTGGACGGACTCAGCGTCCTGGCCGGTCTCCGCCGGTTGCCGCGCCCACCGGTGGTGGCCATGCTCACCACCTTCGACATGGACGAGTACGTGGCGACGGCACTGCGATCGGGCGCCTCGGGCTTCCTGTTGAAGGACACCGATCCCGAGGAGCTGCCGTTCCTCGTGCGCACGCTCGCCGAGGGCGGCACCGTGTTGTCGTCCAAGGTCACCCGGACGGTCGTGGACGGTTATCTGGGCGCCGGTTCGTCCACGGAGCCGGCCGTCGCCGGCCTCGACCGGCTGACCGACCGGGAGCGCGCCGTCCTCGTGCTGATCGCCGAGGGTCTTTCCAACGCCGACATCGCCAAACGGATGCATCTGAGCACCGGAACGGTCAAGGACCATGTGAGCGCCATCCTGACCAAGCTGGATGTGGGCGGCCGCGTCCAGGCCGCCCTGCTCGCCGAACGGGCCGGCCTGCTCAGGCCACCGCGGGAACAGGAGCAGGGATGATCCCCCGCCGCATACGCGCCCCGCTGCTCGACGTCCTCCTCGTCGCGGTCTCGCTGTTCGACGTCTGGGTCAACGTCAGCGCCGAGGAACCGTTCCGTCTGGCCTGCGCCCTCGCCGGCGCGCTCGCCCTCCTGCTGCGCCGCCGTCTGCCCCTGGTCACCTTCCTGCTCACCCTTCCCTCCGTGCTCTTCTCCGACGCCGTGTTCGCCGCGCTGGCCGCGCTGTACACGCTGGGTTCGCTCACGCGTCGCCGCGTCCTGCTGGCCTTCTGCGTCGGCGCGTTCACGATCAGCGACGTGAGTTCCTGGCCGTCACCCGGCTTCGACGTGCTGGACACCTCGACCTTGATCGCCCTGGGCTACACCGCCGCGACGGCGGCCGCTCCCGTCTTCCTGGGCCAGCTCGTCCAGACCCGGCGCGACCTTTCGATGCGGCTCGCCGAGATCTCCGAGGCACGGGACCACGAACAGCTGCTGACCGCCCAGGCGGTGCTGGCCAAGGAACGCGCACAACTCGCACGGGAGATGCACGACGTGGTCTCCCACCAGGTCAGCCTGATCGCGGTCCGCGCCGGGGCTCTCCAGGTCGGCACGGAGGACGCCGGGGTCAAGGAGGCCGCGGCCACGATCCGGCGGCTGAGCGTGCAGACCCTGGACGAACTGCGCCACATGGTCACCGTCCTGCGCGGCTCCGGGGGCCGCCCCACGGAGCTGACCCCGCAGCCCTCGCTGGCCGACCTCCGGCGGCTGGTCGCCGGCAGCGGCATCGAGGCCGAGCTCGTCACGGACCTGCCCGACGGGCTTCCGCCGACCGTCCAGCGCGCCGTCTACCGCACCGTCCAGGAAGCACTCACCAATGTGCGCAAGCACGCCCCCGGAGCCACCGCGAGCGTCCGCGTGCACCACGAGGGCGGGGCCGTCCGCGTCACGGTCAGCAACACCGCACCGACCCGGCCCGCGGTACCGCTGCCCAGCGCGCACTACGGCCTCGTCGGCCTGAGCCAGCGCGCCGCGCTCCTCGGCGGTACCGTCACCTCCGGTCCGACGGCCGACGGTGGCTACGAGCTCCACCTGGAGCTTCCCGCCGAAGGGACCACCTGACGGTCGGGGGGCGCTCGACAGACCAGGGGTACGACGACGGGCTGGGGCGTACGCTCCCGGGGCGAGGCGTACGACCGGACCGGCTCTCGGGGCACGTGGTACGTGGCACGGTGTACGACGGTGCTCGGGGTCCGGCACCATGGGCACGGGGCACGGGGCACGGGGCACGACCACGGTGCACGCCCACGGGGCACGACCGGCCACTGGGACATTCGGCCGGACCGCCGCCCGACCGTCGCCGGCCCGCACCCGCCACTCGCTCGGCCCGTGACGGTCCTGCCCCGCGCGCGGCGCACCCCCCTGCCCGTAGTGCCGGACCTCCGAGCGCCTGCCCGGCCACCGCGGCCCGACCGGGTGCGGCCGGGAGTCCGTCAGGGCGTCCTGGGAGCGGCTCCGGCGGTGGGCCGGAAGACCCGGGCGCGGCCGCGCACCCGTAGGCCGACCTCCGCCCCGGGCACGTAGGGGACCGCCACCGGGTCGAAGATCCGGGCGGTCACCGGCGTCCCGTCGGGCAGCAACAGCGCCAGCAGGGCGTCGTGCCCCTGGAAGTCGCGGCGCACCACCCTCGCCTCGACCGTCCTCGGCACACCCGGCGGGACCACCTCGATCTGCTCGGGCCGCAGCATCACCGGCCCCGGGCCGGCCGGGACCGCGCCGTCGGCCGTGACGACCGGTACCGTGCCCAGCCGGGTGAGGGCGAGACCGTCCTCCACCACAGCGTCCAGCCAGACGGCCTCGCCGACGAATCCGGCCACCCACGGGTCCGCGGGCGCGCCGTACACGATGTCCGGCGGTCCGCTCTGCACGATCCGCCCGTCCCGCATCACGGCGACCTCGTCGGCGACCGACAGGGCCTCCGCCTGGTCGTGGGTCACCAGGACGGCCGTGGCGCCGTCCGCGCGCAGGGCGCTGCGGACGTCCTGACGCAGCTCCGCGCGGAGCGCCGCGTCGAGGGCGCTGAACGGCTCGTCGAGCAGCACGACCGGCGGGCGCGGGGCGAGGGCCCGGGCGACCGCCACGCGCTGCTGCTGACCGCCGGAGAGATGGTGCGGCATGCGGTCCTCGAAGCCGGCGAGTCCAACCAGCTCCAGCACCGCGGCGACCCGTCCGGCCTGCCTGGCCGTCCTGTCCAGTCCGTACGCGACGTTGCCGCGGACCGGCAGGTGCGGGAAGAGCGCCCCCTCCTGGGGGACGACCGCGATCCGCCGCCGCTCGGGAGGCAGTCCGGACCCCGGTCCTGCGACCCGGCGCCCGTTGACCCGGATGTCCCCGGCGTCGGGGGAGTCGAACCCGGCCACACAGCGCAGCAGCGTGGTCTTGCCGCATCCGGAGGGGCCGAGCACCGCCATCAGCGCCCCGGAGCGCACGGCGAGTTCCACACCGCGCAGCGCCGGCACCGGCCCGAAGGTCTTGTGCAGCCCGGAGACGCGTAGCTCCGCCATGTCAGCGCCCTTCCTGGCCGAGGACACCGGTGCGCGCCGACAGCCACCAGGCGGGGACGGCGGACATGAGCACCAGCAGTGCCGCACAGGGCGCTGCGGCCGCGTAGGCGGACACCGAGGTGCGCGTCCACAGCTCGGTGGCGAGGGTGTCCATCCCCGTCGGCCGCAACAGCAGGGTGGCGGGGAGTTCCTTCATGCAGGTGAGGAACACCAGGACCAGCCCGGCGCCGATGCCGGGTGCGGCCAGCGGGACGGTGACCGTCCGCAGGACGTACGACCGACGGCGGCCGAGGGACCGGGCCACTTCCTCCAGGCCCGGTGGGGCCTGCACCGCGGCGCCGCCGACCGCCGCGACCGCCAAGGGCAGGAAGAGCGCCGCGTACGCCAGGGCGAGCAGCCATACGGTCTGGTACAGCCCGGTCGCCACATTGATCCCGAAGAAGACGAGCGACAGGCCGATGACGAGACCCGGCAGCGCATGCGACACGTAGGACAGACGGTCCAGGACGACGGCAACCGGGCCGGGTGCGCGGGCGGTGAGCAGGCCCAGGGGCAGGGCCAGCAGCATCGTCAGCACCGCACCGGCGAGGGCGACCCACAGCGAGTTGAGCGCCGCCGCGGCGATCCCGGCCGCCGACCCCGGGCGCGAGACGCCCTCGGCGAACCACCGCAGCAGCGCGGCGGCCGGGACGCCGAGGGAGAGCGCGGCCGTCCCGGTCAGCGCCAGCACCGCGGGCCACCGCAGCCGGCCGAGCCGCAGCCGTTCGGGCGGCCGGCCCCCGCTGCCGAGCCGTGCGTACCGTGCGCCGCGGCGCCGGGTCAGCTGCTCGCCGACGAGGAGGACCGCGCTGAGCACGACGAGGACGGTGGCCAGGACCAGGGCGCCGGTGCGGTCGAAGCCCAGGGTGATCGAGGCGAAGACGGCCCGGGTGAGGACGTCCGCCCGCACGATGGAGACGGCACCGAAGTCGGAGAGCACATAGAGCGCGACGAGCAGGGCGCCGGCCGCGACCGCGGGACGGGCCTGACGCAGGGTCACTCCGGTGAAGGTGCGCCACGGTCCGCGCCCCAGTGACCGCGCCACCTCCTCCTGCGCCGGGTCCGCGCCGGACAGCGCGGCGGCGACCGGGAGGTGGACGTACGGGTACGAGCACACCGTCAGCACCAGCGCGGCCGGCCAGAAGCCCTCGAAGCCCTTGACCGTGGAGACCCAGGCGAACCCGGCGACATAGGTGGGCACCGCGAGCGGCAGCGTGGCGGCGACCCCGAACATCCGGCGTCCTGGCAGGTCGGTCCGGGTGACGAGGAACGCGGAGGCCACGCCGAGCACGGTGCACGCGGTGGTGACGACGGCTGCCAGAGCGATGCTGCGCAGGGTCAGTTCCGCCGTGCGGGCCGTGAACAGCTCGGCGGCGATCCGGTCCCGGCCCGCTTCCCGGACCCGCACCGCGAGGTACGCCAGCGGAATGAGCGCCACGCCGACCGCGAGTGACGCAGCGGCCGTCAGCGCCGGGCGGGGTACCAGCGCCCGCGCCCTGCGAAGGGCGATGGACGGCGAAGTGGTCAGGCCAGCCCCGATTTCTTGATCATCTCGATCGTCGTCTCCAGATCGGCGAGGTCGTTGAGATTGACGTCCGGCGG
The DNA here is from genome assembly GCF_055573115.1 of Streptomyces sp. NPDC030222. Lineage (NCBI taxonomy): Bacteria > Bacillati > Actinomycetota > Actinomycetes > Kitasatosporales > Streptomycetaceae > Streptomyces > Streptomyces sp. NPDC030222. The sequence goes on from NZ_JBVICA010000012.1 coordinate 70,191, forward strand.
GTCGAGCGAGGACAGCGGCGGCAGTCCGGCCGCGGTCGCGATGCCGGGCACCAGCGGGTATTCGTAGGTCTCCTCGGCGAAGTAGGTCTGTGCCTCGGTGCCCAGCAGGTAGTTCACGAGGGCGTGCGCGTCGGCGTCGCCGCCGGCCTTCTTCAGCACGCCGACCCCCGAGACGTTGACGAGGGAGCCGATGTCGCCGTTCGGGAAGAAGTGGTTCCTGGCCGTGAGGTCCTCGACGGCGGTGCCCTTCTCCTTGGCCAGTTCGTAGACGTAGTAGTGGTTGACCAGGCCGGAGGCGAGCGTGCCCTTGTCGATGTCGGCGACGATCGGCGCGTTCCCCTCCCTGATCTGAGCGTCGTTGGCCTTGAGTCCGTCGAGGAAGTCCTGTGTCCGCTCGTCGCCGTACTGGACCCGCATCGCGGTGACGAAGGCCTGGAACGAACCGTTGGTCGGTGCGACGCCCACCTTGCCCTTCCACGAGGGGTCGGTCAGTTCGAACACCGACGCGGGCAGGTCCTTCGCCGGAACCATGCCGGAGTTGTAGACCATCACCCGGGCGCGCCCGGTCACCCCCGTCCACTCCCCGTTCCGGGCACGGTACGTCTCGGGAACCTTCTGCAGCACCGCGTCGGGCAGCCGGGCGAACAGCCCCTGCTTCGCCACGGCCCCCAGGGCCCCGGCGTCCTGGGCGAGGAAGACGTCCGCCGGGCTCCGGCCGCCTTCCTCCGCCAGCTGGGCCGCCATCTGCGCGGTCTCGCCGTAGCGCACGTCGACCTCGATGCCCGAGGCCTTCTCGAAGTCCTCCAGCACCGGTTCGACGAGGGCCTCGCTCCGCCCGCTGTACAGGGTGATCCTCTTGTCCGGGCCGGCTGTCGCCTGCTCTTCGCTCCCGCCGGAGTCCTCACCGCATCCGGCCGTGCCGAGGAGCAGCAGTCCGCCGGCGGCCAGGGCCGCGACGCCTCTCATGCGAGATGGGGCCACGCTCTCACTCCTCATGCCGCAGACACCTGAAGGGGTGTCGTTAGGTAAGCCTCATCATCCTTAAGTCAGGCTAACCTAACCCAATGGTCTATGTCGGATGATCCCGGGGTGTATCAGGGCGAAATGGGCCGGAAGGGTGCGTCGGCCGTCAGCTCGGCTGCCCCTCGGGCCGAGCGTGGGCGGGTGGCGAGGGCGAGCGGGGTTCCGGCCGGGATGAGGACGGCGAGCGCTGCGTAGCCGTGGGTGAGGGTGCCGGCGGCCGCCACACCGGCCACGAGCAGGGGCCCTCCCGCGTCGCCGAGCTCACGGCCCACTTCGGCGGCGCTCCATGGTCCGGCCGAGGCGCTCCGGCGGAGTGGCGGCCGCCGGGGCGGCGAAGCCGAGCGGGGTGACAAGGCCGGTGCCGATGACGGCAGCCGCGGCAAGCACCCCGGCCGCTCCGGGCAGCATCGCGCAGGCGGGTCCGCCGGCCGTGACGAGCAGCCCGGTGGTGAGCCCGGTGCGGGTGGTGAGCCGGCCGGAGTCCAGGGCGCGACCGGTCCGGGGCTGGACCACCGCGGCGGTGGCGGCGAGCACGGTGACGGCGGCGCCGGTGCCGAGCCAGGCTGCTGCCCCCGATACGGGAAGGAAGCCCACCCCTACGGAGAGCGCGGCGGTCGGCGCGGCGCCCGTGGTTCGGCCGTCCGCGGTTCCGGCAGGCGGGACCTCCCTCGCGCCGCGGCGGTCGGCCCGTGACTCCGGCGCCGGGCGTGGAGATCCCCTGGGCCCCGGGGACCTCGACCGGGGACCTGGTCACGAGCACGGGCCGGAGCGTCCGGCTCACTGCCTGCGTCACACCGGCAATGTAGCGGCCGCCGCTTCGGGCGTGTTCCGCCCTGCAGGAGTCGACCCGTGCAGGAGTCGACCCGTGGCCGGGGCGGAGCGTGGTCGTTGTGCCGGCCACGGGGCGCCGCCGCGCGGCCCGCCCCCGAGCCTGACGCTGCGAGGGCTCCCGCCCTGGGCGTGGGGTAGGCGCTGCGAGCCCCTGTCACCGTGCCAAAACCAGTACCACCCCTGCTGCGTGCCGGGCTGCCCCTCCACCACGGCGCCCCCGAAGGGGCAGTTGGACAGTCGCGATCCGGGCTCCCCGTCGTTCGGGGCGCGGCACGGCGCGGGCAACCCGCAGGCCACGACGAGGACTTGGGACTCCGGCTCGCGGCGCTCGAAGCCGGGTGTGCCGGCGTCTCCTCGATCGGCGGACGGCGGGTGATGCGTCGTACCGGTGCTGCCGATCCTCCGGAGCGCCGACGCCCGTTGCGGGCGCGGCTCGCGACGGGGCGGGGCGCGGCGGGCGTGGCGTGGCCGGCCCGTGCGGCACGGCGATGGGGCCGGACCGGAGCCGTGTGGTGTGCTGTGCCGTCGGCCCCACTCCGTCGTCCCCGCTCCGTCGGCCGAGGCGTCAGATGGCCCGGCCATAGCGGACGTTGCGGGTCCAGATGCGTTCCAGCCGGACCCGGCTGCCGGGGCGCGGGGCGTGCCACATCCGGCCCCGGCCGGCGTAGATGCCGACGTGTCGCACGGTATGGCCGGAGGGGAAGAACACCAGGTCGCCCGGATGTCGATGGCTGCGCTGGACGGGCCGTGTGTGTTCGTACTGCTGCTTGGCCGTGCGGGGAAGTCTCTTTCCCGCCTTGCGGAACGAGTACAGCATCAGGCCGGAACAGTCGAAGCGGTCGGGCCCTGCCGCGCCGTAGGCATAAGGTGCGCCCTTCTTCGACGCCGCGACGGCCAGTGCCAGGGCGCCGTACGGGGTGGCGGCGCCGGCCGGTGCCGCGGGTACCGACATGGCTCCCGCCGCCAGCAGGGCGGAGAGCAGGGCGAACGCCCAGGAGGGGCGTCGTACCGGCCGGCGCTTCGGTGCGTGGCGGTGGTCGGCACAGCTGTAGGACATGGTGATACCTCCGCGTCCGATTGCTGAGGAACACTCGGCCGGTCGCATGGGCGCGGGCCCGTACGACCGGGATTCGGCGTATCGGCTCTCGATGGCGGACAAGTTTGTCCGAGCCGGGCAGATGTCCCGGCAATTGGATGCAGTGTCGTCGGTGTGGATTTTCCGTCACGGGTCGGTGACGGTGCGGAGAGGTGAATTTCACCGGGGTGCACTCGATGTCCCGTTCGACGCGTCGCTCGGTCTCGAACGGAAGAGCGGTCGGTCGTGGTGTCCACGGACCGCTCAGGGAGTGCGGGTGGACTCTCAGGAGCCGCGGTCGCCGTGCGCACGGCCCGGTTCGGCGGGTTCGGCGGCCCCGCCTTCGTCCGTGCCCTCGCCGGGCCGGGCGGTGTCGCCGGCCATGCCGCCTCTGCCGCCACCGCTCGTACCGGCCGGCCCTTCCGTCCTTCCGTCCCTGTCTGTCCTTCCGCCCGGTCGCGTCCTGCCGGTGCCGGTGCCGGTGCCGGTGCCGGTGCCGGTGGACCGGGGCGCCGTGGGCGCGACTGCCGGCCCGGCGGGCCCGGCGGGCCCGCCGGTCAGTGCGGAACCGGCACTCGCTGATCCCTGAAGGCGTTCCAGGTCGGACGAACGCACCTGTATCGCCAGGACGGCGACGACCGCGGCGATCCCCGCGAACACGGCGGCCGCGACGAACGCCGCGGACACCCCCGAGGTGAGGATCCGGTCACCCCAGGGCGGCGGCAGCCGGCCGGTGCGCCGGAAGACCGACAGCTCCGCGGGTGTCGCCTGCGCGAGGAAGCGCGGCAGCTGCTCCCCGGCCTCGTGCCGGCCTGCGGTGCCGAACACCGTGACCAGGATCGACAGGCCGAGCGCGCCGCCCACCTGCTGCGTCGTGCTGAGTAGACCCGTCGCGGCCCCCGATTCGTGGGCGGGCACCCCCGAGACCGCCATGAGCGTCAGGGAGACGAACTCCATGCCCATTCCGAGGCTGAAGAGCAGCATCGGCCCGAGCACGCTGCCCGCATAGGTCGAATGGACGTCGGTCCTGGTCAGCCAGGACAGTCCGGAGGCGGCGAGGAGCGCTCCGGTCACCATGAACGGCTTCGGCCCGAACTTCGGAAGCAGCTGCGAGGTGATCCCCGCGCTCACCGCGATCACCACGCTGACGGGCAGGAACGCCAGCCCGGCCTGCAACGGGCTGAAGTCCAGGACGTTCTGCACGAAGAGGGTCAGGAAGAAGAACATGCCGAAGATCGCCGCGGCGAGGTTCAGCATGATGCCGTAGGTCCCTGCGCGGTTGCGGTCGGCGAACATGCGCAGGGGAGTGATGGGTTGCCTGGAGCGCCGTTCGTGCGCGACGAAACCGGCCAGCAGGAGAGCGGCGACCAGGAACGACCAGATCGTCACGGGGGCGCGCCAGCCCTCCTGGGCCGCCCGGATGAAGCCGTAGACCAGGGCCGCCATCCCGAGGGTGCAGGTGAGGGCCCCCAGCAGGTCGAAGTGCCCGGGGCGCCGCTCCGACTCCTCGAGGACCCGCGACGCGGCGAAGGCGATCAGCAGGCCGATCGGGACGTTCACGAAGAAGACCCAGCGCCAGTCCAGCCATTGGACGACCACACCGCCCGTCAGCAATCCGATGGCGCCGCCGCCCGCGGACACGGCGGAGAACACCCCGAACGCCCGGTTGCGCGCCGGCCCCTCGCGGAACGTCGTCGCGATCAGCGCGAGCGCCGTGGGCGACGCGATCGCGCCGCCCACCCCCTGCAGCGAGCGCGCTGCCAGCAACTGGCCCGAACTGTGCGCCACACCGCCCAGAAGTGATGCCAGCGTGAAGAGCAGCACCCCCGCGATGAAGACCCGTTTCCGCCCCAGGATGTCCCCAGCCCGGCCACCGAGCAGCAGCAGCCCTCCGAACGTCAGGGTGTACGCGTTGACCACCCAGGACAGACCGGTGGTCGAGAACCCCAGCGACGACTGGATGTGCGGCAGTGCGATGTTCACGACGGTGATGTCGAGGACCACCATCAACTGGCATGACGCGATGACGATGAGCGCCGTCCAGCTGCCTCTGCCCGGGGCCGCTCCGTCACCCCCGGCGCCCTTCGCCGTGCCCTCCGGACGGGGTGCCGGTGTCGGCTGTGAACTCGTCATGGGGAAACCCGGCCCGGATCTCGGGGCAGTGGTCAGTAGTCCGTTCGGGCCACCACCACGACGTTAAGCCCGGTCCCGGGGCGTCACCAGTCGATCTCCCGCTCCCGCCGGGGAAGCCGTCACCGCACGCCATGGCACGCGGTGCGACCTGCGTGAACGGTCCCCGCCGGATACCCGGAGCAAGGCCGGCGCCGGTACAGTGCGCGCGTGATGGTACTCCGGGAACCGACGACGCGCCTGTCCGCCCGTGCGCTCGCCGCCGTAGTCCTGTGCGGCGCCGCCCTGGCCGGATGCAGTGGCGGTCCGCTGCGGGACTCGGGGACGGGGCCCGGATCCGCGCCGCACGGTTCGTCCGGGCCAGCGGTCAGCCCGCTGGAGAACCCGGACGGTACGAAGCCGGGGCTCGCGCAGGTGACGACCGAAGCGGACCGGGCCGCGGCCCGCGAGCTCATCGAGCAGGTGTCCACGAAGGGGCGAGGCCCCAGGACGGGCTACGCCAGGGACGAGTTCGGGCACGCCTGGACGGACACGGCCGACGGGGTGCCGCTGGCGCGGAACGGGTGTGACACCCGGAACGACTTGCTGAAACTTCATGGACAGGACGTCGAGTTCCGTAGGGGTTCCGACTGCGTGGTCGTGTCGATGGACCTGTACGACCCGTACACCGGCAAGGACATCGCCTGGAAGAAGGCCAAGGCCACCGAGGTACAGATAGACCACGTGGTGCCGTTGTCGTACGCCTGGCAGATGGGTGCCTCGCGTTGGAGCAAGGAGAAGCGGCAGCAGCTGGCCAACGACGTGCTGAATCTTCTGCCGGTCTCGGGCTCCACGAACTCCGCCAAACGCGACTCCGGTCCGGCGTCCTGGCTGCCGCCGAACAAGTCGATCCGGTGCTCGTACGCAGTGCGGTTCGCGCAGGTGGCCCTCAAGTACGACCTCGCGGTGACGGCGGCGGACAGGGCGACGATGTCGAAGCAGTGCCAGGGCTGACAGCATCCCCATGGCGGTGCCGGCCTCGGCGTTGCGGGTTCCCCCTCGGACGTGGTGGCTAAGGTGCGCTGTTATGGACGCTGCCGATCTCGACCGTCAGGCCCGGACCTTGTCCGGGTGTATTCCTCCACTCCTGGTCTCCCGGCTTCTTGAGATCGGCCACAGTGAAGAGGTGGAGGCTCAAGCCCGTCGCGGGGAATGGTTCTGCGCGCGGGCCTGGGCGTAGATGCTCAGTGACCAGGGTCGGCAAGCCGAGGCGCTGGAGGTGCTTTCTCGGGTGTGAGTAGTTGAGGTACAGGAAATCCCGGTGAGATTGATCTTGCTGCGGTTCCCCACTCCTGATGAGGCCCGGGTGTGCTGCATACGGCAGCGGTCTCATCCTCTTCGGGTTCGGGCCAGGGTCCGAAGGGACCGTGTTCCCCGGGGTCGGTGGCGCCGAGGAGGCCGGGATCCTTCCAGCGGTGCAGCGGCACGGGGATCACTGTGCGTTTCCGTTCCGGGCCTGTGAGAGCAGCTGGGCCACGACGTCATCGGTGCCGTGCTGAGCCTGGCGGGCCAGGTCGTCCAGCACGGTGTCGCCGTCCAGGACTTGTGCGGTGAGCCGTTCCATCAGCTCCGGGTCGGTGCCGCTTCCGCGGCCGGTGATGCGGGCGCGGACCGGGCGGCGGGGGCCGATGACCTGTGCGTCGTCGGACGTGTCGGCTTCCTCGGCTTCGGCGAGCGCCCGGTACAGCGAGGCGACCGAGGGGTGGCGTCCCGCGTTCTTGCCCGCCTTGATCGTCAGCTTCTTCGCGATGTCGGGGACGGGAACACCCTTGTTCTTCAGCGCGACGGCGAAGGTGAGCATGTCGTCGTCGATGACCTTGGGGCGTCCGCCGTGGTTGCCCTTGGCAGCGGCGGTCTGCTGGCCCTCCAGGGTCTTCTCGCGCATGTAGTTGCGGTCGAGCTGGGCGGCGACGGCGAGGACGGCGAAGAACATCGCGCCCATGCCGTTGGGGTCGTAGATGCCGGTGAGCGGGCCGGTGAGGAGTTCGAGCTGGACGCCGGCGTCCTGAAGCTGGCCGGAGAGGGTCATCAGCTCGGCGGCGTTGCGGGCAAGGCGCTTGAGTTCGTGGACGGTGAGGATGACCTCCTGGTCTGGGGCGACCTCCTTGATGTCGTACGCGAGCTTCAACGCCTTCTCCAGCTCCGGCCGCGTCTTGATCCGGGTGGAGATCTTCTCGGAGAAGATCCGCTTGCAGACCGGTTCGAGTGCGGCGAGTTGGGAGGCGAGTTCCTGCTGGGCGGTCGAACAGCGGGCGTACCCGATCCGGATCGGCTTGGCCGTCGCGGCGGCCGGCGGAGCTTCGACGGGCGGGCCCGCCTTCCACGGCCGCCCCGGGCCGCGGTCCTCGGGGACGGTCACCTCCAGTTCCTCGCGGAGCGCGGGGACGAGGATGAAGCGGGCGGTGTGGTACTTCGTTACGCATTTCCCGCTCCGAGTGCGGCAGGCGCTGCCCGTCGGGGCTTCACACTTCGGACAGTCGTTTCGTTCTACCGCCTTTGCTGCTTGATTGGGCGTCAGGTCCACCCGCGCAGTCTGTCAGAACTGTCTCGCACAACATGCTGGTTTTGAGAGGGGTTCTGCGAACGGCCACCTGCGGATTCGTGAGCAGCACCGGTGTGTTCGCAGAACTCTCGCAACTACTCATTTGTGAGAATCACGCAGCACCCGGCCGTAGCCGCTGCGCTCGGGTACGCGGGCCGAACTGTTCCGTGTACAGAAGCCCCGGCCGCGCCTGGCGGTTCAACCCGTGAGGGTGTTGAGCCAGCCGGTCAGCAGACGGTTGATCTCCTCGGGGCGTTCCTGCTGGATCCAGTGGCCGCAGCCCGCTACGAGGTGGGAGGCGGTCAGGCCGGGGAGGGTGGTGGGGAAGGCGTCGATAGCGTCGGACATCCAGGTGGTGGAGGCGTCCAGGGCGCCGCCGATAAACAGGGACGGCTGCTTGATCGGGGCTCCGCGGTGGGGGGCGAGGTCCTCCCAGTCGCGGTCCACGTTGCGGTAGCGGTTGAGGGCGCCCGTCAGACCCGTGCGCTCGAACTCTCCGACGTAAACGTCGAGGTCGTCCTCGGCCAGCCAGGCCGGGAGGATGCCGGCGGGAAAACGGTCACGCAGCTGGCCGCCGTGGGCGACGAAGTACGGGTCGGGCTCGCCCTGGGCGGGCATGGTGTCGGCGGACAGGGCGGCGTAGAAGCCCGCGAGCCAGCCCCGCACGTCAGGCTCGATCTCCGTCTCGGCGCGGCCGGGCTCCTGGAAGTAGGAGACGTAGAACTCCTGCTCGGGGCCGCCGATCTGGCCGAAGATGTCGGTGGGGCGGGGGCCGCCGGGTGGCGCGTACGGGACGCTCAGCAGGGCGACGGCCCGGAAGACCTCGGGGTGGAGCAGGGCGGAGGTGGCGGCGATGTTGGAGCCCCAGTCGTGGCCGACGACCACCGCGTTCTCCTCGCCGAGGGCGTGCACGAGGGCGACGTTGTCCTCCACCAGGTCCAGCATCCGGTAGGCATCCGTCTCCGCAGGCTTGGAGGAGCGGCCGTAGCCGCGCACGTCGAGCGCCACCGCCCGGTAGCCGGCCGTGGCGAGGGCCGGGAGCTGGCGGCGCCAGGAGTACCAGGACTCGGGGAAGCCGTGCACGAGCAGGACCAGCGGGCCGGTGCCCTGCTCGACCAGGTGCAGGCGCCCGGCAGGGGCCTCGACGGTGCGGTGGCGGAGTGCGGCGGACGGCTCGGGCTGCATGGGGTCTTCTCTCGGTTCGCGGGTGGACGCAGGTACGCATCGATCATGCGGCGCAGCGACCGTCCACCGCGATTACCCTTGCCACTCTGGCAAACTTGCAGGACAGGATGGTGGAGCGGCACGTCCGGAAGGGGGCAGAGCGGGTGACAGGCGACGACGTGGCCGACACGCTGGCGGCGATGGGACCCCGGCTGCGGGCCGCACGCGAACACCGCGGCTCCACGCTCACCGGCGTCAGCTGCGCGACCGGCATCTCCCCGAGCACGCTGTCGCGGATCGAGACCAGCCGACGCAAGCCCACCCTGGAAGTGGTGCTGCAGTTGGCGAAGGAGTACGGCGTCTCCCTGGACGAGCTGGCCGGCACCGCTCCCGCCGCCGAGCCCCGCACCTCCGCGCTCCAGCGTTTCGGCGACGACAAGGCGGTGCTGCCGCTGACCCGGTACGTCGGGGGCCTGCACGCCCACAAACACGTCCTGCCCGCCGTCCAGGAGCCGCCCGCGCGGCCCCGGCAGGTCTCCCACGACGGCTGGGAATGGCTGTGCGTCCTGTACGGGCGGCTGTGGCTCGCACTCGGCGACCAGGACCTCGTCCTGAGTGCCGGGGACGTCGCCGAGTTCGACACCCGCAATCCCCATGGGGTCACGAACGCCGGCCACGGCGGCCCGGTCGAGTACCTGATCATGTTCGGGCCGCAGGGAGAGCGCCTGCGACCGCGCACCCCGCCCGCCCCCGGCCCCAGGGCCCGGTAGCAAGCAGCGAACGAACGGCCTGACGTCCCGGATACACCCAGGATGTCAGGCCTCTTCCTCGTCGTCCTCAGCGGCGTCGGGGTCGCGGAAGGGGCGCAGGCCCTGGCCGGGGCCGCTGGCCTTGATGTTGAACAGGTAGCGGCCCAGGAAGTTGATGGGCAGGCCGAGGCGTACGGGACGTTCGCCGAGGTGCCCACCCGCCCGGAACTGGAGCGGTTCTTCTTTCTCGACGATGACGACCGTGACCTGATCGCCCTGCGTCGTGCGGACGTACATCGCCTGGGCATGGCCCTGCAGATCTGCGCGGTCCGCTACATCGGCCGGTTCCTGGGTGAGGACCCACTCGCGGTGCCGTGGGAGGCCGTGGAGTACCTGGCCGGGCAGCTCGGCATCGCCGACGCCTCGTGCGTGAAGCGGTACCCGGAGCGCCGATCGACGGTGTACGAGCACGCGGCGGAGATCCAGAAGCGGTTCAAGTACCGGGACTTCACCGATCGGAAGTGGGGTCGGGAGTTCCGCGGCTTCCTGTACGGGCGGGCGTGGACGCATGCCGAGGGGCCGGTGGCGCTGTTCAACCACGCGGTGACGTGGCTGCGGAAGAACCGGGTGCTGCTGCCCGGCGTTTCGGTGTTGGCCCGGCAGGTGGAGCAGTCGATGTGATGCGAGTCCTGGCCGAGGCCCACAACGGGGACGACTGGATCCTGCATACGTGGTCCAACCTGTGCCTCGCACAGGGCCGCCCCGAGGACGGCCTGGCGCACCTCGACGCCCTCGCCGCTGCCCGCGGGGGCGAGGAGGACTGGGACCTGTACTGGATACGGTTGCCGCTCATCGCCGCCCGCGACGGCGTCGATGCAGCGGTCGCACAGGCCTGCTCCCACCCCGAGGGATCCACCTCGTACGCGGCGCCGCACATCGCCGAGCTGCTCGTCGGCGCCGGACGCCCCGAGGAAGCTGTTGCCGTTCTCGAACAGCACGTCCCCGAGAACAGCAACGAACTTGCCGGCCACCTCATCGGCCTGGGGCGCGTCAACGACGCCGTCGCACTCCTTCAGCAGCGTGATTCCGAGCCGGTCTCACCTGTCCGGACCGGCTCGTTCTTCAACGATCCCCCATTCTGATTCCGCCTCTCACGGCTGCCCGGCAGACAACACTCAAGCCGGACAGCCGCAGGTGGTGGTGGAACGCGAGCTACGGGGACGGAACAGCCCGCATGGCACGGCGCAGACTGGCTCGTGCGGCGGTGAGGTCGTCCTCCGCCTCACGCAGTTGGCCCTCCAGGGCGGCGATCCGATCCCTGGCCTCTGACAGCGCTTGCTCGAGCGCGGTATTCCGCTGCTCGATCTGCTGTACCCGCTCGATCAGCTCGTGCTGGTTCACGCCCTCCGACTCGGCGCCTAGAGAGAGCCTGACCCGGTTACGGAGCCGATCGCGCTCGTTCTTGAGGTCCTTGATCTCTTCGCGGGCCAGTGCAAGGTCCGTCCGCAACCCGGCCGGAGACACCTGGGACACTTCTGGAGTGTGGGAGTTCTGACGACCTCGCGTTCGCTGGGCGGAGATGCCGTCCTGAACGGCCTGGTGCACCTGAGGTTGGTTGTAGACGAACCACGTGGACACCGAGGCCTCCCGTGCCACTTGGGCGACGGTGATCCGTCGCCCTGAGCGGAGAAGGGCATCCACGGCGTCGAGTGCACGCCTCGTCTTGTCTTCGCTGTCCTTGGCGCGGCTAACGCGCAGCCGCTCGACCCGGGCGCTCCGGTCGTTGCCGCCGGAAGCAGCAGGAATCTTCATTCCGAGCTCCGTGTCGTCAGCGCCTGCAGAGGGATGAAGGCCGCTGCCGAACGTGCCTTGCGCAGCTCGCGTGAGGCGGATTCGACGGCGGCCCGCTCCTCGGCGGGCAGGGTGTCGAGCTTCCGCCGCATCTCGTCGGCCGACTTCGAGTAGGCGCGGATCTGGTCATCGAGATTGCGTACGACCCAGTCGGCGGCCTCCATCGCGAGGGCGGCTTCCTTGTCGGCTCGCAGGTCCGCGACCTGCTGTTCCAGGGCGGGGAGGTAGGAGGGATCGGGGCGGTAGAAGTCGCATCCGGCGCACTGGAAGCGGCGGCAGTGCCCGCCGCCGGCCTTGACGTTGCTCGGCTCGGTGCAGCCGCCGTAGGGAACCCCGACGCTTTCTACCTCGTAGGCGAGGGGATCGCCGAATCCGCGGGCTGCTCCGTGCCGGTCGACGGCGAGTGCCGCGACCGTGCGTACGGCCTCCTGCTTTCGGCTGAGGGAGACTTTGTAGTACCCCATGGTCACGTCCAGTGAACGGTGGTCCATGAGTTCCCGCAGGACGTCGGGGCGAGTGCCCGCGTCCGCATGGCGCTGGGCGTAAGCGTGGCGGAAGCCGTACGGGACGACCTGGGTCCGGTCGTAAGCGAGCGGGGCGCCGTCCTCGTCGAGCCGGTCGTCCACAAGGTCTGGGATCAGTTCGTCGATCCAGTTCCGGAAGATCCGGTTGCAGAAGTGCGAAGTGTTCAGATGCCCGCGGCGCGGACGGTTGCGCTGTCCGGGCGAGGGAAACAGCCACTGGGCGCAGGCCGGTACGGCCGGTAGCGCATCGAGCTACTTCTGCCAGGTTTCGATCAGCTGGGCCGTGCTCTCCGAGATCGGCAGCCGACGGCCGTGGCGTCGCCGTTTGTGGTTGTCGTAGATCAGCGTCGGTTTGCCGTCGACCCGCTCCAGGCAGTCGCGGCGCAGGCTGGTGACCTCGCCCGGACGCCGGCCGGTGTCCCGGAGGACCGCGTAGACCACCTGGTACATCCGCGCGAAGTCGGCGGCCGCCCAGCCGCCGCTCGCGTACCCCGTCGAGGTGCCCAGCAGATCGAGGTGCGCGTCGAGCTGGGCGATGACGTGCTCGGGGATCGCACGGCCGAGATCGTCCTCGGTCACCTCCACGGCGGCGGTGCTGTGGAAGCGGGGGTCGAGCGCGAACCCGCCGGGCACGTGATCCATCATCCCGGCCTGACGGGCGTAGTCCAGGAACGTGCGCCAGTGCCGGAGCAGGGCTCTGCGGTGGCTGGTGGAGTAGTCGTGACCGTCCTCGGGACGCTTGGTGATTCGGAACATGTCCACTACGGCGTTCATGTCAGCCATGGCGAGGAGCCCGGGCTCATCCCCGTGGGGGCGGCCTGCCAGCGCGGAGGACGCGATGGTCGCCGCGTAGACGGTCTGCCGTAGGTCCATGACGTTGGGGCGTGCCGTGCGGCCGTACTCCTTGACCAGCTCCCGCAGCCAACGCTGCCGTACCGGACGGAAGTCGATGTCGCCGTGGACAGCGGTGTACTTGCGACCGCGCCCTGCCGTCAGCCCGATGAGAGCGCACTCCCATACGTCGTCCGAGGTCGGATCGGTGCCCTCGAACTCGATGAGTGCGCGTCGGACGTGCTGGAGAACACCGTTCAGGACGCCGGAGGTCGCGGCTGGAAGCCCGGAGGAGAAGGAGGAGTCCAGGTCGAGGAGCGAGCCGAGTCCGGCGGGGAGGCCGGCCACGATGCGGCGTACCCGCTGGGGGACCAGGCTGATTCCGGCGTCGTCGCGCTGCTGTAGTCCGTACAAGAGCTCCTGGCGGACCGCGGGGCTCATAGACCATGTGGTGCCGGTGTCCTACAGCTGGCAGATGGGTTCGTCGCGCTGGCCGGAGGGCGAGCGCGAGCGGATCGCCAACGACGCGCTCAATCTGATCCCGGTCCAGGGCCGGGCCAACTCGGCCAAGGGCGATTCCGGCCCCGCGTCGTGGCTGCCGCCGAACAAGCCGATCAGATGCGCGTACGTGGTCCGTTTCGCCCAGGTCGCCATCAAGTACCGGATGCCGGTGACCGCGCCGGACAAGCGGACGATGCTGAAGCAGTGCGGCGGTTGACGGGCCGGGGGTGACGTCTCGCCGGGGCGGGACCGGCCGTTCGACGCGGTTCCGTGACGGGTCCCTCGCCGGGCCGGGCTCTCACAGGGCCGGTCCCTCGCCGGGCGGGCCCGCCCAGCCGGTCGGCGCGGCCGCAGGTCACTTCCGGAACCAGTGTCGTCCGGTGGTCCGCCGTCAGCCCACCGGCCACGTGGACGACCCGGGCCGGAGACGACCGGGGCCGGAGACGAACGCGGGTGCGGCACGACCGCGGGTGCGGCACGACCGCCGTCGTCCGCCGGTGTCGGGGGGCGGAGCCCAGCACAGGTGCGTACGGCACGCCACGGGACTGTCACCCGGGCACGCGACGGACGCCAGGTCCTGTACCGCCGCAGCGCCCTCGGCGACCGGCACCGGTCGCACCGGATCGTGACCCCATGGCCCTCGTCGTGATCGGTGCGAACCCTGACCGGCGCGCGGCCGGACGGGTCGGTCAGCGGTCGGCCGGGAGGTCGTAGACGCGGCGGATGCTGGTGCCGAGGCGGGCTATGTCGGCTCCGTACACGTGCAGGGAGATCGCGGTGCCCGAACCGGCGTTGCGCACCCGGTGGATGTCCCCGGGCGGGGCGAAGGCGCTGATCGAACCGGCCGGGTTGACGACGTCCTCGGTCGCGACCAGCCGGGCCGACTCCCCGTCCGGCACCAGCCGGTAGCGGCGCTCCGCTTCCTCGCCCTCGTGGACCCCGGTGACGCACCAGGAGACGTGGTCGTGGACCGGGGTCGACTGGCCCGGCAGCCAGACCAGCGCCACCACCGAGAACGCGCCGTCGGGTTCGGCGTGCAGGACGTGCTGGCGGTAGCGCGTGGGGTCGCCCTCCTGCTGCCGCGGGGTCAGAAGTCCCGGTGCGCCGAGGTACGGGGCGAGACGTTCGCCGACGAGACGTGCGGTCGGTTCGGGCAGCAGACCGCGCCGGACGACGCTCCCGATCTCCTCCACCAGCGCGTGGAGGGACTCGGTGAGCCGTGCAGCGGGTGCCGTGGTGGGAGTCGTCATGGCGGCAGCGTGCGCCGACGGATCCCTCACGTCCACGTGTGATTTGCTGGCCCTGCTCTTATGGCTGCTGATGGATCGGGCCCGTCCGGCGGAGGCCGGCCGCCTGTGGACCGGCGTCTCCGAGGGACGCCGGCCACCGACGGCTCGGGCGTGCCCGGCGGCGCCCGTCAGCAGCCGGCGCCCGCGGCCGCCGCCTTGGTGATCTCGTCCAGCACCAGCGCGGTGGCGGGGATCCGCAGATGCTGCCGCAGCACGTACGCGCTCACCTGACGGCGCGAGTGGGGCTCCACGATCCGTCCCGTCACCTTGCGGTGGCAGAGGAACGACAGCACGAGCGCGGGCATCATCGCCACGCCCACACCCGCCGCAACGAGACTCTGCACCACCAGATTGTCGTCGGTGGTGAATGCGACGTCCGGGGTGAAACCCTCCTCCGCGCACGCGTGCAGCAGATGGGCCCGGCAGCGCGGACACCCCGCGATCCAGCGTTCGTGCGCCAGATCCGCCAGCCGGACAGCGCGTCGCCTGGCCAGTCGATGGCCGGAGGGCAGCAGCACGGTCACCGGATCCTCCAGCAGGTGCACCTCGGCGAGACCTTCGGGGACCTCGGAGCGGAGCTCCGGATAGCCGAAGGCCAGCGTGATGTCGGACTCGCCGCGCGCCACACGGGCCAGCGACTCGGGGGGTTCGCACTCCTGGAGCTCCACCCTGATGGCGGGATGTCCGGCGCCCAGCCTCGCCATCGCCCGCGGGATCAGCGTGGCCCCGGCGCTCGGGAAGGCGCACACCCGCACCCGGCCCGCCCGCAGTCCGGCGATCGCGTCGATCTGCTGTTGCGCGGCCGCCAGACTCCCGACGACGGCGTCGGCGTGCAGGCTGAGCGCCTCACCGGCCTCGGTCAGCCGGACGCCGCGCCCCACCCGGGTGAACAGCGGTGTGCCGACATCCCGTTCCAGAGCCTTCATCTGCTGGCTCACGGCCGGCTGGGTGTATCCGAGGGCGCGCGCGGCAGCCGAGAACGAACCCGTCCTGACCACTTCGTGAAAGGTTTTCACGTACCGGGCATCGAACACGCGTCGAAGCATAAGCAGCATTTGGGGTACCCGAAGAGAGACAAACAGGCCTGACCGGCGCACGGACGGGCCGGATCCGGTCCAGACGAGAACCGGCCATGCTCGTCCGGAGCGGCGCCTAGACTGTGCGGGTGAGCGGGGGACGGGAATATCGCGTCGAGGAGTTGGCCCGGGAAGCCGGCGTCAAGGTGCGGAACCTTCGCTACTACCAGGAACGCGGACTGCTGCCGCCGCCTCGTCGCGAAGGGCGCATCAGCTGGTACTCCGAGGAGCATCTGACGCGTCTGCGTCTCATCGTCGACCTGCTGGCCCGCGGCTACGTCGTGAACACCATCGCGGAGCTCCTCGCCGCCCGCGACGAGGGCAGCGATGTCGGCCGGCTCCTCGGCCTGGAGGAGGCGATGACCCGGGGATGGTCGCAGGAGGAGGCGGTCACCCTGACGTTCGCCGAACTCGCCGAGATGTTCGGGGACGAGGGGACCGAGGAGAACGTCTTCCGCGCCGTCGAACTGGGGTACATCACCGTGGACGGCGACCACGTCACCGTCGTCAGCCGTCGCCTCCTCGACGCCGCCCTGAAGCTCACCGAGGCGGGCGTGCCGCTGGGTGTCGCCCTGACCGAGGGGGAGTTCGTGCAGCGCCAGGCCGCCGCCGTCGCGGAGCGGTTCGTCGCGGTGGTCCGTACGCACGTCATCGGCGACCTGGGCGTCGTCCCGCTCACCCGGCCCGACGTGGACCGTGTGGCGGCGGCCGTGGAGTCGCTGCGGCCGGTCGCCGGGGATGTCGTGACGGCCGAGTTCGCCCGGGTGATGGCCCGGCGGATCGGTGAGGAGTTCGACGAACTGCTGCGACGGACCGAGGGCCCTTCCCGACGGGCCTGAGCGCCCCCGCGGCCCCACGGAAAGCTGACCGAAACCGCTCTCCTCGCACGACCTTGCCAATGGCCATTGGCGGATTTAACCTCAACTCGCCAGTAACACTGTGCAGTTGCATGCCCAACGCTCTTTTCCCGCTCCCTCTGTGCCCCACAGCGCCCGCATCGCTCACGGAGAGGACAGAACGGATGAAAGTCGAACAGAACGCAAAGGTCGTCGGCCGCGTCCGCTGGAGAAGGTTCGCGGTGCTCGCGGTCCCCGGATTCGCCGCCACCGCCGCCCTCGGCATCGCACTCGCCGACGGCGTCCTCGCCGCTTCCTTCGCCGTCTCGGGACAGCAGTTCAAGGTGTCGGCCACCAGTCTCACCGGCAAGGGTTTCGCCCAGTACGGCAGTATCGACACCAACGCACGGGGCGACCTGCTCCCGGTCGCCGTCACGGCCATCAAGGAGGCCGAACTGCACAACCTCTGCCAGTCGGTGGTGACCACGCTCCCCGTCATCGGCGACATCTCGCTCCGCCTCGGAGCGGGCGGGGGCGGCAGGCCCGTCGAGGCCACCGGTCTCTTCGTCGACGCCACCCAGCTCTCCGGCAACGCCGAGTTCCGCAACATCGAGATCGGCCGGGACGCCTCCACCCTCGACAAGGGGCCCGAGGAGGCCCAGGGGATGCAGGACATGTTCGCCCAGCAGGCCGACGACATCTCCATCACCGACCTGAGGCAGACCGCCTGGGCCACCAATGCGGGAACCTTCAAGCTCTCCGGACTCTCCATGAAGATCGTCCAGGGCAAGAAGGAATGTTTCTGACACGGCACGGGCGATGGCGCACCTGGCGCCGCGGCCGCCCCTTCTGGGGTGGTCTCGTCACCGTCGTCGCGGGCGCCGAGATCTGCGTACTGCCGCTGGCGCCCCTGGAGGTCATGCTCCAGCAGGGCGTCGCGGGCATCCCCTCGGTCCTCATGGGCGCCGTGATGACCGTACTGGGATTCTCCGCCTGGTTCGCACCCCACTACCGCGGCCTGGCGGGCGTCCTGACCGTGCTCATCGCCGTCGCCGCCCTCGTCCTCTCCAACCTCGGCGGATTCCTCCTGGGAACCGTCCTCGGCATCCTGGGCGGCTCCATGGTCTTCGCATGGCAGCCGGTGGTCCCCACCCCGGGGGCCGGCACCGCTCCACCGCTGCACGCACCCCCACCCGCACTCCTCGAAGGAGAACAGCCATGAGCACCCCCACAGCCCGTGGCCGCACACTGCTCGCCCTCGTGGCCGCCCTCGCCGCCACGGGTGCGACGACGGCCGTCGCGGGCCCCGTGCACGCCCGGCCCGCCGCCGACCCCACCACGGTGAGCACCGCCGGCCACGACTACAAGGCCACCCTCACCGGGAAGGCCACCTTCAAGTCCGGTCCGGTCACGGTCACCTGCACCGTCTCCTCCCTCACGGGCCGCGTGCCGGACGCCCCCGCCAACCACAACGACGCCGGTCCGGTGGCCAGCACCCTCACCCCGCCGGCGTTCGGTTCGTGCACCACGAACATGCCGGGCGTCTTCCCCACCGTGACCACCAGCGGCTCCTGGGGCGTATCGCTCCAGAACGGCCCCACGGTGACGGCCACTCTGAGCATCCCCACCGGTGGATTCGTCGTCAGGACCACCGGCCTGGCCAGTTGCACCGTGACCACCGCACCGACCGCGCCCGCGACGACCGACGGCACCTGGACCAACGGAGCGCCGTCCACGCTGGCCGTCACCAACGGAAGCGTCCCCATCAAGGTCAGCGGGGGATTCGGCTGCCCGACCAGCACCACGTCCGCCGTCGTGAACCTGACCTACACGGTCACCGACACCACCGACCCCGCGTCCCAGATCACGGTGGCGGGCTGACACCCCTCGCGCGTCCGGCCGTCACGGACACGCGGCGGCCGGACCCGGGCCGTCGCGGAGCCGCGTGCACTCCGCCCGGGCCGTCTCACGACGCGGAGGTGCGTGCCTCCAGCGACGCGCGGGTGTTCGGTCCGTAGATCCCCTGGGGATCGCCCTCCACGCCGTAGCCCTGCTGGTAGCGCATCACCGCGTACTTCAGGTAGCCGTCGTACTTGCCGTCGGCGGGACCGTCGTAGAGCTGGACCTGGCGAAGACGCTGCTGCAGTTCGACGACCTCGGAGCCCCGGGAACCCGGTCCGAGCACCGACGCCTCCCCCGCGGAACGGCCGGCCTTGCCCTCGTCCGTGCTCGTGGACCGCGTCGTGGCGGACCCGCTGGGGCCGCCCGGGCTCGACGAGGACGCGGAGGCCCCCGGCGACGCCGACGGGCTCGGTGACGCCGAGGTGCTCGCACGGGTCGAGGCGGAGGACACCGGCGACTCGGAAGCGGACGGCTCGTCGTCCGGGATCCCGGTGGGCACCTGCAGCCGGGGCAGCGCGCGGCCTCCGTCGGGCAGCGCCTGCTCGACGCTGCCGCGGCCCTCTTCGCCCGCCAGCCCGCCGGCGGTGAGCGCCACCGCCACCCCGACGACCAGCGCCGTACCGGTGACGGCGATCGCCGCCGTCACCCCGCGCCGCCTCCGGGCGCCGCGCCGCGCCGCCGCCCTGCCGGGCTGCGGGGCGCCGTCCCCCAGCAGTCCGAGGTCGTACGTCCCCGCCGGCGGCTGATACGAGCCGGGCATGGGCTCGCCGGGGTGCGCAGGTTCGCCGGGGTAGGCGGAATCGTCCGGGTATGCGGAATCGTCGGGGTAGGCCGGTTCGTCGGCGTACGAGAAGGCGTCGCGATTCGGGGGCGCGTCGGGATAGTGGGATGCGCCGGGGTACGCGGACGTGCCGGGGTAAGGCGGTACGTCGGTGTGGACGAGCCCGTCCACGTACATGGGCGCGACCAGGTATGCCGGCCTGTCTGCGGAGAACGGCCCGTAGGAGGACGCAGGTCCGTCCACGGACGCGGGCCCGTCGGCCGACGCGGCCCCGTTCGCGGACCGGGGCCCGTGGCCGGACCCGGACCCTTGGGCGGACCGGGCCCCCTCGGCGGACGCGGGACCGCCGTCAGTGGAGCCGGGGCCGTCGTCGGACTCGGGCCCGTCGGTGGGCGCGACCACCGCCATGGGCAGGGTCTCCTCGACTGCCGTCGACCCGTCGGAGGCCGTCGGCGCCTTGGCGCCGCCCTCACCGGCCACGGCCCCCGGAGGAGTCGATGACGCGGCGACGGGAGGCCATGGGGCGGTCTGCCCCACCCAAGGGCCGTCGTCGTCCGGTATCTGTGCCGCCACCGGCGACTCCCTCCCCTGCGCGGACCCGTGAATCGCCTTGATTATGCAGGGTCCGCACCCGTGCTCGTGACCGAGTGCCGGTATGGCCCTCGGGCCCGCGGAGAAGGCCACGGGAACGGCGGCCATATGTGTGAAGTTTGCTCCATTTGCCGGGATTGCCACGGAAGTCGAGGTATTCCCTCGGAGCGTCCTGCGGCGCTCCGCCGCAGGTCCCCTCGTAAGGAGTGAGCAATGAAGAACCTGAAGAAGGCCGCTGTGGCGCTGGCCGCCGCCGGTTGCCTCGTGACGGCCGGTGCCGGCGTCGCGGCCGCCGACGACATCGACGTGGTGGGCGCGGCCGTCGGATCGCCCGGCGTCCTCTCGGGCAACGTCATCCAGGTCCCCATCGCCGTCCCCGTCATGGTCTGCGGCAATTCGTTCACGGTGATCGGACTGCTGAACCCGGCCATGGGCAACCTCTGCATGGGCTGACGCGGCACGCGAGGACTCCCCGGCACCGGCCGGGGAGTCCTCGCGGCGTGTCGGGGGCTCCGGATGCCGATACCGGGGCGCTTTCTCCACGCCGCATCAGGCAGGGATACCCCCAAGCCTCCAGCACGCCGGAGCCCGGCGGCGCTCTGCTGGGCCGGTGGACGTCGTGCCGGCCAAGACCGAGTCGGACGCCCGGCCGGGATCAGGAGCGGATGCGGGCCATGAGCAGGGCCACGTCGTCGCGGTCGTCCGGGTCGCGGAGCGCCTGGAGCAGGTGGTCGCAGGTCTCCTCCAGGCTGCGGTACGGGCGGTCGAGGAGGTCGAGGAGCAGTTCGAGGCGGGTGTCGATGTCCTCGTTCCGCGTCTCGACCAGTCCGTCCGTGTACATGACGAGCTGGTCACCCGGTTCCAGTTCCACGGTCGTGGAACGGAACGGCACACCGCCGACGCCCAGCGGTGCGCCCGTCGCCATCTCGATCAGGCCCGGCCGCCGTCCGGGCCTGACCAGCACCGGGGGCAGATGGCCGGCCGTGCACAGGTCGCACTGGCCCGTCGCGGGGTTGTACAGGGCGTAGATACATGTGGCGATGTACGGTTCGAGGCCGTTGGTGATCCGGTCGAGGTGGCGCAGCACCTGCGCGGGTTCGAGTCCTACCTCGGCGAGCGTCTGGGTGGCGGTGCGCAACCGCCCCATGGTGGTGGCGGCGTTGATGCCGCTGCCCATCACGTCGCCGACGACCAGCGCCGTCCGGTCGCCCGTGAGCGGGATGATGTCGAACCAGTCGCCTCCCACCTCGGTGATCGTCCCGGCGGGCTGGTAGCGGTAGGCGACCTCCAGGCCGGTGGCGTGGGGCGGCCGCTGCGGCAGCAGGCTCCGCTGGAGCGCCAGCGCGGTATTGCGCTGCTGCTGGTACCAGCGCGCGTTGTCGATGCACACCGCGGCGCGCGCCGCGAGTTCACCCGCCAGCAGGGCGTCGTCCTCGGTGAACGGCAGAGGGTTGCGGGCCCGCTTGAGGTCCAGCGCGCCGAGCACCTCGCCGCGGGCGATCAGCGGCACCGCGAGGTACGAGTGCACCCCCGCCCGGCGGAGGAGTTCCGCGGACTCCGGATCGCGGGCGATGCGCAGCAGGTCGTCCTTCCCGACCTTCGGTACCATCACCGGCCGGCCGGTCGTCACGCACTGGGTCACCATCCGGTCGCTGTCGTACCGGGCGAGCTCGCCGGGCCGGTCGGCGGCGTCGACCGCGGCGGTCGGGTACCCGGCGGCGACGGCGAGCGCGCGGATCACCGCCGGCCCGCCGGCCGGCAGCGGGACGCGGCGGCCCTCCAGCACGGAGTCGAGGACGTCCACGGCCGCCACGTCGGCCAGTTCCGGCACGGCGACGTGCGCCAGTTCACGCGCCGTCTGCTCCAGGTCGAGGGTGGTCCCGATGCGTACGGACGCGTCGGCCACGAGTGCCAGCCGGTGCCTGGCGCGGTCCGCCTCCTGCGCCGCACGGTGCCGGTCGGTGGCGTCCACCACCGAGGTCGCCACGCCCAGCACCCGGCCCGCGGCGTCCTCCAGCCGGTAGTACGAGACCGACCAGGCGCGCTCCACGCCGGGGGCGTCCCGCAGCCGCCCCACCTCGTACTGGTCGAGCTGCGGCCTGCCGGTCGCGAGCACCCGGCGCATGGCCTCCTCGACGGCTCCGGCGTCGAGGAACGTCAGGATCTCGGCGGCCCGGCGGCCCAGGTGCTCCTCCGCCGGCAGGCCGTTCATGCGCTCGAGGGCGGGGTTGACCGCGACGTACCGCAGATCGGTGTCCATGACGGCGATCCCGATGGGCGACTGGTCGATCAGCCGTACCGACAGGGCGAGGTCCCGCTCGACCCGGTGCAGCGACGGCTGGTCGGTGGCCAGGCCCAGCGCGTACACCTGTCCCCGGTCGTCGGTGAGGCGCATGTTGCGGAACTCCAGCAGGCGCATGGATCCGTCCTTGTGGCGGACCGGGAAGACCCCCGCCCAGCTCCGGCCGGAGGCGAGCACCTGGGAGAACAGCCGGAGGACGAGGTCGACGTGCTCATCGGGGACGATCAGACGGGCGGCGAAGCTGCCCAGTGCTTCCTGGGCCGTGTAGCCCAGCAGGTCCTCGGCCTGCGGACTCCACAGGACGATGCGTCCTGTCGCGTCGACCACGATCGCGGCGACGCCCAGGACGTCCAGAAGCCCGCCCGGCGGCGAAGGACCCACCTCCGGGCGCACTCCGGGGCCGCGTTCCTCGTGGGACGCTTCGGTACCACCCATCCGCGGCACTCCTTCCGTGCCGTCGTACGCCTCCTTCGAGACCGGGGCGCCTTCCATCGTGCCGTCCGCCCCGGGACCGTGCAGCTCATATGGGCGGCCGGGTGAAACCGGCGCCCGCCGGCCCCATCGTTTCTCCTATGCCTGCCCTCGGTGTCCCTATTGGAATCCCATGGCTCGCGCGCCTACGTTCGAAACACCAGCAGCTCCCCGCAGACCACCATCCGAGAGGGATACAAGATGGCCAGGATCCTCTTCGTCGTCACCGGCGCGACCCACTGGACGCTGAAGGACGGCACCGAGCACCCCACCGGTTTCTGGGCCGAGGAGGCCGTCGTGCCGTACCGGGCGTTCACCGCGGCCGGTCACCAAGTGGTCGTGGCCACCCCCGGCGGTGTGGTGCCCACCGTCGACGCGGCGAGCCTCGCGCCCGAGGTCAACGGCGGACCCGAGGGTGCGAAGGACGTGGCCGCGGGGCTGGCGGCGATGCCCGAGCTCCAGCGTCCCGTGGCCGTCGCCGATGTCGACCTCGCCGACTACGACGCCGTCTTCTACCCTGGGGGGCACGGCCCGATGGAGGATCTGTCCTCGGACGCGGACTCCGGCCGGCTCCTCACCTCCGCCCTCGACACGGGCAAGCCGCTGGGCGTGGTCTGCCACGGCCCGTCCGCGCTGCTCGCCGCCCGGCGCGAGGACGGCAGCTCGCCGTTCGCGGGGTTCCGGCTGACCGGGTTCACCAACGCCGAGGAGACACAGGCCGGGCTGGCGGACCGGGCGCCCTGGCTCCTCCAGGACCGCCTCGTCGAGCTCGGCGCGGACTTCCGGGAGGGCGAGCCCTGGGTTCCGCACACCGTCACCGACCGCAACCTCCACACGGGCCAGAACCCGGCCTCCTCCGGCCCGCTGGCCGCGGAACTCCTCAAAGCCTTCGGCGGCTGACCGGGCCGAGGCCGTCGGCGGCTGACCGCGCACCTCGCCGGTCATGCGCCACGCCCGTCGGCGATCGACCGTGCACTCCGGCGGTCGCACGCCACGCCGTGGTGAGCCGGGGCGCACCCGGCGGGCGGGCGCAGCAGCAGGACGGGGACGGTCGCAGAGACGGAACGAAGGACCGACGGCCGCGCCGAAAGGACGGATCCGCCGTGCGATTCGACGACAGACACCATGCCGGACGTGTCCTCGCCGGGAGGGTCGCCGCCTGGGCGGCGGACGGACCCCGGGCCGCCGACATCCTGGTCCTCGCACTGCCGCGCGGCGGCGTCCCCGTCGCCGCGGTCGTCGCCGAGACCCTCGGCGCGCCCCTGGACGTGGTGGTGGCACGGAAGATCGGTGTCCCCTGGGAACCGGAGGTCGGCATCGGTGCGATCGTGGCGGAGGATCCGCCGGTGTTCGACCGAGGCATGCTCGCCGCGCTGGACCTGACGGAGCGGGGCTTCGGCCCTGACGTGGCGAGGGAACGCGCCGAGCTGCACCGCCGGGAGGAGCTCTACCGGGGCGGACGGCCAGGGCCCCGGATCCAGGGACGTACCGTCGTGCTGGTCGACGACGGCCTGGCCACGGGCATCACCGCGCGCGCCGCACTGCGTCATCTTCGCCGCCGGGACCCGGCCCGGCTGGTGCTCGCGGTTCCGGTGGGCAGCCCGCTCGCCGTCGAGGCACTGAAGGACGAGGCCGACGAGGTCGTCTGCGTCCATGCGCCGTCGCAATTCCAGGCCGTGGGGGAGTGGTACCGGGATTTCGAGCAGTTGTCCGACCGTGAGGTGCTGGCCACGCTCAGGCGGTTCGAGGGCGATTCCCCCTGATACGGGACCGCCGTACCTCGGGCACCCTCCTCGGTGAGGTAGCGAGACCTCACCGACCAGCGTCCGGGCGGTCGTGCCACGAGGGCTGTCGGCTCCTGCCGTTCGGCACCGGGGCACGAAGGCGCTTGGCTCACATCCCTGAGCAACACCGGGGATCACCAAACCGACCAGAGACGCCCCGGTGGCCGGCGGATCACCCAGGGTCAGGGGCGCGCGCCACCGGCGTGCGCCCCTGAAGGTTCCTGCTCACCTCGCCGGCAGCGGGTGGAACCCCCGCGCCCCTGAGACGCACCCGGGGAGCCCGCGGCAGTCCTACCGGCGGGCGCCGAACACCTGCGTCCACCAAGGGCCGCCGCTGCCCTGGTGAATGCCGACGCCGATCTCCTTGAAGGAGCAGTTGAGGATGTTCGCCCGGTGGCCCGGGCTGTTCATCCAGGAGTCCATCACCGACGACGGGGTCTGCTGGCCCGCCGCGATGTTCTCGCCGTACGTGCTCCACTGGTAGCCCGCCGCGGTGACGCGGTCACCGGGGTCGGCGCCGTCCGGGTTGGTGTGGTCGAAGAAGTCGCGGGCCGCCATGTCGTCCGAGTGGCGCTGCGCCGCCGTGTTCAGCAGAGCGTTCTGCGACAGCGGGGAGCAGCCGGCCTTGGCGCGCTCGGCGTTGACCAGATCGGTGACCTGCTGGACGAGGCCGCCCGACGGCTTGGACGTCTGCGGCTTGCTCGACTGCGTCTTCGACGGCGTGGGACGCGGCTTGGCGGTCGACGGCGTCGGGGACGGCTTGGCGGACTTCGACACCGATGCGCTCGGGCTCGGGGAAGCGGACTTGGAGGGCGAGGCGGACGCGGACGCCGAGGCGCTGGGCGACGCCGAAAGGGGAGCCGGATCGGTGGGAGAGGGCGCAGCGTCGGGGGCGGACGCCGCACGCACCGACTCCTGGTGCTCGCCCGGCGAGAGCGCCGTCACCCCTGCGATGCCGCCGCCCGTGACCAGCAGGGCGACACCGGCCACCACGACGGTCTTACGGCGGCGCTTCTGTATTCGGCGGCTCTGACGGTCGTGCAGCCGGCCGCCACCCACCGTGGAGACGACGGCGGTGTCGTCGCCGCCCCGTGCGCCGTGCGGACCGGCCGCTCCCGCGTGGCCGCCCGCTTGTGCGTGGCCGGCCGCTCCCGCGTGGCCGCCCGCTTGTGCGTGGCCGGCCGTGCCCGCGCTGCCGGTCCCGCCGCCGTGGCCGGCCATGCCGAAGGCAACCGTCTGCTCCGTCGCGCCGCCGAGGGCGGCCAGGCCCGTGAGGCCGGCCAGGGTGCCCGCCACCGGCACCAGGCCGAAGCCGACCAGCAGCCCCTCGGCCGGCACCAGACCCGCCTCGAAGCCCGAGCACACCGTGCAGTCACGGGCGTGCCGCGCGACCCGTTTGCGCCACAGTGCCGACGGGACGCCGTCCCAGGCCGCGGTCACTTCGTCCAGCAGCACACACCGCGGCACCGCTGACAGTGCCCGCACCACCACGCGCGCCGTCTCCAGCTGCGCCTTCATCCGCTGCACGCGCACCGCCGTGTGCTGCGGCGACAGTTCGAGTGCGGCGGTCACCTCGGCCCGGGAGAGCTCGCCCGCGGCCTCCAGCCACCACAGCGACAGCAGCCCGCGGTCGTCGGCGTCCAGCCAGCGGGTGGCCTCCGCCACCTCACGCCGCTGGCCCTGCAGACCCAGCCGGACGATCGTCAGGTCCACGAAGTCCGCGCCCGGGTCGGCCACGTCGTACGCGTCCTGCAGGCCGGAACCGACGGGGCTGGCGCGGTGCGTCTGCCAGTGGCCCCGTATCTGGTTCATCGTGATGGCGACCAGCCAGGACCGGAAGCTCCCGGTGTCACGCAGCGAGCCGAGACCGCCCAGCGCGCGGATCATGGTCTCCTGCACCACGTCGTCGACATCGGCGTGACCGTTCAGCGCGCGGCCCACGATGTTGTACACGAGCGGCAGATACGCGGCGACGAGCTCGTCCTGAGCCCGCTGGTCGCCCCGCTGCGCCGCCTCGACCATCACACTGTCGTGTTCCTTGCTCGCGCCCACGCCCGTCCACTCTCCTTCTCGGTCATACCTGTGCGTCCGACACAGGGGAGACCATCGGCAGGGGACGCGATAACAGAATTTCCGGCGAGACCCCGGGTTCTCCGGCGCGACCCGGGCGGCACGCTACTCGAATACGTCTCGAACAGGTAACGAGATGGCTCAGGATGTGACGCGGTCGTACTGGCCGAGGTAGTGGAAACCACCACGCAGGCACTCAAAGAGGAACAGTGCATTCAGGTTGAAGTGGCTGGACGTGGCGGAGTAGGCCAATGTCTTCGTGATGCCCTTGTACGGCGTCTCGCGCACCCGCCGCACGATCGCGCCCCGTTCGGTGACCGCCGAGCCGCCGGAGGTCATCGCTGCCGCCAGGAACAGCACCGCGTCGTACGTCTCGGCGGCGTACCAGGGCGGTGCACCGCCGAACCGCTTGCGGTAGGCGGCGGCGAACGCACGCGCGGCCGGCTCGGCGGTGGCGTCGAGGAACGGGGTGGAGAAGACCCAGCCGGACGCGGCGTCCCCCGCCTCCCGGAGGAACCGCTCGTCCATGGCGCGTGCCGTGGCCAGCCGGTGACCGGTGAAGCCGGCGGACCGTAGTGCCACCGCGAGGCGCGCGGTCCGTCGCGCGCCGCCGGTGAACAGCACAGCGTCGCCCTTGGCCGCCACCACGTCGGCCGCGACCGCGCGGAAGTCGTCCTCGTCCGCCGCGACGACCCGCTGGACGGCACCGAGACCGTTGTACTCCAGGGAGAACTCCATCTGACCGCACAAGGCCGAGCCGAATTCCCCCTCCGCCCGGTCGTCGATCAGGACCGTACGTCTGACGCCGGCCTTGCGGAGCCGGTCGACGCAGGGGGCGCCGAGCCCCACGTCGTCGGGCCGGGTGGCGACGTACACACTGTTGGAGGGCAGTGCGAGCTTCGTCGTCGGGAGCCCCACCGACACCGTGACCATCGGCAACAGGGCTTTCTGGTACCGCGCGAGGACGGCGGCAGCACAGGCGTCGGTGCTGGGGCCCACGACCGCCGGCACGGACGGGTCCGCGGCCAGCTGCTCGGCGACCGAGAGCGCCCGGTCGGGGTTCCCGCCGTCGTCGTACGCTCGCAGAGCCAGCCGGAACGGCACGTCCTGCCGGGCGTTGACGTGGTCGACCGCGACCAGGGCGCCCCGTTCGTGAGCACGGCCCACCGCCTTCCCACTCCCGCTGAGGTCGGCGTGCACCGCGATCGTCAGCAGCGGACGCGCCGCCGGACCCGGCCCGCCGGACCCGGTCCGGTCGCGGCGGGCGGCCCACCACGCCACACCTCCGCCCGCCGCGAGGGCGCCGGCAGCCGAGCCGAGCGTGAGCAGCCGGCGGCGCGAGAACCGGCCGGCCCCGTCCGTGTGCGGGGAATCGGCGACGGTGACGGCGTCGTGCAGACCGCCAGGGGCCGGGCGTACGACTTCCGTCGCCTCGATCGCCCCGATCCGCAGGACCTTCGCCGAGGCGTCGGCGATCAGCCGGACGACCGGCTCGGGCAGCCAGGGGTCGTCGTTCCCCGGCAGGGCCCCACTCGCCCGCAGCGCCTGCGCGTGGCCGTCCGCCCCGCCGTCGGGCCCGTCCTCCGGCCCGTCGGCATCCCGGTCGTCGGCCGCGTCGCCGGACGCCGGCGGAGTTCCGGCCAGTGCCGTCCTCACCTCCTCCGGCGACGGCCGCCTTTCCGGGGCCTTGTCGAGGCACGAGAGGAGCAGTGGCACCAATTCCTCCGGGATGCCCGGAAGTTCTGGCTCTTCGTACACCGTGCGCAGCAGCATGCCCGCCGACGAACCCGAACCGAAGGGGCGCACTCCGGTCGCCGCGAAGGCCAGGACGCAGCCGAGCGAGAACACATCGCTGGGCGGTCCGATCGCACCGCCGCGGGCCTGTGCCTGCTCCGGCGACAGGAATCCGGGGGAGCCGACCACCATGCCGCTCGCAGTGAGTGCCGTGGCGTCGGGTGCCCGGGCGATGCCGAAGTCGATCAGCCGCGGCCCGTCGAGCGTGAGGAGCACATTGCCCGGTTTGACGTCCCGGTGGACGAGACCGGCCCGGTGGACGGCCTCCAGCGCCTCCGCCAGCCGGATGCCCAGCACCCGCACCGTCGTGTACGGCAGGGGTCCGCATCGCTCCATGGTCTCCGCGAGCGACGGACCGGGCACGAACGCCGTGGCGAGCCACGGCGATTCGGCGTCCGCGTCGGCCAGCGGCACCACCCACGGGCTGTCGACCTTCCGGGCGGCGGCCACCTCGCGCCGGAAGCGGGCACGGAACCCCGCGTCGTCCGCGAACGACGCGCGGACGACCTTCACGGCGAGGATCGCCCCGCCCGGCGACCGGGCGAGGTAGACCACGCCCATGCCGCCGGCGCCGAGCCGGCCCAGCAGGCGGTGCCGGCCCACCCGGGCGGGGTCGGTGCGTCTGAGCGGTTCCATCGCGTACGGCCTACAGCGGTGCGGGACCGAGGTAGACGAAGCGTCCGCCCCGCACCTGCCAGAGGTAGCCGCCCGTGCCGTCGACGACCATCTGGCCGTTCTCCCGGAACGCGTAGTTCCTGGTGATGCCCCGATGCTTCGCCGCGTGCGTCGCCGCCGTGAGCTCCTTGCGGTTCCGGCGGTTCCTGGGAAGCCCCGCCAGGGCGAGGAGGATCATGTTCGTGACGTCGTACGCCTCGGCGGAGTACCGCGCCGGCGCCTCGCCGAACCTCTTGCGGTGCGCGTCGGCGAAGGCCGTCGCCTCCGGTTTCAGGGAGGCGTCGACGACGGGGGCGACGACCGCCCAGCCCTCGGCCGCCTCCCCGGCAGCGGACAGGAACCGTTCGTCGAGAACACCCTGTGCGGCGGCCCGGGCGCCGCGGAATCCCCGCTGGGTCAGCGTCCGGGCGAACGACGCGGCCCGGTCGTGGTAGCCGGCGAAGACCAGGGAGTCGGCACCGGCCCCCACGAGCGCGTCGTACGCGGGACCGAAGTCGCTCTGCAGGGCACTGACCACCTTCGGCACCGACGGGAAGCGGTCCTTCTGCAGCAACTGGCTGAGCGGACTGGTGATCTCCCGACCGTAGGCGTCGGCCGCACGGTCGGAAAGGATCCCGATCTTCCGGGACTTCGCCGTCTTCCGCAGATAGCCGCTGAGGAAGAACGGCATCAGGGTGTCCGGCAGCCGGGCGTGGAGGAACGAGCGGAATCCCAGGCCTTCCAGGATGATCGCCCCCGGTGAGACGGCCACGACCGGCAGCAGTGCCTCGTCGTACACGGGCAGGGCGGTGTCCGCGGCCGCGTCGGTGGTGGGCCCGACCACGGCGATGACGGAGGGGTCGCCGGCGAGCTCCCTGGCGACGCGCCGGGCGGACGCCGGATCGCCCTTGTCGTCCGACACCTTGACGGCCAGTTCGAACGGCCGGTCCTCGCGGGCGTTGAACTCCTCGACGGCGAGCCGGAGTCCGCGCTCCTGCGCCCTGCCGGAGGCCTTCTGGTCGCCCGACAGATCGCCGTGCAGGGCGATCGTCTGCAGCGGGCGGCGCGCGGCGGCGGCCTTCCGCGGCGGCGCGTCGTCCCCGCTCACGGCCCAGACGGCTGCCCCGCCGCCGGCCGCGAGCGCGGCGGCACCCCCGCCCGCGTAGCGCAGGAAGCGCCGCCTGCTGGGGCCGCCGCCGGTCGGGACACCGGCCGCCGGGGTGGCCCCCAGCGGGACGTCCGCGGGGCCGCCGTCCTCCGGCGCGGCAGCGGAGGAGGGCTCTGCGGCCAGGCCCTCGGTGCCGACCTCCGTCTCGTCGATCCCGGGCAGTTCGAGCGCGGCCGCGGACCGTTCGGCGATCAGCCGGGCGACAGGCTCGGGCAGCCAACCCGCCCCGTCCGCGCCGGACATGTCCTCGGACAGCGCGTCCACCAGGGCGGCGGCCGTGGGCCGCCGGTCCGGCTCCTTCGCCAGGCACTGCCGGACGGTTGCGAGCACACTTTCCGGTACGCCCTCGAGATCGGCCTCGTCGTGCACGGCCCGGTACAGCAGCGCGTCCACCGCGCCCGTACCGAACGGGGGCCGCCCGGTCGCCGCGAACGCCAGGACGCAGCCCAGCGAGAAGACGTCGCTCGGCGGGCCGATCGTCGCACCGCCCCGGCCGTCCGCCTGCTCGGGCGACAGATAGCCGGGCGTGCCCACCACCATGCCCGTCGCCGTGAGCGCGGTGTCCTCGGGCGCCCGGGCGATACCGAAGTCGATCAGCCGGGGTCCGTCATGGGCGAGCAGCACGTTGCCGGGCTTGAGGTCCCGGTGCACGAGTCCCGCGCCGTGCACCTCGGCCAGCGCCTCGGCGAGCCGGCCGCCGAGCACCCGGAGCCCGTGTGCCGTCAGCGGACCGTGGGCGGCGACGGCCTCCGCCAGCGAGGGGCCCGGCACGAACGACGTCGCGAGCCACGGCGCGTCCGCGTCCGGCCCGGCGTCGACGAGCTCCACGGCCCACGGGCTGGAGACGCGTCGCGCGACCTCCACCTCGCGGCGGAACCGGTCCCGGAAGTCCCCGTCGTCGGCGAACTCGCCCAGCAGCACCTTCAGTGCCACCAGGGCGCCGCCGGACGATCGCGCCAGATACACCACGCCCATGCCGCCGGCGCCGAGCCGGCCGAGGAGGCGGTGGTCCGCGATACGCGAGGGGTCGGATGAACGCAACGGATCCATCAGCGCTTCCCTCCGAGCCGAAGCTGGACGCGGGTCAGCATCTGCGTGATCCCCCGGCTGAGCCAGTCGTTGAGTTGCTGCTGCGTGTAGCCCTTGCCGCCCTTGACCGACACACCGACGGTCACCGAGCCGAGCCGCACGACGTTCCAGAGGTACGGATGCGTGACGCCGTCCTCCGTGACGTACTCGCCGGTCTCGAACACCGCGTCATCGGCGTACGTCTGATTGCGCTTCCCGAACGGGCTTGCGGCGGAGGCGAGTTTGGTGATCCGCTCGGTGCTGCGGACCCGCTGCTCCGGGCAGCGCAGGACCTCCTCCAGCGTCGTGGAGAGCTGCTGGTCGGCGTCCACGGCGGACGTGTGGACCGTCACCACCGCCGTGACCCTGGTCGTTCCCTTGCCGCCGGCGGCGGGCAGTTCGGCGTACCGCGACAGGCTGGCCAGTGCCCCCTTCGGCAGGGCCTCCCGCTGCCACTGGCACTGCGTGTCCAGTACGGCGACGGTCCTCGGCACGCTCTGCGCCGGCGACTGCGCGACGAACCCCGGCCCCCAGTCGCCCGGCCGGAAGGCCACGGCGTCCACCAGTGCCTCTCCCTGGGCTGCCGTCCTCGGCACCCGCGCCGGATCGGCGGTGAAGGGCAAGGCCGTCGGGGACCGGCTGCCCGGAGCACCTCCGGCCGCCGGCGTGCCGGATGCCGCCGACGGGGACGCGGTCGCCGCTTCGGCCGGATCCTTCGCCTTCGCGGAATCCCCCGCCCCGTCCGCGGAACATCCGCCGAGCAGTACCGCGGCGGCCGTCAGCGCGGCCGCCGCGGTTCTCCGACTCCCTGTGGTACGCATGACGTTGACGTGCAAAGCGCCCCCCCTGGTCAACCCCCTGATGCGGGTGATCGTACAGAGGACGCCGCGCCTGGCGGGACCGGTTCCGGGAAGCCGCCGGCCTCGTCTGGAACCGTCTAGAACTCCGTCTCCTCCGTGACGATGAACATCCCGCCCTCCGGGTCGCGCAGCGCCGCCTCCTGCCGCGACCGGCTGGTGCGCAGGTCGTCCACGAGCGACCCGCCCAGAGCGAGCGCCTCCCGGACCGCCGCTGCGACGTCGGCGACCCGGAAGTACACATGCCACCGGGGCCGCACCCTGGGGTCGGGCGCCGCCTCGATCGCGCCCCCGGACACCCCGGCGACCGCGTCGCCGTCGTCCTCCAGCTTCACCGAGCCGTTCTCGTAGTGCACGTCCAGGCCCGGCGTGCTGTCCCAGTCGAAGACCTCCGCGTAGAACACGGCGGAGGCGAACGCGTCACGGGTGCGCAGCTCCAGCCAGGCCGGCGCCGGAGGCCGGCCGATCCGCCAGCCCCGCAGCAGCTCGCCCTCCCAGAACCCGAACAGGGCCCCGGCCGGGTCGGCGGCCAGCGCGGCGCGCCCGCGCCCGAACCGCAGCGGCCCGACACCCACGGTGCCCCCGCGCTCGCGGACCCGTACCGCCGCCTGGTCGGCGTCCGGAACACAGAAGTACGTCGTCCACGAGACGGCGACCCCCATGGTGCGCGCGATGCTGCCGATGCCGACGACCGGTTTGCCGCGGGCCAGCGCGAGACAGAAGTCCTCGCCGAGCGCCCCGGGACGGAACGTCCAGCCCATGACGGCGCCGTAGAAGTCCTGTGCGGCCTGCATGTCACCGGTCTGCAGGCTCACCCAGCAGGGCGTGCCCGGAGTCGCGCGGTCGGAGGCCGGCATGACCTGTCACCTCGCTTCCGCTGTCTCAGGGCCGTACGGACGCGGCCGCCGCGCGCCCGTCCGCACGGGATCACCCTGGCCAGCGTTCCATCTGCCCCACGTCCCCGCATTCCGAGGCGGGCACGGGCCCGTCCACCGGTGGACGGTGTGCGGCCGAACGGACGGGCGGGCGACCACCGGTTCAGGCGCTCGGTTCAGGTTCAGGCGTGCGCGGCCGTCCGGGGCCGGACCGCCGGGCCGGCTCAGCCGTCCGCCCGCCGCTTCCGCCACCGGGTCACGGCCTCCTCGACGTCGAGGGGGTGCAGGCCGAGCAGGGGGCCCGGCGGGGGCCGTCGCGCGGCCGCCTCGATCTTCTCGTTGATCTCCCTGAGGATGCGGCGCACCTCCGGCTCCGTCCGTGCCTCCTCGGCCGCGGCCACGGCGTCCTCCGCCTCCTTGCGGAGCCGCAGCGCCGGGGGAAGGCACGACAGGTGCTCGCGCCGCATCTTGTCCTTGATCCACCAGTCCTCGTCGTACGGCCGGTCCAGCCCGGCCAGGGGCTGGCCCAGGCCCGGCAGCGCGGCGAACTCGCCGCGCTCCTGTGCGGTGCGGATCTGCCGGTCTACCCATGACTCGAAGCTGACACCGGGCGGTTTGCGTTCGGTCATCTGCCTGCCCTCCAGGAGTGGAGAAACCGCTGCACTGTGCCGGTCCCGTCCAGCCTAGGCGGCCCGGGTGACCGGACGGCCGGCCGGCGTTCGCCCCCACGCCACGGGGAAGGGGCCAGAGCATGCCGGAAGCAACCGTTCCCCTACGCGACCTCGTCCGCCGCCACAACGAGCCCGCTGTCGTGCAGACGGTCCGGTCGACCGCGGCCGCCGTCATCGCCTACGTCGTCGCCCTCTGGCTGAGCAGCGAACCCGCCCCCCTGACGGCACCGCTCACCGCGCTGCTGGTCGTCCAGGTCACCCTCTACTCCACCCTCACCACCGGCATCCGCCGGGTGAACTCGGTCGTCGCGGGGGTCGTGATCGCGATCGGTTTCAGCGCGCTCGTGGGGCTGACCTGGTGGAGCCTCGGGCTGATCATCCTGGCGTCCCTGGTCGTCGGCCGGTTCGTGAAGGTCGGCGAGTTCGTCCCCGAGGTCGCGATCAGCGCCATGCTGGTCCTCGGGGTGACGAGGGTGGGGGAGACGGCCTGGAACCGGGTCCTGGAGACCCTGATCGGCGCCGTCGTCGGACTGCTGTTCAACGTGCTGTTCGCCCCGCCGGTGTACGTCGGATCGGCAAGCGACGCGATCACGGACCTCGCGGGCCGGATGCAGCGGCTGCTCCGGCACATCGGCGACGAACTGACCGGACACACCCCGGTGGCGGAGGCGGCCGCCCGGCTGCACGAGGCCCGTCGCCTCGACCACGACATCGTCGAGGTCGACGCCGCGCTCCGGCAGGCCGAGGACAGCCTGCGGCTCAACCCCAGGATCAAGGAGGGCCTGCTCTACGGGCTCGTGCTGCGGACCGGCCTGGACACCCTGGAGATCTGCGCGGTGGTGCTGCGCGTCTCCTGCCGGACGCTCACGGACCTCGCCAAGGCCCGGACGGAGGAGTCGCTGTTCCCGCCGGACATCACCGAGGCGCTCCAGGACCTGTTCGCTCACATGGCGGTCGCCGTCGAGAGCTTCGCGGTGCTCATCACCGCGCAGGTCAGCGAGAACGCCGCGGAGGCCGAGACGCGGCTCGCGGAGGAGCTCAATGAGGCGCGGCGGAGCCGGGACCGGGTCGCCCTGCTCCTCCTGGAACGGGTCCGTGCCTATCCGGGTGAATGGCAGCTTCACGGAGCGCTGCTTGCCGAGGCGGACCGCGTCATCGACGAACTGGGCGTGGAGAAGCGCTCCGAGCGGCTGGTCGAGGAGCTGGACCGGCACGCCCGCGAGGCGCATGCGCGCCACCCGCGGGTGTACCTCTTTCTGCGCCGCGTCCGAGCCGCCTTCCGCCGGCCGTCGGACACGGACGAGGAGGAGTAGGACGTCCGGGTGGCACGGGTGGCCTTCCGGCGCCAGGGGGACCGCACGGTGATCTCGCAGCGTGCGCTCCGGGACCACGCCGACCCGTGGCCGGGCTGGACCGAACCGGACGGCACCGGTACGTCGGTGGCCACCCGCACCGGTTTGCGCACCACAGCGCGCGGCGGGGCACGGGTGCGGCCGGCTCGCCGCCGGTCGAGCATGCCGGGCGCGGTGCCCGGCCCGCCGTCGACAGCGCTGCGTCACATGTGCGACCGAGTGCTTCGGTTCGGCCACCCACTGGGGCGGTCTGCTCGCCAGGAGGGATACGGCCCCGGTGACTACCGGGGGGCCTGGCGGCACGCCTCGGTTGCGGCGGCCTGTGTCACGCCGATCTGGGTCAGGGCGTCGGCACAGCCGTTCTGGTCGCCCACCAGGCCGACGTAGCACGCCATTCGGACGGGGTCGGTGACCATGACGCCCGAACCCTCGACGTAGTTCTCACAGGCCGCCAGGTCCGCGTGGGCGCTGGGAGCCGCGGTCACGGCGCCACCCAGGGCGATCGCGAGGCCGGCGAGGACACCGGTGATACGAGCCGAAGGACGCATGGGATTGCACCTGCTCTCTCGGTCGGGTCGCGCGATCACGCAGGAGCGGAACCGCGCGCGGGAGCGGCGCCGGGCGAGCACCCCGAGAGCGGATTCCCTGGGGACGGGCAGGCGGTTCACTGAGCCCGCGGTACGGGTGGTGTGCGCCTTCCCCCGAAGCCCCCCGCCCGGCATCGATCACCCTCTCCTACGACGCTAGAACACCCTGTGGGGGCACGCACTCCCGGGGTGGAATGCGAGAATCGTCAGGGAATCACCCTTACGGGACCGTGCCGGTCTCGTGCGCACGTGACCGCGCCGACCGCGGGTACGCCCCGTGACCACGTCGGCCGCGGGCATGCTCCGGGACCCCCGCCGGCCGCGGGCAGGCTCCGGGGACCCGGCTGATCGCGGCCACGCCCAGGCCCCTGCCCACCACGGCCACGCCCGGCACCCCGCCGGCCGCGGCACACATGCCCGTCGCACCCCGCGGACTCGTGCCGGTCAGGCCGCTGCTCCCAAGGGCATGTCCGCCGCGGGGATTTCCTGCTCGGCCCAGATGGTCTTGCCGTTGCCGGTGTAGCGGGTGCCCCACAGGTCCGTCATCTGGGCGATCAGGAACAGCCCTCGCCCGCCCTCGTCGTCGGTCGCGGCGCGCCGCAGATGGGGGGAGGTGTGTCCGGTGTCGGACACCTCGCAGATGAGCACCGCGTGGTCGCGGATCAGCCGCAGCTGGACCGGGCCCGCCGCGTACCGGATGGCGTTGGTGACCAGTTCGCTGACGACCAGTTCGGTCGTGAAGGCCAGCTCGTCCAGGCCCCACTCGGTCAGCTGTCGCACCGCCGCGCCACGGGCCTCGGCCACCAGCGCCGTGTCGGGGGCAAGGTCCCACACCTTCACCTGGTCCGCGCCGAGCCTTCGGGTGCGTGCCATCAACAGGGCCGCGTCGTCCGGCGACTTCTCCGGCAGGAGGGCGTCGACCATCCGGTCGCACAGGGTCTCCAGCGGGTCCGCGTAGTCGCCGAGGACGTCGGTGAGCCGAGCGAGCTGCACGTCCACGTCGCGGTCCGCTCCGTGAACCAGCCCTTTGGTGAAGAGTGCCAGCACGCTGCCCTCGGGCAGCCGCAGGTCCATGCTCTCGAAGGGGAGCCCGCCGACCCCGAGGGGCGGGCCGGGCGGCAGCTCCGCGAAGCGCACCGTGCCGCTCTGCGGATCGGCGACCGCGGGCAGCAGATGCCCGGCACTCGCCATGGTGCAGAGCCCGGACACCGGGTCGTAGACCGCGTACAGACAGGTGCTGCCCGCGAAGTCGTCGGCCTCGGCGGCCGCGGCCTCCTTGAGCGAACGCCTGCCGTACGGCGGCGGACCCTCGTGGTCGCGCCTGCCCTCCCGTTCCTTCGCCGCCTGCGCGATGAGGTCGTCCAGCCGGGTCAGCAGTTCGTCGGGCGGAAGGTCCATCCGGGCCAGGGCCCGTACGCTGCTGCGCAGCCGGCCCATCGTGGCGGCGGCCCACAGGCCGTGCCCCACCACGTCGCCGACGACCAGTGCCACCCGTGTCCCGGACAGCGGGATGACGTCGAACCAGTCGCCGCCGACCCCCGCGCGGGCGTCCGCCGGCCGGTAGCGGCGGGCCGTCTCGACGGCCGACTGCAGTGCCAGGGTGCGCGGCAGCAGGCTGCGCTGCAGGGTGAGGGCGGCCGCGTGCTCGCGGATGAAGCGCCGTGCGTTGTCGACGGACATCGCGGTGCGGGCGGCCAGTTCGTCGGCCAGTTCCCGTTCGCCGGCGTCGAACGGTCCGGAGTCACCGGCGCGCAGGAAGGTCACCAGTCCCAGCGTCGTCCCCTCGACGGAGAGCGGTGCGACGAGCAGCGAGTGGAAGCCCCCGGATGCGGCGGCGGACTGCTCCGGAAGGTGTTCCAGGACGGCGTGTCCCCAGGTGAGACAGCGTGCCTGGGGCGAGGTCGGGGCGTAGTCGACGGTCTGCCACGCGGGCTCCTCGGGCTCCCCCTCGCGGCGTTCGGCGCGGGTCCCCGGATCCTCGCCGGTCCCGTGGACGGGGGAGGCGAGGCCCGTACGCCCCCACACCCGCACCATCCGCACCGCCGCGCCCCGGTGCAGCGACGGAGGGGACGAGGGGCGGTTGCCCTCCAGTACGCCTTCCAGGACGTCCACGACGACCGCGTCCGCGAACGCCGGCACGGTGACCTCGACCAGTTCGCGTGCCGTCCGCCGCATGTCCAGCGTGGAACCGATCCGCCGCCCGGCCCGGACCAGCAGGTCCAGCCGCTGCTCGGCACGGTAGCGGTCCGTGATGTCGACGGATTCCTCGCAGACCCCGAGGATGTCGCCGCGCGAGCCCTGGAGACGGTAGTACGCGCAGGACCAGATGCGTTCGTGTTCCGGGGCTGCGGGCAGCCGCGCCCGGTAGTGCAGGTCGAAGACCGGCTCGCCGGAGTCCAGCACCTCCCGCATGACCTGTCCCAGATTCGGCGAGTGCTCCGCGGACAACACCTCACCGCCCGGGTAGAGGTCGTCGGCGTGCACCCCCGCGTACTCGGAGAGCGGCCTGCCGAGCTCCAGCTCGGCCGAGGCGTTGCCCCAGATGACCCGCAGGTCGTTGTCGTACACGTTCAGGCCCACCGGCGACTGGGTGATGAGGCCGCGGAGCAGTTCCTGGCCGGTCTCCCACTCGCGCAACGAGTCCAGTGCGGCGGCCAGCACGATGCGTGCCGGGTCCCGCGGACCGCTGTGCACCAGCGGACAGACCGAGGTGACCACCCATACGGCGCTGCCGTCCCGGTGCCGGAGCCGGAGCGACTCCCGGGCGACGGTGACGGGGACGGGACCACCCGTGCCGCCGGCCGGCGGCTCGTCGAAGCACAGCGAGGCGAAGGCGCGTCCGAGGACGTCCTCCTGGCGGTAGCCGAGCAGTGCCACGGCAGCCGGGCTCCACCCGATGATCCTGTCCTGGGCATCCGTGACGACGGCTGCCGCCGTGGTGACGTCCAGGGGGCCACGGAACCGGCTGCCCACTTCGTTCAGGGCGCTCATCGCACCTACCTCTGTCGCCGTCATCCCCATGCTGGGGCGACGGGGCGGGGCGCACAACCGCGCGCAGGGACTCATCGCAAGCCGCTACTTGTTATCCAAGGTTCAAGGTTTTGTATGCCTTGAAATCAACCAATCAGTCGGCTTGCTTGCCTTCTTTTGGCCATCTTCCCTGTGACTCTCCGCTCGCGGCTCGCCGATTCTCGCAGATGGGGACGGCCACTACATGCAGTCGTGCAGTCGCACTGGGTGACCTGAATCGAACGCTTGGATGTGCGTTCTTCACATCGGTCGGAAACACTCGCGTCCGTTCTCCGAAACCAAACCCATGGAGGGATCCGATATGCGGTACGTCGCGGCAGGCCTGGCTCTGGGAGCCGCCCTCGTCCTCAACGGAGTCGTGGGCACCGGCTCCCACGCCGCAAGCGCCGATCCGGCGACGGCCAAGAGCCTCTACTCCCCGTCGGCGCTGGTCCTCACCGTCGCCAACGGCGCCGACGAGAACGCGCGGGTAGCCCGTGCCGTCACCCTGAGCTGTGCGCCCACGCCCTCCGGCACCCACCCCGACCCCGCCGGCGCCTGCGCCGAACTGCGCCGCACCCAGGGCGACTTCGCCGCCCTCATCGACTCGGCGCCGGTCGGGATCTGTACGAAGGAGTGGGCCCCCGTCACCGTCACCGCCCAGGGCGTCTGGCAGGGCAAGCGGGTGTCCCACGTCCACACCTTCGGCAACGCCTGCACGAAGGCGAGCGGTGGCGGCACCGTCTACGGCTTCTGACGGTCCGGCCATCGGCCGACGCGAAAGGGCGTGACGCGGAAGGGCCGCTGAAGGCCCATGACGCGGAAGGGCCGTCCCTCCCGAGCGGGGAGGGACGGCCCTTTCCTCATGCCTCGTGCTCCACGGCCCTCAGGGCGCGGGGTTCAGCACTCGCGCAGACCCGGGGCCGGGTCGACGGACGTGTGGACGTCCACCGCGGGCACATTGCCCCACTGGCCGTTGTCGAGCTGCGTCCAGTACCAGACGTTGTTGCCGCCGGGGTGGTTGTCGCCGCGTCCCCAGCACGCGAACCAGCTGAACGAGGTGTTGAGCGGACCGCGCACCGCGGAGCCGTAGGACCGGTGCGCGTATCCCTTCGCACCGGCCCGGTTGCCGCACCACAGCTTGCCGTCCGCGCGGACGCCGCATTCGGCGGCCGCGCCGGCCGGTGCGGCCGAGGCGGGGACTGCGGTGGTGGCGAGACCCGTGGACAGCGCCACGGCGGCCAGCCCCAGAGCGATCTTCTTGCGTGCGGACATGCTTCCTCCTCGGCAGTGGCTCCGGACGGAGCCCGATTGACGGTTGGGTGGTGGTCTTCCAGGGCCGTCCCGCCGGACCCGTCGCGGTCGGCTGGGACGGCGGCCGCCGTGGTGTCAGCGGCAGGTGGGCACGCCCTCGAGCCAGGCCGGGCCCTTGATGTAGATGTTGGTGATCCAGGCGCGGTGGTCCGGCAGGTAGGACCAGGCGTCGTTGGTGATGCCCTCCGCGGTCACGGCCTCGGCGTGCTTCTGGCACTCGATCCGCACCGCGGTCGGGCCGTCGAACCTGTGCACCCGTGGACTGGTCGTGGACGGCTCGCGGTGCGTCCACACGTCCGTGCCCCAGGTGCTGAACGTGCCCTGCTGCGCGCCTCCGTCGATCCGGACGGCGCCCGCGTAGTCGCCGCCCAGCCGGACGTCGGAGACCGTGATGCGGGTGCCCGACTGGCGGGCCTCGACCATCTTTCCCGCCCCCAGATAGACGGCGATGTGATGGATGCCGCCCCCGCTGCCGTAGGCCAGCAGATCGCCGGGCACCAGCGGCGCGGCCCCCTGAGCGGCCGTGAAACGCGCGGTGGCGTGGGGGGTGTGGAACTGGTGGTGGGCGTTGCCGCTCAGCGGATCCCGGCCGGTCGCCTCCGCGTAGGCGTAGCGGACCAGGCCCGAGCAGTCGAACCCGAGCCGCTCGGGGTCGTGTTCGCTCGCCGGGTCGGTCGGGTCGACCTGGCCGTAGGTGGGCCCGGGCTGCGGGCCGTGGCCGCCGCCCCAGGTGTACCAGACCCCGATCTGCCCGCAGGCGGCCCGTACGGCCTTCTCCGCGACCGCGGACGCCCCCGGTGCGAGCAGTCCGCACTCACCGTCCGCATCCTCCGTCCCGTCCGCGCCCCCCGTGGCCGCGGACGGGACGGAGACGGTGGCGGCCGCTGCGGGCACCGTCAGTGCCGTCGTCCAGGCGGCCAGCGCCAGCAGCCCCGATGCGGCTGCCGCGGCCCGCCGGCCGCCCCGACTCGTCCCCGGTCGCCGTGTCTTCGGTCGTGACATCCCGATCCCCGTTCGTCCCCGTGCTCGTTGTGCTCGTCGTCTTGTCCCGTGCTCGCTGTCGCCGGCACCGACGTGGTCGCGTCGGGTTGCCGGCCCTTCCGAGCCTGGGCCGTGACGACGGGGGGTGTCGAGGACCCACGCGTCGCCCGCCACGACAGGAAACGGGAAACTCTCGGGAAACCCCCGTCACCGCCGCCGCTCGGTCACGCCGAGCAGCCCGGGCGATAGGGGCGGCCCGGCAACAGCCGTTGCCAGTGCGCCTTCCCGACGTCGCCGATCAGCGCACAGATCCCGGCGGCCCGTTGCCGCGGGTCCGTCGACCAGAGCCGTACGGTGCCGTCCGTGCCGCTGCTGACGGGCCGTCCGGCACCCGGCTCGAACACCACCCCCCACACCGCCCCGCCGTGACCGTCAAGCGTCGCCGTGAGCCGCTGCCCGGCCACGTCCCACAGCCGTACGGTCCCGTCGATGCCGCCGCTCGCCACCGTCCGCCCGTCCGCGTCGAACGCCACGGCACGCACCGCCCCGCTGTGCCCGATGAGCGTCGCCCCGGCGCGCCCCCGCGCGGTGTCCCACAGCCGCACGGTCCCGTCGTTGCCGCCGCTGGCCAGCGTCCGTCCGCCCGCCGCGAAGGCCACCCCCCGCACCGCGCCGGTGTGTCCCCTCAGCACGGTCCGCACCTCGTGGCCCGCGACGTCCCACAGCCGCACCGTCAGATCGTCGCTCCCGGAGGCCAGGAGCCGCCCGTCCGGGGAGAACGCCACGGCGTTGGCGAAGTCCTGATGTCCGGTGAGCGTGGTGAGCAGCCGCCGTCGTGCCGTGTCCCAGAGCTTCACCGTGCGGTCCGCCGCAGCGGATGCCAGCAGCCGCCCGTCCGGGGAGAACGCCACCCCGAACACCGAGCCGGTGTGTCCCGGCAGCGTGGTGAGCAGCCGCCGTCGTGCCGTGTCCCAGAGCTTCACCGTGCGGTCCGCCCCGGCCGATGCCAGCAGCCGGCCGTCCGGGGAGAACGCCACCCCGAACACCGAGCCCTGATGACCGGTCAGGACCGACACCGTACGGCGGTGCCGCACGTCCCACAACCGCACCGTGCGGTCCGCGCCGGCCGCCGCGAGCAGCCGCCCGTCGGGTGAGAACGCCGACTGCCACACTTCTGCGAACGGGCGGGCGGCCAGCGACGACCGGCCCGGGTCCCACAGCACGACCGACTGGTCGAAGCTCGCTGTGGCCAGCAGCCCTCCCGGCCCGACCGCGACGGCCATCACATAGTCGGTGTGTCCCGTGAGCGTGGCCGTCACCCGGTGGCTCGCGGTGTCCCACAGCCTCGCCGTGCCGTCACCGCTGGTACTCACCACCGTGCCGCCGTCCCCGTCGTACGCCACCGCGTTCACGTCGTCGCTGTGGCCGGTCAGGACCGTACGCACCCGGAACGTCCCGGTGTCCCAGAGCCGCACGGTACGGTCGGCGGAACCCGAGGCGACGGTCCGCCCGTCCGGCGAGTACGCCACCCCGAGCACACCGTCCGCGTGGCCCTTCAGGACGGCCCGCGACCCTCCGGACGCGACGTCCCAGAGCCGCACCGTCCGGTCCGCCGCACCCGAGGCGAGGGCACGGCCGTCAGGAGAGAACGCCACACCGTGCACCCCGTCCGTGTGGCCGGTCAGCGTGGCCCGGAGCCTCCCGTCGTCCGCGTCCCACAGCCGCACGGTGCCGTCCGCGCCACCGGAGGCGACCGTGCGGCCGTCCGGCGAGAACGCCACCGCGCGGACCGAACCGCCGTGACCGAAGAGCGTGCCTGCCGTCTGACGGTCCGGCAGCCGCCACAGCCGGACCGTGCCGTCCGTGCCGGCCGACGCCAGCAGCCTTCCGCTCCGCCCGAACGCCACGGCCAGCACCGGACCGCCGTGCCCCGTCAGGGACGCGACCGCCCTCCGGTGCCCCCGGCCGCCCCACAGCCGGACCGTGCCGTCACTGCTCCCCGTCGCCAGCAGCCCGCCGTCCGGTGCGAAGGCCACCCCGTTCACCGGCCCCGTGTGACCGGTCAGCCGGCCCGCGAACGGCTGCGCAAGAGTGCTGAGCAGCGCACCGCGCGCCTCGGTGGTGGGCGCAGTGCGGTACGCCTCGGCAGCCAGCAGCATCGACGCCTCC
Source organism: Streptomyces sp. NPDC030222 (assembly GCF_055573115.1). Classification (NCBI taxonomy): domain Bacteria; kingdom Bacillati; phylum Actinomycetota; class Actinomycetes; order Kitasatosporales; family Streptomycetaceae; genus Streptomyces; species Streptomyces sp. NPDC030222. The sequence continues at coordinate 113,052 of NZ_JBVICA010000012.1, forward strand.
GGCTGCCCGGCGGCCAGTGCCCCGGACCGGACCGCCATGGCCTGCGACTGCGCGACACGGCGTTCCTCCACGGCACGGGTCCGCTGCTGGAAGGCGAGCCCGCTCGCCGCCAGGGCCACGGCGAGCAGCACCACCAGCACGCCCGTCAGCCGGCGGCGGGTCCGCACCTGACGGCGCGCACGCTCCTGCCGGCCGTGCTCCTCGGCACGGCTCGTCTCGAGGAACTCCCTCTCGTGCGGATCCAGCACTTCCCGGCCGTCCCGCTGTTCCGCCCACTCGTCGGCGGCGGCCAGCCGGTTGCCCCGGTACAGCAGTCCCGGGTCACGGTTCTCCCGGATCCAGGCCGACGCGGCGTCCGCGAGCTGCTGGTGCATCAGCAGACCGGCCCGGTTGGACTGGATCCAGCCCCGCAGCCGGGGCCAGGCCCGCAGCAGCGCCTCGTGGGTGATCTGCACCGTGTCGTCGTCGGCGGTGACCAGCCTCGCCCGGACGAAGGCGTCCAGCGCCGACTCGGCCGCCCGGGGATCGGGCACCTGTGCCCACAGGCGCCCGGGATCCGCCCGGCGACGGGTCTCCGCGTCCCCGTCACCGATGTGCACCAGCCGTACCAGCACCCGTCTGGCCGCCTCCTGTTCCGACCCCTCCAGACGGGTGAAGACGTCCTCGGCGGTACGGGCGACCGCCCCGAGGATGCCGCCGGTGCTCTCGTACCCGGCCACGGTCAGGGTGCGGCCGCTGCGCACCCGCCAGGTGGCCAGCATGGCGTGGGACAGCAGCGGCAGGGCGCCGGCCGGCGGGCCGTCCCCGGTGCCGAGGTCGCGTAACAGCAGTTCCACCACGCCCGGTTCGAGGGTGAGCCCGGCCCGCTCCGCCGGCCGGGTGACGGCGTCGCGCAGCTCCTCCGTCGTCATCGGGGCGAGAACGAACAGCCCCTGGGTGAACACGGCGGCCAGTTCGGGGTACCCCAGGCAGCGGCCGCTGAAGTCCGCCCGCAGCCCCATGACCGTGACGGCGGGGGCGTCCGGCCCGGTGGACATGGCGCTCAGCGCCGCGGAGAGGGCACGCCGTTCGGCCTCGTCCCGGCAGAGGGTGAAGGTCTCCTCGAACTGGTCGACGACCAGGACCAGCCGTGTGCCGTCCCCGAGCCGCGGGCGGAGGGCCGGGGCGAGCAGTCCGGGCTGTTCGCGCAGCTGCTCGGGGGTGATGCCGGTCTCCTCGCCGAGGGCCCCGGCCACCACCCGGAGCAGCTCCTTGAGCGGGTGCGCCGTGGGCGTGCACACCGCGGACGGCCAGTCCGCCGAACCCGGCAGGCCCGGCGCGCCGCGGCGCAGGGCGGGAAGCAGACCCGCCCGCAGCAGCGAGGACTTGCCGGCGCCCGAGGGAGCCACCACGGCGAGCGGACCCCCGCCCGCCCGCCCGGCGAGCCGGTCCAGGAGGGCGGACGTCGCCCGCTCCCGTCCGAAGTACCAGTCGGCGTCCTCCGGGCCGAACGGAGCGAGGCCCCGGTAGGGGCAGGACGGTTCTCCCGGCGTGGACTGCCGGGCGTGCGGTACGCCGGGTACGAGGCGGACGAGCGCGCCGCCCGCCGACAGTGTCTCGTCGCAGCGCCTCGCCATGTCGGCGGTGGGGGGCTTCGCACCGTTCTCGATCTTGCTGAGGTAGCCCTTGCTGTAGTGGATGCGCCGGGCGAGTGCGGAGAGGGACAGGCCGCGTGCGGTTCTGAGGCGCCGGAGTTCCGCCCCGAAGTGCCCGGGGGATTCCCCGGGCGAGTGCCCGTGAGTTTCCCCGGGTGTTTCCCCGGTCGGGCGCCGGGATTCCCCGGTCTCCCCGGCGTCGTCGGCCGGCCTGCCCCGTACCCCGTCCATGCGTGCCTCCGCGGAGATGCGGCTGCCCACGCTACCGATCCGGCGAGCGGCTCCACCAACGCCGGACTCGTTCGTGTCCATTCCCGGCCGACACGGCATGGGTGCCACGGGCGCAGGGAAACGCGGCGGGAAACCCCAGGGGGGAACGCACCGGGCTCAGAGAGTTCCGGTGTCGCGCCGCAGCCGCCGGTGCACCAGTTCCTCGTGGACCAGCCGCCCGACGAGCGCGCCGAGGTACACCACCACGCCCACACCCACCAGCCACGACTGGATCACCAGCACGCTGCCGATCGGTCCGTATGTCACCGAGTTGGAGGCGATCAGCGGGGAGAACACCAGCTGGGAGAAGACCCGCAGGCCGAGCAGGCACACCGCGGTCACGATCGCCCCGGGCAGCAGCGCCCGCCAGCGGATCCGCCCGCACAGCAGGATCCGCTGCGACCACCAGAAGAACAGCGTGGTGCCGATGAAGTCGGCCGTCGCGCCACCGACCACTCCCCATGAGGACGCGGAGGACACCGGTGTGTTGACGAAGAGCAGCAGGGCGAAGATGAGCACCCCCAGCCACACCGCGTGGCGCCACATGGTGTGCCAGCGGGCGGTGGGCAGGTCCCACACCTTCTCGTATCCGGTCTGGACGGCCGAGCCGAAGGTCAGACCGAACACGACGAGCGCGGCGAGACCGAAGGCGGTGGTCCGGCGCAGCGCCTGCCCGGGGACGCCGAACAGCTGCTCGATCTCCTCCTGCGAGGTCTCCGCGACGCCGAGCCCCTGGCTCAGCCAGCGCGCGAACCCCTCGCCGCTGGCCGGATCGGCTGCCGCGACGACGATCAGCAGCGGTACCAGGGTGACGAACCCGAGCGCGGCGAAGGCCATGGCGCGGTGCATCAGTTCCATTTCCCGGCCGCGGCTCCAGCCCAGCCCGACCGGGGACGCGAGGATCCTGTTGTGCAGGCGCTGGAACCGGTGCTTGTGTTTCCCGACACCGAAACGCTGGGTGGGCATATGTGGTCGACTACCCGAAGGGTCACGGACGGTACACCTTCCCCGGCTCCGGTACACCCGGCGCGAGTAGCTGGGGAACGGTGACGAAGGTGAATCCGCGCCGGGTCAGTTCGTCGATGATCCCGGGGACCGCCGGCACCGTCCCGTCGTAGATGTCGTGCAGCAGGATGATGCCGTCGCGGTCCGCGTCGGCCAGGACCCGTTCCCTGATCAGGTCGGTGTCCGTGGTGGCGTAGTCCTTCGCGGTGACGCTCCACAGCACCTGGGCGAGGCCCAGCTCCCTGCTGATCCGGGCGACGGTCTCGTCGGTACGGCCCTGCGGCGGACGCATGAGCGTCGGTGTCCGTCCGGTCAGCCGCCGTATCTCCTCCTGGGTCCGCGAGAGCTCCTCGCGCACCCGCCCGGGCCCGACCTCGGTGAGCAGCGGATGCGTCCAGGTGTGGTTGGCCACTTCGTGGCCCTCCGCGGCGATGCGGCGCACCACGTCGGGGTGGCGGTCGATGTGCCGTCGGCCGAGCAGGAAGAACGTGGCCGGGACCTTCTTCCGCTTGAGGACGTCCAGCAGCCGAGGCGTGTCCTTGCCGGGGCCGGCGTCGAAGGTCAGCGCGATGCACCGGACTTCGCGGCAGTCGACCGGCCCGGGGGTCCGGGACGCCTGCGGGCCCGGGACGGCCCTGGCGTCCTCCGGTGTCGTCGTGTTCGAGGAGCAGCCGCTCAGCAGCAGGGTCAGTGAGGTCGTCACGGACAGCGCCGCGGTCGCGACGCGGGAAAGGGACATGAGCCTTTTCCTGGGCATGGCAGTGCTCGCCTTCGCCGTGGGGTCGGAGATCACCTCGGACTATACATTCGGTGTATACATGCGGTGTATACGCGGGGTGCATTCGTGGGGTGTGCGTGCGATGCGCGCAGCGGAGGGGTGTAGGGCGGAGGGGCGTACGGCGGAGGAGCGGTCGACGGAGGGCCGGTCGGCGACGAGCGGGAGGCGTCTTCGCTACATCGAAGGGTGTAGCGGGGATTCATCACCTGTCACGAGGTCGGAGGCCCCTGGCGCCATGACGATGGAAGTACAGACGACCGACGGGGAAACCGATGACGCACACCGTACGACCATTCATCCAGGCACCCGACGGTCCCTCACCCGGAATGGCCGGCCGAGCCGTTCGGACGGGCGGCGCGGGAACGGGCGGGGGCCGGCTGCCGTTGCTCGACGTGCTGCGCGGAACCGCCATCCTCGGCACCCTCATGACGAACGTATGGGTCTTCACCGGGCCCGGAGCCGAATGGGGAGTGCTGGACGGCAGCGCGTCCGCGGCGACACTCAGCACCCTGCTGTCGGAGCCGTCCGCGCCGGTCGCCGCCGAGGCCCTCTTCCGGTTCCTCGCCGATGGCAAGTTCCTCGCCCTGCTGACCGTGCTGTTCGGCGTGGGACTTGCCATCCAGTTCGACTCCGCCGAGCGGCGCGGCCGGCCGTGGCCCGGTCCCTACCGGTGGCGTGCCCTTTTCCTCTTCGCCGAGGGCACGCTGCACTTCGTCCTCGTCTTCGCGTGGGACGTGCTGATGGGGTACGCCGTCACCGCCCTGCTCGTGGCGTGGATCCTCACCCGCTCCCGCAGGTTCCGGAACACCGTGATGTGGTCCGCCCTCGCCCTGCACCTCGCCGTCATGACACTGCTCACGGTCGCCCTCGCCACCACGGGTTCCGGCGACGGGTCCGATGGCGCGGCCTCGCAGAGCGGTCCCGCGGTCGAGCTGTACGCGCACGGCGGCTACTTCGACCAGATCGCCTTCCGCCTCCAGAACGCACTGGCGATGCGGCTGGAGCCCGTTCTCTGCTTCGCCCTGCTGGTGTTCCTGTTCCTGCTCGGCGTACGGCTCCACCGGGCCGGGGCGTTCGCCTCCGACGCCACGGGGCGCCGCATCAGGAACCGGATGCTGGTGTGGGGCCTGGGCCTCGGGCTCCCCCTGAGCGCGGTGGCGTCGCTCGGGGGACAGGACTTCTTCCTGCTGGCCCGCTACGGCGCCGCCCCCGTGGTCGCCCTCGGATACATCGGCCTCATCGGCGTGCTGACGGACCGTCTGCGCTTCCCTGGCCTCCTCACCTCCGGCCTGAGCTCGGTCGGCCGCACCGCGTTGTCCTGCTACGTCGCCCAGAACGTGCTGTGCATGCTGGCCGCCTACGGCATCGGACTCGGACTCTCCGAACGCTTCCGGGACAGCGGACCCTGGTGGGTGATGGGGCTGTGGGCCACGGTCTGCGTCCTGCTGATCACGGCGTCCCGGCTGTGGCTGCGCCGGTTCCCGCACGGTCCGCTCGAATCGGTACAGAAGCGGGTCGTGCGAGGTTGACACCGGTACGGCACCGGTACGCCGGCCCTGGATCGGGGCGGCGGGACGGAACGCCTCCGTCCCGGGCCGGCCGCCCGGTGCCACGCCGTCAGTCGAGGCGCGCCACCAGCCGGTACGCGTTGCACAGGCCGAGGCGCTCGGCGAGCGGCGCCATCACCGCACGGTCCGCGAGCACGGCGAGGAGGAGGGCCGGGACGCCGGCGAGGAGGACCGACGTACGCAGCGCGCGCCGGGCGGCGCCGGGACGGGCGGCCAGCCAGGGGGCGTCCTCGCGAGGGGCCACGGAGTCCAGGGCGAGCCAGGTCGCGGCCAGCAGGTCCGACGGGTCGTGGGCCTGCCGGTGCTCCTCGGCGAGCACCGTGAAACCGAGCTCCGTGAGCCGATTCCGCAGATTGTCCACCGGCATGAGGTGCAGGTGCTGCGGCTGGAGCCAGGGCAGCCACCAGCGGCCCAGCAGCCGGGCGTAGCGGCTCGCGGGGTCCGGCACCTCGATCACGAGACGGCCGCCGCGGCGGAGCACCGTCCGCGCGGCGAGCAGCTCGTGCCCCGGGTCGGGGCAGTGCTCCAGGTAGTGGAACATGCTCACCACGTCGTAGTCCGCGGTCATGCGGGATGCGACCGCGGTGAGGCTGCCACGGTGGCCGCGGTCCACCCGGCCGGCACGTTCGGCCAGTTCGACGCCCTCCGACTGGTCGAGTCCGTCGAAGACGACGTCCGGGTGGACGGTCTGCGCCACCTCGCAGAAGTGGCCGTGGCCGGTCCCCACGTCGAGCCAGCTCTTGACGTCGTCCGCGTAGGGCAGCAGGGACTCGGCGCGGCGGCGGTACGAGGCGGTGCGTCCGGCGAAGAGATCCGCGAGGCGATCCTCGCCCAGCCCGTCGTAGAAGTCGCGGTAGTAGAAGTCGAGCCCACGGGCGTTCAGCCGCGGGTTCTGGAAGAGGTGCCCGCAGTCCCGGCACTCGTCGACCCGGAACCTGCCCGGTTTGTGCTGGAGGAGGTCGGTGGTGTTCAGACGCCGGGTGAGGCGGGGGGATCCGCACCACGGACAGGCGGTCCTACGGGGTTCGAAGAAGCCCTCGGTGCCCGCGGCGAGTTCGGACCGGTAGGCCGGGCGCAGCGCGGCCACCCGTTCCGCACGCGTCGTCGTGGCAGGGGTGAGAGGCAGGGGTTCGGTCATCCGTCGTCGTCCTCCTTCTCCTCGATGGCCAGCAGTTCCAGGTGGGTCGCGGCCGCTCCGGCTCCCCCCGCCGCCCGGAACGCATCCCGGATCCCGTGGGCCGCGGCCCGGTACCGCGGTTCGTCCAGGATGGTGTCGACCGCGGCCCCGATGCGGGGAGCCGTGGCCCGCCCGAAGCGGACCCGCACGCCCGCGCCCGCGTCGGCCACCTGTCCGGCGACCACCGGCTGGTCGTCGCGGATGGGCGCGACCACCATCGGAACGCCGTGCCAGAGCGCCTCGCACACCGTGTTGTGCCCGGCGTGGCAGACGACCGCGGCGGTGTGCTCCAGCAGCGCGAGCTGGGGGACGACGGGCAGCGCCAGCAGATCCCCGTCGTCCGCCCCGCCGCCGAGCACGCCCAGCGGGTCCACCACGACGGCCTGCAGCCGGTCCGCCCGCGCCCGCAGCGCCGCGGCGCACTCCGTGAGGAAGCGCGCCCCGACATCGGCGTTCGCCGTGCCCAGGGTGACCAGGACGGTGGCCCGCCCGGCATCGAGCCACTCCCGCGGGAAGGAGCCGAGGGCCGGTCGTGCGGAGAGCGACGGCCCGACCCAGCGGATCCGGTCGCCCCCCCTCGACGGCCGCCCCGCCAGCTCGGTCGTGGTGAACGCCAGCACGAGCCGGGGGGAGAAACGGGGATCCGCGGTGCCCTCCGGATCGCCGATCCGCCGGCGCAGCTCGCACAGGAGCGCCTCGTTCCAGGCGGCGACCCGGGGCATCGCCGAGAGGACGTCGGCGAACTCGGCGGACGTGGTCGCCGACGTCGCCCAGCGCACACCGAGCCGTTCCGCCACCAGCCCACCGGCGAGGGCCTGCTGGTCGGCCACCACCACATCGGGGCGGAACGCGGTCACGGCGTCCCGCACCCCTTCGGCCATCGCCTCGGCGAGCGGCACCAGGAAACGCTCCCAGAGGAAACGCAGCGCCTCCGGACCGCGGATCTCCGGAGGGCGTACGGGCTCCGGCTCACCGGCCGGAGCGGCCCGGCAGGGAAAGACCGTGGCCCCGGACCCGACGAGGCGGCGGACGGCCTCGGGCAGCCCCGCCCACGCCACCTGGTGGCCTCGTGACGCCAGCTCGGCGGCCACGCCCACCAGCGGATTGATGTGCCCGACGAGCGGCGGGACCACGAACAGGAAGGAACTCACCGGGTGTCCGCCTCTCCCACCGGAACCAGTGGACGACCGGGCCCGGGTGCGACGGGGGCGGGTGTGCCGGGGCCACGTGTGCCGGGGTCGGGCGTGCCGGGGCCACGAGTGCTGGGGCCGGATGTGCCGGGGCCACCGCTGGGGTGCCGCTGTCCGGCACCCGGCTCGGGCCCGTGGTCGTGCTCAGGCTCGCGATCCCGCTCGGACACATGGTCGTGCTCAGGTCCGGAATCCCGCTCGTACGCGTGCGCAGGCGCGTGTTCCAGGATCCAGTCGAGGATCAGCCGGCCCACCCGGTCGGGCGCCTCGACCAGCACCGAGTGCTCGTGTCCCGGGATCCGTACGGTCCGGCAGACCGGAAGCAGGGAGGCGAGCCACGGCGCCTGCTCCGCCAGGTCGGAGTCCGCTCCGTAGAGGGCCAGCACCGGGCAGCGCACCGAGCCGATCCGGTCCTCGGTGAGGACGGGGCCGGACGGGACGTCCCCGGCAATGGTCGTCTCGCGCACCAGCCGTCCGGCGGCCTTTGCGAGCCGTGCGGTGTGCGAGCCGCGGTGGGCGGTGATCCAGTCGAGGGCACCGGACTCGTTCGCCAGCATCTCGTGCCTCACCCGGCCCAGCAGTCCGGTCAGTTTCTCCGCCCAGGCCTCCGTGGCCGGCTCGGACTCGATCATCGTGATGCTCGCCACCCGCTCCGGACTGTGCTCGGCCAGCGCGAAGGCGACCGTTCCCCCGAAGGAGTTGCCCACCAGGTGGACAGGACCGGGAAGTTCCAGGCGGTCCAGCAGCGCCACCAGGTCGTCGACAAACGCCTCCAGGGCGTAGCCGGTCACCGGCCGGGTGCTGCGCCCGTGACCCCGGTGGTCGTACATCACCACGTCCAGACCGGCCGCCGCGAACGCCGGTGCCACGGTGAAGTAATAGCTGGCCAGACTGTCGGTGAGCAGCCCGTGCAGCAGTACGGCCGTCGCGGCGGCCCCGCGGGACCGGGGCGGGCCGAGCCGCTGCACGTGCAGCCGGATGTCACCGGTGTCGACGACGGCCACCGGTCAGCCCAGCCCTGTGCTCTTGAGGCAGTGCACCACGTGCTCGACGAGCCGGCCGACGGTGAGTTCGATGATCTCCTCCAGTTCCATGGAGGCGACGAACTCCGCGAAGTTCATGGTGTGTCCGTACCGTTCCTCCAAGTGGCCCGCCAGAGTGACCAGGTCGATGCTCTCGAACTCCAGGTCCCTGCCGAAACGGGTGTCCATACGGATCGGGGTGTCGTCGAGTCCGTAGTCCTCCAGCACCTGCTCGATCATGACGCCGATCTCGGCGAGCACCGAGGCCTCGTCCGCGGGTGAAGGGCCGGTCGGTCGCGTGGGGGTCACGTCCCGTCCTCCTCGTGAGGGTCGTCCCGGAGCCCGGCCGGGCCCGGCCGGGTCGTCCATGCCACGACGTAGTCGCGGGCCGGCAGGCCGGGCGGACCGGACACCCGGGCGCACCGCACCCGATGACGCCGGACCGGGGTGCCTGCCGTGGTTCCTGCCGGGGTGCCGGCGCGGGTGCGCACCTCGACCACGAGCCGTTCCGCGTCCGCCTCCACCACGGCGAAGTCTCGTGGGCGGCCGCCGAATCCCGTCCCCTCGGCCTTGGCTGCTGCCTCCTTGGCCGCCCAGAAGCGGGTGAACCACAGTGCCCGGGACCCGGGGAAGGCTGCCGTACAGGCCTCCAGCAGATCGCGTTCCCCGCTGCCGAACGCCGTCGTCAGGGTCGTCTCGGCCGGCTCGGCGACTTCCTCGATGTCGATACCCGGACCGGGCTCCCCCGCACCGGTGCCGTGTGCACGGGGCCTGACGACCGCCACGGCCGCCTCGGCGCGGTGGGCCAACGACACGTCGAGCGGCGGCAGGGCCCGGCCGTTGACCCCGATGACGCGGGGGCGTCCGCTGTCGTCGTTGCACACCCGCAGCTCCGCCGGGAAGACCGGCCCTTTGCCCTGCTCCCACAGCCAGCGCCGCACGGCGTCCTTCACCGCGATCCGGCCGAGCAGCCACTGCCGACGGCCACGGGGCGGGTGGGCCCGGTACGCCTCGCGCTCCGCGCCGCCGAGCTGGTTCCGCATGATCAGTTCGCGGGAGGCGAGGTCCGGCCAGCGCTCGTGGACCAGTGACCAGCCGCCGGGCTGTGCCACGGACAGGGTGTTGCGGTCGGGGAAACGTTCCACCGGCCGGGTCTGCGGGTCGTTGTCGAAACGCCGGTCCTGCCACCCCGTCAGTTCCGCCCACACGGTGCCGCCGACGCTCAGCTCGGCGTCCGCTTCGAGGACGGTGTCGGAGAGCGACACGATGCGCACCGTGCACTCCACGGGTGTTCCCGGGCCGGGAGCCGGACCGAAGAAGCGCATGCTCCGTATCTGCACGGGGAACACCACGGTCCGCTCCGTGTGCGTCGCCATGATCCAGTAACCGAGGACCTGGCCGACGTTGTCGAGCAGCGCCCCAGGGGCGGAGGGTACGGTCAGCAGCGCCCGGACGTGCCGCTCGCCGATACCCCTCAGTTCGGCCATGCCACGGAACGCGGGACCGTGGAACATCCAGCGCTCGGCGTAGACCTGAACGGCGGTGTGGGCGGGCGGCCGCTCCTCCACGGGCCCTTCGGGCACCCTGGGTGGCGCGGGAGCGGCGTACTGCTGGGCGAGTTGGACGACCGCACGGGCACGCGGACCGAACGAGACGGCGAGCCGCCCGGGCCCGGCGGGAACGGCCGTGACCGGCACGTCCACGGGCTCGGCGGCGGTCAGCCACTCGTCGAACCTGGCGTCGTGCACCGCGACGGCCCGCAGTCCGGGCGCGGCCCGCTCGGCCGCTTCCATGATGTGGTGCACGATCGTCGTGGCCGGCACCACCGGCCACCGGTCAGCGACGTCGGGCCAGTCGGGCCGCTGCGGGTAGAAGCAGTGGTCGAGGAGATAGGGCATGGTGTCCAGGCCGACCCGGACGACCTCCTGCCACGGTCCGGTGCCGTCGGGGGCAGCCGTGGGGTGGGTGCCCGCCGGGGGAGTTGCGGCGCGGGGCGACACCGGGGGGACGGCCGGTCCGCCCCTCGGCGGGGAGGGGAGCACGGTCGGTTGTTGCGGGGTGCCGGCTCCGGTGGACCGGGCCGGGGGCGCGGCTGGTGTGGACGGCCCCGATCCGCGGCCGGGCGTCATGGGTTGCCGGGGCCGGGCGGTGGCACGTGGCGGCGTCGGGACGGGGGTGCCCGGGGCGGTGCCCGCGCCTTCGGCGGGGATCTGTGCGCGGCGCCCGACGGGCGGGGTGGGCTCCGGCGTGCGGTGCGGCACCGGGGTGGCGGGCGTGCCTCCGCGGGTGGGCCCGAGCGGGTGGGGCGGCGACGGCGGGGCGGCGGTGTGCGGGTGCCGGTGCGGGTGTGCGGCCGGGGAGTACGCCGCGGAGGTCCCACCGTGCCGCGCGGAGGCTTCGGGAGGGACGGGCGCCGAGGGGCGGGGCGTAGGCGCGGGACCGGCCGCGGCGATCAGTTCCACGGCCGTCGCCGCCGTTTCCCTTATCAGCGCCGTCAGTTCGGCGACCAGCGGGAAACGGCCCGCCGCCACGTCCGGCCCAGGTGGCACATCGACGTCCGTGGCGACGTCCGCGGGCACCGGAGTGGAGGGGTGGTGCGCTGCCGCGGCACCGGCCGGTTGCGGCGGGACGTGCCCCGGTGAGGCGGCACGGCCCGTGGCGATTCCGTCCGCAACGGCGCGGAGCGGCTGGACGGCGCCGGTCGGGCGAACGTCCGGGACCGCGTCGGCGGGCATGGCCGCGGCGCTCCGGCCGGCGGTGGCCGGACCGGCCGTGGTGAGACCGGCCCGCAGCTCCGCGAGGACTGCGGCGTCCAGGGAGACCAGCGAAGCACTGAGATCGAGCCGCACGGGAGCGGGGACGCTCCGCCGCGCGGGCGTGCCGGACACTCGTGGGCGGTCCGGGCCGCCCGGAACCACAGGGGCGCCCTCGGTCCACAACGCGACCGCCACCCGACGCAGTTGGGCGAGCCCGGTCCGGTGCGGCGAATTGGCCGGCACCACCAGGTGCGGGCGGCCGGCGAGCGTGTCGCCGACCAGTGAGCCGAGCTGCCCCGGACCCACCTGGACGAAGGCGCGGTGGCCGGCCGCGTGCATGGCCTCGGTCAGCTGTCGGAACCGGACCGGTTCCAGCAGGTGACGGACGAACAGCGTGCGTACGGCAGCCTCGTCGGAGGGGAACGGCGCCGCGGTGGTGCCCGACCAGACGGGCACGGTGGGCGGATGCAGGCGGAAACGATCCGCAGCAGCCTTGATCGGGCCCAGACCCGGCGCCAGCATGGGCGTGTGGAAGCCGGACCGGAACGGCAGTACGCGGGCCAGCACGCGCTGCGCGCGGAAGGCGCGGACCACGTCCTCGACCGCGTGGTGGGGTCCGCACACCATCGACTGGCTCGGGGCGTTGTCGTGGGAGAGCACCACCGTCCGGTCGGGACGTGCCGCGAGCACTGCCAGGACCCGTTCCGCCGAGGCACCCACGGCCGCGAAGGCGAGATCGGGGACGGTCACCGAGTCGGGATCGAGCGAGGCCATGAAGTCGTCGACTGCGTCCTCGGCGTAGAGCCCGGCCGCCGCCATCGCCGTCCACTCCCCGATGCTGTGCCCGGCCACGGCGGCCGGTTCGACGCCCATGCGGCGCAGTGCCGTGTCGAGCAGCCTGCCGACGGCGACGACGCCGAGCCCGTGCCGGCCGATACCGCCGGACCCGCCGTCCGCGGTTTCCCCGCTGCGGGAGACGGAAGGCCGTGGCAGACCGAAGTGGTCGGCCACGTCGTCGACGCGCGGCTCGAAGTCGCCTTCCAGCCCGGGGAAGAGGAAGGCGATCCGGCCCGGCCGGCCACCTCCGAGCAGGGTTTCGGGGCTGAACCACACGTCGTTGCGCCCGTGCCAGACGCGGCACCTGCCGACGATCCGGCGGGCGAGCGCGAGCCGTTCCGGAGTCGGACCGACCAGGCCGAGGCGGCACCGTCCGGCACCGGGGTGCGGCAGTCCGGGGTCGAGACCGCAGGCGAGCACCGCCGCGTCCCCGGCGTCCAGCAGACGCCCGAGACCGTTGGGGGTGTCGGCGGCCAGCAGCAACAGACGCTCGCCTTCCCCGGCCGGAGCGGAAGCGGTGACGGATGCCGACGCGGACGGCCGCGCCGTTACCGGCGAGGGCCCTTCGGCCGGAGGGGTTCGGCCCGGTGCGGCGGACCGTGCCGGGGCTACTGCCGCCGCCGGGTGGGCGGCGGTCGGGCCCGTCGTGTGGAGGGGGGCGGGGCCTGCTGTGTGGGCCGGGTTCGGACTCGTCGTGCGGGTGGGGGCCACACCGGCTGGTGCCGGGGTCCTCGCGTCGGCGTGGCCTGTGCTCGTCGTGCCGGTGGAGAGGCCGGCGGTCGTGCCCGTCGGCGGGAAGGCAACCTGGCTCGTCGCTTCCGCGGGCTCCGGGCCCGCCGTTCGAGCAACCCCCGTGACCCTCGTGCCGACCACGGTCGCCGTTCGGGTGGGCGGCTCCTCCAGGACCACATGCGCGTTGATCCCGCCGAAGCCGAACGCGTTGATGCCGGCGCGGCGCACCGGCTGCATCGCGTCCGTCTCCCACGGCTCGGCCGTCGCGACGGTGCGGAACCGGGTGGCGCCCAGGGCCGGATGCGGGTCGTCGCAGTGCAGGGTGGGCAGCAGGACTCCGTGATGGACGGCGAGCGCGGCCTTGACGAGGCCGGCGACCCCTGCGGCGGGCATCGCGTGTCCGATCATCGACTTGACCGAGCCGACCACCGGCCGGTCGGCCTCCGTCGTGGGCGGGCCGAACACCTCGGCAAGCGTGGCCAGTTCGGCGATGTCGCCGGTCGGTGTGGCGGTGCCGTGCGCTTCCAGCAGGCCGATCGATCCCGCCCGAGCCGGATCGAGGCCCGCTGCCTGCCAGGCGAGACGCACGGCCCGTGTCTGCCCGCCGGAGTCGGGGTTGACCAGTCCGGCCGTGCGGCCGTCGCTGCTCACCCCGGTGCCGCGGACCACGGCGTAGATCCGGTCCCCGTCCCGTTCCGCGTCCGCCAGGCGTTTGAGCACCACCACCCCGGTGCCCTCGCCGACCAGGAGACCGTCGGCGCCGCGGTGGAACGGACGGATGCGCTGGCTCGGGGACAGCGCGCGCAACTGCGAGAAGACGCTCCAGAGGGTGATGTCGTGGCAGTGGTGGACCCCTCCGGCCAGCATGAGGTCGCAGCGCCCCGAGGCGAGTTCGCCGACCGCCTGGTCCACGGCCATCAGCGACGACGCGCAGGCCGCGTCCACGGTGTACGCGGGTCCGCGCAGGTCGAGCCGGTTGGCGATCCTCGACGCCGCCAGATTGGGCACCAGGCCGATCGCGGCCTCCGGGCGGTCCGGGCCGAGCCGTTCGGTGAACGCCTGCCGCACGCGGGTGAGCATCGCGGGGTCCAGGCCCGGCAGGAGCTCGCCCAGCGTCCGGACCAACTGACCTGCGGTACGTACGCGTTGGTCCAGTCGTACGAGCCCCGGTGTCAGGTAGCCGCCGCGGCCCAGCACCACGCCCACCCGGTGGCGGTCGGGCAGCCGCTCGTCCCCGCCCGCGTCGGCGATCGCGGAGGCGGCCACATGGAGGGCGATCAGCTGGTCGGGTTCCGTGCCGGACACCGAGCTCGGCATGATCCCGAACCGGGTGACCTCGACCTCCGCCGCCTCGTCCACGAACCCGCCCCGCCGGCAGTAGACGTGGTCGGCGGCGGGCGTTGCGGCGGTGGCGTCGCCGGGATGGAAGTAGTCGGCGTCCCACCGGCCTTCGGGCACGTCGCCGATGGCGTCCACGCCGTGCACGAGGTTGTGCCAGTACGTCGCCAGATCGGGCGCGCCGGGCAGCAGTACCGCCATGCCGACGATCGCGACGGGCGGCGTCCGCGGCCCCTCCCCGCCCTTCGGGTCCGCCGCCTCATTCCTGGCCATGCGTCACCAGCCCGACGCGGTGTGGACCACGGCCGTGCCCGCCGGGTCCCCCCAGGCGAGCTCCCGGAGCAGGGCCCGGGTGCCCTCCTCCGGGTCGATCAGCGCGACGCCCCGCCGCGCGTACTCGCGGGCCAGTTCAGGCCCGACCATGCCGGTGTGGACGCCGTCGGGCGCCCATGGCCCCCAGTGCACGGTGAGCGTGCGGGTTCCGGTACGGGCGCCCCACTCGGCGCCGAGGCTCTGCAGGGCGTCGTTGGCGGCGGCGTAGTCGCCCTGGCCGCGGTTGCCGAGCACCGCGGCGATACTGCCGAACAGCACCACGAACGAAGGTGTGTCGGGCAGTTGCTCCAGGGCCGCGAGCAGGGACGCGGCACCGGACACCTTGGTGCCGTAGACGTTGCGGAAGGATTCCGGCGCCTTGTCCTCGATCAGCCGGTCCTCGATGACGCCCGCCGCGTACACCACACCGTCCAGACGCCCGTGTTCGGCATGGATCTCCTTGATTGCCTGGAGCACCGCGGCGGGTTCACGGCAGTCGACGCTCCGATACCGGACCCGGCTTCCCGCGGCCTGGAGCCGGGCGATGCCGGCAGCGATCTCCCGCCGGCCGAGGACGGTCCCGGCGGCCCGGTCGATCGCGGCGGGGGAGCGGTCCCGGCCGCGCGTGGCGAGTACGGCCCGCAGCGCGGCCCTGTCGGCGGCCGCTGCGGTCACCGGGTCCTCGGGACCCTGGGGCGCGGGGGTACGGCCCAGCAGTTCGATCCGGCAGCGGGACGCCGTGGCGAATGCCGCGGCGCACTGTGCCGTGATGCCGCGGGCGCCGCCGACCAGGAGGACGACCGCGTCCCGGTCCAGGCCGATGGCCGACGCCTCCGCCGCCCCGTCGTCCGCGGGGCCCGCGCCGGCCGAGGCGAGGGCACCGAAGGGCGCGTCGAGCAGACCGATCCCGAAGCGGCCGGGACCGGAGCGCAGCACGACCGGCGCGGCGTCGGCCGCCGTCAGCTCCTCGACCAGGGCGGTCACGACGGAGTGGGGCGAGGGGGCCCCGGTCCCTGCCGGGGCGGCCGTGTCCAGGTCGACGACCTTCGCGACGGTGTCCGGGTATTCGCGGGCGATGGTGCGGAAGAGGCCGTGCAGGCCGGCCGTCCGGACGGCGTGCGGACGGTCACCGTGCACCGGCCGCGCCGCGACCAGGGTGCGGGGGCCGCACCGCAGGGCGGCCCTGATGACGGGGAAGGCGTCCGGCAGCACCGGCGGGCCGACGGCGTCGAGGGGATCGAGGAACAGCACGCCGTCCACCGGACCGTCCTGTTCGCCGAGCAGATGGTGCGCGTCCCGCAGGACGGCGGTGGCTCCGTGCCCGGACAGCGTGGCCGCGAGGCTCCGGGCGGTGCCGCTCAGTTCGCCGGTACCGTCTCCGAGGAGCAGGAACCGTTTCCCGGACAGTGCCGCGGCGTCGACGGTCGTCTGCGCCAGGGGCACGCGGCCGAGCCGTAACCGCTTGGGGGCCGCGACCTTCGGGGGCGTGGACTGCGGGCCGGACTCGGCGGACGGACGGTCCACGGCGAGGGTCCCGCCCTCGCCGTCCGCGGCGGCCACCGCACCGACACCTACGCCTAGGGGCGCGGTCGCGGCGGCCTGGCCGGGGACCGAGGCATGACCGGTCGACGGCGCCGTCGGCTCGGCGGCCCCGTACTCCCAGGCGAGCCCGGCCTTTTCCGAGAGGGCGGCCTCTTCCGCGAGCCCGGCCTTTTCCGAGAGGGCGGCCGCCGGTGCGTCCGTCGCCGGATCGGACGCCTCCGTGCCCGGAGCGAACGACGCGGCGGCACCGCCGTGGTCCGGGTGCCCGGCGGGGTGCTCGGCACCCCCGGCCGTCAGCCGGGAGGCCAGCCATGCGGCGACCGTCGCGGCCGTGCGCGCCTTCGTCAGTTCTTCCAGTTCGGCGTCGTCCATCGCGTCCGCGCCGGCGGTTGCGACGAGCCCGAGCCGCTTCGCCAACTCGCCCGCGATCTCGGCTCGTTTGATGGAGTCGATGCTCAGGTCCGCTTCGAGGTCGAGATCCGGTTCCACCAGATCGGCCGGGTAGCCGGTCCGTTCGCTGATGATCGCGACCACCGACCGCAGCACGTCCTCCTCGGTGAGCGGCTGCGCCGCGGCAGGCTGCACCGGGGGCGCTGCGGCCGACGCCGCGAGGACGTCCGGCACCCCGGGCGGAGCGGCCTCCACAGCGGGCCACGACACCCCGGGCCCGGACGCCACAGGCATGAACTCCTCGGGCCCGGACACCTCCCACCGGGGTCCCGGCACCGGTGGCGGGGGACGGAGCTGCGCCGGAGCGTGCTCACCGGGTACGGCCCCCAAGTAGGCGAGCAGCACATCGCGCTGGGCGGCCAGCATGTCCCTGCTGGTCCGGAGGAACTCCGTGATCAGCGCGTCGGGACCGTCGGCCGCCGGGGCACCGGGGTGATTCGTCGTCACAGTCGCCTCCACGACTCGTCGGGCCGGGGCGAGACCACCGGGCAGCGGCTCACCGGACGCGGTGCGCACCAGGTGCCCGTCGACCGTCCATCCGGGCCGGCGGGCCGGGCGGGCGGCGGCCTCGGCCTCGACGTCCACGGCGTCGCGCCCACGGAACATCCAGCCGGTGCGGACCGGGAGACCGGCGACCGCCAGTCCGGCCAGGGCCTCCAGGAACCCGCCCAGCCCGCTGTCGGGCCGGGGCTCGCACGGGACGGTGCGGTGCGGCCGGTCGCCGAGGATGTCGTCCACCAGCCGGCTGAGCACCCGGCCGGGCCCGGCCTCCACGAAGATCCGGGCCCCGGCCTCGTACATCGCCTCGATCTGTTCCACGAACCGGACCGGTGCGCCGATCTGCGCCGCCAGTTCCTCGCGGACCGCGTCCGGCCGGCTCTCGTAGGGGCGGGCCGTGCGGTTCGCCCACACCGGGAACTCCGGTGCCCGGACCTCCCGCCCGGCCAGCGCCCCGGTGAAGCGGCGACCGGCGTCCGCCACGACGTGACTGTGGAACGCGCAGGCGACCGGGAGCCGCTTGGCCCCGTGGCCCGCGGCCCGCAGCAGCCGAACGGCGGTGCCGACGCCGTCGGTCTCGCCCGAGACGACCGTCTGCCGGGGCGCGTTGAGGTTGGCGACGACGACCCGTGGGCCGGGCTGTCCGGGGTCCGACAGTCCGGCGGCGTCCAGCACGCGCCGGACCTCCTCGGCGCTCCCCGACACCGCTGCCATCGCACCCGGGTCACGGCCGGCCGAGGCGAGGATGGCCGAGGCACGCTCGCGGCTCAGTTCCAGCAGCGTCTCCGGGCCGATCGCGTCGGCAGCGCAGAGCGCGACGAGTTCACCGTAGCTGTGGCCCGCCGCCATGTCGGGGCGTACTCCCGCGCGGGCGAGGAGGTCGTGGGCGGCCAGACCGACGATCCCCAGCGCGGGCTGGGCGATCCGGGTGTCGGTGATCGCGGCCCGTCGGCGCTCCCGGGCGGCTTCGTCGAAGGAGGCCGGCGGATAGAGCGCGCCGGAGACCGCGGCGTCCTCCTGCAGGAGCCGCCCGGATTCCGGGAAGGCCGTGAGGAGTTCGGCGAACATGCCGGGCCGCTGGCTGCCCTGCCCCGGGAAGAGGAAGGCGACCTTTCCCGGCGGCTCGCCGTTCGCCGGGTCCGCCAGGTGGATGCCGCCGGCCGGGTCGTGCTGCCCGTCGACGGCCCGGCGCAGCCGTGCGCAAAGTCCGGCGACGTCGGTGGCGACGATCGCGATGCGGACCGGCCCGCGGCTCGCGTCGCTGCGCCGTGACGCGGTCGCAGCGAGATCGCGCAGCCGCCGGGGTGCGGTGGCCGCTTGGCCGGCGGAGGCGAGCTCCAGCAGCGCGTGGGCGGCGCGCCGGGCGTCGTCGTCGGTGCCGCGGAAGGTGAACAGTTCGGCGGGCCAGGCCGCACGCCCGTGTGCCGGCGGTACGTCACCGGTGTGGGCGCCCAGCACCACATGGAAGTTGGTGCCGCCGAACCCGAACGCGCTGACGCCGGCGATCCGCCGCTCGGGCGGCGCCGTCCAGGGCTGCGCCCGGTCGTGGAAACGGAACGGACTCTCGTTCTCGTTCCAGTCGGGGTGCGGCTGTTCCAGATGCAGGGTCGGGGGGACGGCGCCCGTGTGGAGGGCCATCGCCGCCTTGATCATTCCCGCCAGTCCGGCGGCACACTTGGTATGTCCTATCTGGGACTTGACCGAGCCCAGCGCACAACTCCCTGCATTCGCACCGGCCTTGCGGAACACCTCGGTGAGCACGCCGAGTTCGGTGCGGTCGCCGACCACCGTGCCTGTGCCGTGGGCCTCGACCAGCCCGACGTCGGCGGGGGAGACGCGGGCGTTGCGGTAGGCCCGTTCGAGCGCTGCCCGCTGCCCCTCGGGGCGTGGAGCGGTGAGCCCCAGCGAGCGTCCGTCGCTGGAACTGCCCACGCCCTTGATGACGCAGTAGATCCGGTCGCCGTCCCGTTCGGCGTCGGCCAGCCGCTTCAGCACCAGGCAGGCCACGCCCTCGCCGAGCGCGATCCCGTCCGCCGCACGGTCGAACGTCCGGGAACGGCCGGTGGGGGACAGCGCGTGGACCGAGGAGAACAGCACATAGTCGTTGATGCCGTTGTGCAGGTCGGCGCCACCGCACAGCACCAGGTCGCTGCTGCCGGTGAGGAGCTCCTTGCAGGCCACGTCGACGGCCGCCAGGGAGGAGGCGCACGCCGCGTCCACGGTGTAGTTGGCACCCCGCAGGTCCAGCCGGTTCGCGATCCGCCCGGAGACGACGTTGGCCAGCAGGCCGGGGAACGAGTCCTCGGTGAGTCTGGGCAGTTGCTCGTCCAGGCCCTCGGGGACGCGGCCGTAGTACGAGGGCAGGACGGCGCGCAGGGTGGCGGCGTTGGAGAGGTCGCTGCCGGATTCCGCGCCGAAGATCACGCCGGTGCGGTTGCGGTCGAAGCCACGGCCGGACTCGCCGTAGCCGGCGTCGTCGAGCGCCCGCCGGGCCGCCTCCAGGGCCAGGAGCTGCACGGGCTCGATGCTGCCGAGCGAGGCGGGCGGGATGCCGTACCGCAGGGGATCGAAGGGGACGGGCTGCAGGAACCCGCCCCACTTGGACGTGGTCGTGCCGGCGTTCCCGGGGTCGGGGGAGTAGTGCACGGCGGGGTCCCAGCGTTCCGGCGGGACCTCGCCGACCGCGTCATGGCCGTCGAGTACGTTCGCCCAGAAGGCCGCCAGGTCGGTGGCCCCGGGGAACATGCAGGCCATACCGACGACCGCCACGTCCAGGGGCGGTGGCGCCTCGGCCCGGTCCGATGCGGAATGCCCCACGGGCGGGGGACCGAGACGCTCGCGGAGTGCCGCCGAACGCTTGTCGAGGAATCGCGCGGCTCCGTCGGTGGCCGCCGCGTGGAGGGCCGCGACGCTGGTGGTGCCGGAGCGGAGGACCGCCACCTGCCCGGCCATGAACATGCCCTCCGCGAGCTGGCGTTGCTCGTCGACGCGGGTGAGCCGGCCGTCGGAGGTCCGTTCGACCCCCTTGCTGGCGATCCGCAGCCGTCCGACGTTGAGCCGCTCCAGCCGTTCCCACATCTCGCGGTCCGGTATCCCGTCGGCCCGCAGCCGTGCCTCGACGTCGCGGAATCCGTCACTGAACGGGCTGGGCACACACCGGGTGGCGTGGCCCGGCGCGGTCTCCAGCAGCGTGGTGCGGTCCGCGGCCAGCACCTGGCGCTGGAAGAGCGGCTGCACGGCGCCGTGGCTCACCGCCTCCTCGGTGAAGAGGTAGGCGGTGCCCATCAGGACGCCGACGGCGCATCCCCGCGCGACGAGGGGGGAGGCGATCGTGGCGGCCATGGCGGAGGACCGTTCGTCGTGGATCCCGCCCGCGAGGAACACCTCGGTGTTTTCCGCCGCGTCCCGGTCGGCGGTGTCCAGGAACGTCGCCAGGACGTCGAGTTGGGCCTCCCACAGCGGGAAGCTGTTGCGGGGGCCGACATGGCCGCCGCATTCGGCTCCTTCGAAGACGAAGCGGCGGGCGCCCGATTCGAGGTACTGGCGGAGCAGCCCGGGGGACGGCACATGCAGGAACGTCCTGATGCCGCACTCCTCGAGGGCACGCGCCTGGGAGGGGCGCCCGCCCGCGATGATCGCGTGGGTGGGACGGAACTCGCGTACCGCGTCCAGCTGGGCGACCCTCGTCTCCTCCGGTGCGAAGCCGAGCACGCCGACTCCCCAGGGGCGTTCGCCCAACGCCGAGCGGGCGTCCGCGAGGAGGGTCCGGGCCTGTTCGCGGCCCGCGAGAGCCAGGGCGATGAACGGCAGGGCGCCGTCGCCTGCGACCGCGGAGGCGAAGGCCGCCCCGTCGCTGACCCGGGTCATGGGCCCCTGCGCCACCGGAAGCCGGGTCCCGAGCGCGCGGCTCATCCGGGAACCGGGGCGCAGCGCCCGCCCGGCCACGTCCTCGCGTACGGCGTCGTGCACGGCGTCCGTCACGGCGCGTACGGCTCGGCCGACGGTGCCCCAGCGTGCGGCGAACCGGGCGGCGAGAAAGCCGTCCTGGCCCACGGGCAGGGCGTGCCCGAGCGCGTCGGCGGCGCCCCCGGCGACGGTCCCGCCGGACGGGCCCTCTCCGGTACGGTCCGCCGACCGCTGCGGGCCGCGGCGGCGCAGCACACGGTGGCCCGCCACCACGGTCGTCTCCGATCCGTCCATGGACCGCAGTGCCCCGGCCGCCCGGTCGGGCGGTTCGGCTTCGGCGAGCAGCGCCAGCTGGGTGTCGAGGACGACCCCGGCCGCCCCGCCGACCACCGCGGCGGCCGCGGTGCCGGGCGCGATGCCGCCACAGACCCAGACGGGCAGGCCGTCCGGTTCGTTCTCGGCGAGCAGGTGCTGGAGCAGGACGAAACTGCTCAGGTCGCCGATCCGCCCCCCGCACTCGCTGCCTCGCGCGACGAGGCCGTGCGCACCCGCCCGGGCCGCCTCGCGGGCCTCGTCCGGACCGGTGACCTCGACGAGGACACGGCACCCGCCCGGAAGGTCGGCGATGCGCCAGGCCGCGTGTGGTGCCAGGACAATGGTGTGCGGGCCGCCCTCCGGCGCCGTACCGAGGGAGTCCGGCCCCAGCCGGCAGCCGGCGCCGACACGGACGCCGTACCGTCCGGGGACCCACCGGCGCAGCTGCGCCAGTGCCTCCCTGCTCCTGCGGTCACCGGTTCCGAGATCGAGTACGCCCAGCCCCCCGGCACGGCCGACCGCCGTGGCAAGCCTGGCGTCCGGCTCACCGAACGGGGTTATTCCGATGACCAGGTCCGCGGTGTGCTCTGCTGACGTCATAATTCTCCGAATAGGCGGGGTGTTGCCCGGAGGGAAATTTCAGTCAACGAGAAGTCGAGAAGGACGTGCGGTGGCGCGGATGCACGGTACGAGAATTCAGGCTCGATCGATGAGCGCTGTGAAAAGCTAGCGCCAAGTTACTCAAGGGTCAACCATCAGTGGGTTACCGGGAGTTGACCGCTTCGTCGGGCGCGGACACACCGAATTAACGGGGAAAGCACTTCAGGGCTCGCCGGTGTGAGCGGGCTCTCGGGAATCGGGAATACGCGCGGGGTGGGGGTGGGCCGCCTGCACCGTCGGCAGGGTGTGGAGGAACGCCGGGCAGTGATGGCGCATCTCGCATTCTGCATGTCCATGTAAAGTTGTCAAGATCGTGTCCGGTGCATCCTTCCGACCTCCGGTCCATCGTGCCGAGGTGACGGCGCGCGTACGTCACCGTGCACCAGGAGGACCCCGGTGACCCACCTGCTTGCCGGCCGGCTGCCGAGCCGTGCCCGGGGCGGGGACGCCCGGCCGAGCGGCGTACCTGCCGGTGCGCCGCGGTCACGCGCGGCCGGCCGGCAGGCCGTGGTCCCCGAGCGTGCCGACCGTCAGCCCACGTCTCCGGCAGCGGTCGACGACGCCGGGGAGCGCGCCCAGCGCCGACCGCCAGGACTCCGGTGCGCTCGTCACGTCGGAGTCGTGCAGCAGCACGGTCGTGCCTCCTCGCAGCGTCCGGGAGACCTCGGCGAGCACGCTGTCCGCGGTCGCCTCCGCCGTCCAGTCCCGCCCCCACGCGCCCCACAGCACGGGCCGCAGGCCCGCCCGCCGGGCGGCCGCCCAGCGGCCCCCGGTGAGGATCCCGTACGGGGGCCGGTAGTACAGCGGGCGGCTCCCGGAGACCGTCGCCACCAGGTCCGCCGTCCGCGCGATCTCGTGCCCGTCCCGGACCGGCCGCGGCCACCACGGCCGGTCGTGGCACCAGCCGTGGACGGCCAGCTCGTGCCCCTCGTCGGCCATCCGCCGGCCCAGTTCCGGAAAACGTTCCAGCCGGCTCCCCAGGAGGAAGAACGTGGCCCGTACCGAGAGCTGCTCCAGGGCCTCCAGGAACAGCGGGGTGCTCCTGGGATCGGGTCCGTCGTCGAACGTCAGCGCCACACGCCCCGGGTCGCCCCGCCCGTCCAGCCCCGGCGCCCACATTCGCCGGACGCCGGGCAGCCAGGTGACGGCGGGCCCGATGTGGCACCCGGCCGCGACGAGCGGCGCCGCCACGAGAAGCGCCGCGCGGACCGAGGGGGCACTGACGGGTCTCACCATGTCCGGCTCACCACGTCCCCTCACCCCCACGACCCGTGACCAGCGGAGAACTCGCCAGCGGGATGCAACCGGCGACCAGGACCCCGAGGGCCGCCACCTCGACCACCACCCGCGGCCCGAGCGTGATCTGCTCGTTGAACAGCGCGACCCCCAGCGCCACACTGATCAGGGCGTCGCCGAGCGTCAGCGCGGGCTGCGACGCGGCCAGGGTGCCCGCCCGGAGCGTCACCTGGAGCAGGAGGAAGCTCCCCAGTCCGACGACCGCGACCGCGTACAGCTGCCAGGTCGAGAACACCGCGACGAGTCCGCCCGGCAGCCGGCCGAGCGCGTCCTTCATCAGCGCGGCCGTGCACGCGAAGCCCGCCGCCGTCGCCGTACCGAGGACCGCGGCGCGCGGCGCCGACGAGAGCCGCGGCGACACGGCGACCAGCACGACGACCAGACCCGCCACCGCGACGGCCGTCCACAGCCATCGTCCCTCCGGGACCGTGTCGTCCCCGCCCGACGGCTCGGCCATGCCCAGGAACACCGCCAGCCCGGCCGCCATCGCCGCGAAGGCCCACCAGGTCCGCGCGTCCGGCCGGTGCCGGAACACCAGGCCGCCCACCACCAGCGTGAACAGCAGCTCGGTGGTCATGACCGGCTGGACCACCGAGAGCGGTCCGGTCGCCAGCGCCGCCGCCTGGAGGAGGCCCGAGAGCGCCAGGACCGCCGCGCCCCACAGCCATATGGGGCGCCGCAGCAGTCCGGCCATCCACGACCACCGGCCGCCCGAGGCGGTGGGCTTTGCCTGGGCGGCGGCCCGGCGCTGCAGCACGGACGCTCCGGCGTTGCTCAGCGCGGCCAGCAGCGCCAGGCAGACCGAGAGCGCCGTCATCGTCCCGCGCACCCCTTTCCATGAGCCGTCCGGTCCATGAGCCGTCCGGCCGCCGGCCGAGCCTCAGCCGAGGCGCTTCGCGAGGGCCCGGAACACGCCGGGGAGCGCGCCGTGCACCCGCGCCGGCATCCCCAGCCAGCCCGGCACGAACACTTCCTCCCGGCCTCCGGCGACGGCCCGCCACACGGCGTCCGCGACCCGGCGCGCAGGCACCGGACGCGGATGCGCACGGTGGTACGGAGCACCGCGGTGGCCGAAGAACGGTGTGTCGACCGCGCCCGGGAGGATGACGGAGACCCTCACCCGCGTTCCGGCGAGTTCGTAGCGGAGACCGTCCGCGAACGCCGACAGGGCGCTCTTGGTCGCGGAGTACACCGCCTCGTTGCGCACGCCCACCGCCCCCGCCATCGAACCGATGAGCACCACCCTGCCGACTCCGCGCGACACCATCCCCGGCAGGACCAGCCGGACGAGGTGCACCACGGCCGACAGATTGACGGAAAGCAGCCGGTCGACGGTCTCGGCGGGCATGTCGACGAACGGTCCCGCCCAGCCCTCGCCCGCCGCCGCCACCAGTACGTCCACCCGTCCGGAGTCGGCCAACGCACGCCCGGCCAGCCGTTCCACCCCGGCCCGGTCCCCGAGGTCCTCGGCCAGCGCGGTCCCGCCGGTGCGTTTGACCACCCACTCCAGCCGTTCCTCGTTTCGTCCGGCCAGCAGCAGCCGCCAGCCGCCCTCGGCCGCGAACCGCTCGGCGACCGCCTCCCCGATCCCGGAGGAGGCCCCGGTGATCAGTGCGACCCGTGGCCGGGCCGGATCCGATCCGCTGGAACGGCGGGACGTGACGGCCATGACAGATCCTCCGGCGTTCGGCATCGGACCCTTCCAGCCTGCCGTTTTTCCGGCGGTTCGGCTCCCGGGCGCGGGCGCACGGCCTCCTGATGCACCCGAACAGTCCGAACCTCCCAGGTCCGGGCGCCGCGGGAGGGCCGTGGCGCCCGGACTGCCGTAGCCGGGCCGCTCCGGCAGCCCCGGGCCTGCCACGCGGTCGCCGTCCGCGCTCCGCGGGCTTCGGGGCGCCACCGTGCACGCCTCGGTCCTTCGTCGGCGCGCGGACCTCCGCCCGTGCGCCCACCCGGCCGGAATCGCGCCCACCCGGCCGGAATGTGAACAATGAGGTCCATGGGGCGTCGATTCCTGGTGCTCAGCGCGAGCATGGGCGCCGGTCATGACGCGGTCGCCGGCGAGCTGGCCCGCCGGATGCGCGGCGCGGGCCACGACGTCCTGGTACGGGACGTGCTCACGCTGCTGCCACCCGGGACGGGGCCGGCCCTGCGCGGCTTCTACCGGTTCACCGTACGCCGGGCGCCGTGGCTCTACGACGGGATCTACGCGGTGTTCCTGGCACCCGCCCGGACACCGTTCCCCGAACCGGGCACACCGTTCCCCGAACCGGGCACCCGGACGGGCACGGCACGGCGCCCCGACACCTCGCCGCTCGCCGTCCTCGCCGAGCCGCCCCTGCGGGAACTGGTCGACCGGTGGCGGCCGGACGCGGTCGTGTCGGTCTTCCATCTCGCCGCGCAGGTCACCGGGCGGATGCGGTACCGCGGGACGCTCGGCGTCCCCGCCGCCGTCTTCGTCACGGACTTCGCCGTGCACCGAGGCTGGACGCATCCGGGGAACGACCTGTACCTGTGCGTCACCGAATCGGCCGCACGCGCGGTCCGCGCCGTGACCGGCCGCGAGACCGTGGTGACCGGTCCCGTCGTCGCTCCCCGTTTCCACGCGGCGGCCGCACGGCGGCACGACCCGCCCGCCGCACTCGCCTGGGCGGACCCGGACCGGCCGCCCGTACTGCTGTCCGCCGGGGCATGGGGAGTCGGCAGCGAGCTCCTCGCCACCGCGCAGGCCCTCGCCGGGCACGGCTGTCCGCCCGTACTGCTCTGCGGCGGCGACGAGGGACTCCGCCGCCGCGCGGGGCGGATACCCGGTGCAGTGGCCCTCGGCTGGGTGGACGACATACCGGCACTCATGGCGGCTGCACGCGTCCTCGTGGACAACGCCGCCGGCCAGACCGCGGTCCAGGCGCTCGCCGCCGGCCTCCCGGTCGTCGGCCACCGGCCCATCGCCGGGCACGGCACGGCAGGCGTCCACGAGATGGCGGCGGCCGGCCTCTCCGAGTACGCACCCGGCCTGCCCGAACTGCTCGCCGCCGTCGACCGTCTGGCCACGCCGGGCCCCGAACGCGACCGCCGCGTCGCTCATGGCCGGTCCGCCTTCCGGGCCGACCCGGTCGGCCTCGTCATCCGGCTCGCCACCCCGGCCCGGCCGTCCGTGCCCGGTGGCCACGAGGGGGTCGCGGACGGCGCTTCGTAGCGTGCACAGACCGCTCGGATCCGGGTGGAGCGGCACCCGTGGCGCGGGCCTCCTGACCGCGCCCGCCTCCACGCGGTGCGGCATCCCGGTGCCATAGGGGCACCCGGGTCGACGCCGCCCCCCTCGGCGGACGTCTTCGCCGCCGGGTACGGAACGGTCGCGGCATCATCGAAGACGAGGAACTGCGCCGGTCGATCGTGTCGGCCCTGACCGCGACCGGGAGTCGACCGCGTTCCACCGCACTTCGCGGAAGAACGCCCGGACATCCGGGACCAGCAGTTCGGGGGCCTCCATCGCCAGGAAGTGGCCGCCGCGGTCCAGCTCGGTCCACCGTACGACGCGGTGGTCGCGTTCGGCCCAGCGGCGGACGGTCACGTCATGGACGGAGAGCAGCACCGCGGTGGGCACCGGCCCCGGCCGGACGTGCGCGCCGTCGCCGAGGCCGTCGCCCCGGGCACGGGCGTGCTCAGAGCCGTCCTCGGTGTCCGCGCCCCGGCCATCCGCGGCTTCCTTCCCGGTCCCCTCCCTTGCCTCCTCCCCTGCCTCCTCTCCTGCCTCCTCGGGCCAGGAGCCGGTCGACATCTCCTCGTAGTAGACCTGAGCCGCCGATGCGGCCGTGCCGGTCAGCCAGTAGAGCGAGACCTCGGTGAGCATGCGGTCGCGGTCGATGACGTCCTCCGGCAAGCCGTCCACGGGATCGGTGAGCTCCTTGAACTTCTCCACCATCCAGGCGAGTTGACCGACGGGGGAGTCGGTGAGCGCGTAGCCGACCGTCTGCGGCCGCAGTGCGTTGCACCGCAGGTAGCCGTCGTCGAGGTCCTGCATGGCCTGCCAGCGCTGCTGCTCGGCTTCGCTGAGGCCGTCGAACCCGCCCTCCGTGCCGTCCGGGATCGTGATCATGGCATTGACGTGGACTCCGACGACGTGCTGCGGCTCCTGCCTGCCCATCTCGGGGGCGACCCATGAGCCGGTGTCGTAGCCGTGGACGCCGTAACGCCCGTATCCGAGGCGGGACATCAGCCGGGTGAGGACACGGGCCATACCGGCCGCGCCCATGCCCGGCCCGGCCAGCGGGACGGAGAAGCCGAAGCCCGGCAGTGAGGGGACGACGAGATGGAAGGCGTCGGCCGGATCCCCGCCGTGCGCACGCGGGTCGGACAGCGGGCCGATGACGTCGAGGAAGTCGGCCACCGAACCCGGCCAGCCGTGCAGCAGCATCAGGGGCGTGGCATCCGGTTCCGGGGAGCGCACGTGCAGGAAGTGGATGTTCTGCCCGTCGATCGTGGTCATGTGCGGGGAATGGCTGTTGAGCACCGCCTCGTGGGCCCGCCAGTCGTAGCCGGTGCGCCAGTGCTCGGCCAGGTCCTTCAGGTAGGCCACCGGCACTCCACGGGTCCAGCCGACCCCGGGCAGCTCGTCTGGCCAGCGCGTGGCCGACAGGCGGTCGCGGAGGTCGTCGAGCGCCGCCTGGGGGATCTCGATGCGGGAAGGGCGGACGGGACCGGGTGTCGTCGAGTTCGTCATGGCGGCGACGCTCTCAGCCGTTCAGGTCGGTCAGCGTCCTGAACCCGGGCGGCACAGCGGATCAGGCAGCCCGAGCGGTGGGTGAAGAATGTCTGACACCATGTCTGCTCTGCTGTGAGCGAAGCACCCGCGGCGATCCGGGATCCGAGGGTCGGTCACGCACGCGGCAAGGTCGTCATCACCGTGTGAAGCCGCCACGGGTGACCCGCACGCCGGCCATGGCACGACCCGCAGGTCCGCACCTGCGGCGCCGGAGCCCGCCCGTCGCCCTACGGTGGGACCATGCGCGTCCTGCTGATCTCCGACACCCACGTTCCCAAGCGCGCACGGCAGCTGCCCGCCCCACTGCTGGAACTGGTCCCGCTCGCCGACGTGGTCGTCCACGCCGGCGACTGGGTCGACACCGCCACCCTCGACCTGCTGGAGACCACGGCCCGGCGGCTGATCGGGGTCTACGGCAACAACGACGGACCCGCCCTCCGCGGCCGGCTTCCCGAGGTGGCCAGGGCGGAGCTCGACGGACTGCGCATGGGAGTGGTGCACGAGACGGGTCCCGCGCAGGGGAGGGAACGCCGGTGCGAGGAGCGTTTCCCCGACCTCGACGTCCTGGTCTTCGGGCACAGTCACATCCCGTGGGACACCACCGCCCCGGGCGGGCTGCGGCTGCTGAACCCCGGGTCGCCCACGGACCGGCGGCGCCAGCCGCACTGCACCTACATGACTGCGGAGATCACCGGGGGCCGGCTGAACGAGGTCGTGCTGCACCGGCTGCCGCCGCGTGACTGATACGCCGACTCTGCTCCAGGCGCGCCGCCCGGGCAGCTTCGCCGTGGCGCACACGTCATGGGCGGCGGCTTCGCCGGGGTGTACGCATCCGCAGGACTCCCCTTCCGGTTCGGCGGCGGCGCACGGTTCACGGAAGGTGGCGGCAAGGCGGTGGCCGCCCCCGACCGCCGGCCGCATCAGGCGGGCACTGGCGGCCGGAACAGAACGAACGGGCCGTACCAGTGGGACGGCCGCAACCGGGAACAGCACTATCGGCGGGACCCGCGGACAGCGGGGCCGGTGCATCGAGGAAGGCCGTCGAGGCGTCCTGACCGCACGGAGCCAGGCCGGAGGCGCCCCGGAAGGGCGAGTGCGGGTGTGTTTCCCGGCAGGGGCCCGCCCGCGCCGCGAGCCCGTTACGCTGATCGTGATGTTCACGCCACAGGGACCGACCTTCAGGGAACTCGCCGTCCAGGCACTGTCCTCCGTCGAGCAGGGCTACGACCTGCTCGCCCCGAAGTTCGACCGGACGCCGTTCCGCACACCCGCCCCGATCCTCGACGCGGTGGCCCGTGCGCTCCGGCCGCTCGGGCCGTTCGATGCCGGCCTCGACATCTGCTGCGGCACCGGAGCAGGCGTCGCCATGCTGCGCACCCTGTGCCGGGAACGCGTCACGGGAGTCGACTTCAGTGCGGGCATGCTCGCCACGGCCCGGGCCACCGCGGGGTCCGGCGCACCGGACGGCCCTTCCGTGGAATGGGTACGCGCCGACGCACGCGCCCTGACGTTCGCCGAGGACTTCGACCTGGCCGTCAGTTTCGGGGCGTTCGGTCACTTCCTCCCGGAGGAATGGCCGGCTCTGTTCTCCCGCGCCCACGCGGCACTCCGCCCGGGCGGGGTCTTCGCCTTCCCGATCGCGGCCCAGCCCCGTGTCGGCTCCCTCGCCTACTGGGCCCTCCTGGGCTTCGACACGGCGATGCGGCTGCGCAACGCCGTCCGGCGACCGCGCTTCGTCATGTACTACCGCACCTTCCGCCTCCCGGCCGTGCGCGCCGGACTCGAAGAGGCCGGTTTCGACGTGGAACTGGTGGCCCTGCCGGAGCTGGGCCACCGGCCCGACGGCAGCCCCCGCTGCCGCATGGTGGTGGCGCGGCGCCCCGCGAAGGACGCCGCACCGGCTACGCCCGCCGCGCGGCGTTCGCGAGAATCGCCTCCCGCAGGAACGCGGCCATCCCCGGCCTGATCGCCTCGAATGTCGCGGTGAACCGCGCGTCGGCCACGTACATCTCGCCCAGACAGGTGTGGATCTCGTACGTGCAGTCGTAGAAGAACCGGCAGATCTGGTCGCGGTGCCCCTCTGCGAGGTCCATGGCGGCCTCGGAGCCCGGGGCGGCGCCCGAGTCCATGACGGCGACGAACCGCCGGCCCCATTCCTCCTGCTCGTGCTTGATCCGCAGCCAGTCCTCCTTGGTGTAGGAAGCCGTCCTGCGCTGCGACTCGCGGTACGCGTCGGTCTCGCCCCAGCGCCGTTCGACCTCCTCCGCGTGCTCGTCGGGGTCGAAGTCGCCGAAGACCTCGAACTTCTCCTCGGGGGTGAGCTGGATACCCATCTTCCGTGCCTCCATGGCGGTTTCGACGGCCGCGGCCATCTCCTGGAGCTTGGCGATCCGGCCCGTCAGCAGCTCGTGCTGACGCCGCAGGTGCTCCTGCGGGTCCACGTCCGGATCGTCGAGGAGGACCGCGATCTGATCGAGCGGGAATCCGAGCTCCCGGTAGAACAGGATCTGCTGCAGCCGGTCCAGATCCGCGTCGTCGTAACGCCTGTGCCCGGCATGGCTGCGCGCGCTCGGCGACAGCAGCTCGATCTCGTCGTAGTGGTGCAGCGTCCGCACCGTGACCCCGGCGAAACCGGCGACCTGCCCAACGGAGTAACTCATCGCCCGCTCCTCCTTCCTCTGCTGGCGCACACCACACTGAGCCCTCACGCGACGTGAGGTGCAAGCGGTACCGTCCGGAGCCGCCACACGGTGCCATTCCACGTGGTCCGGACCCGCCACGCAGTCCCGTCCCCGCCCGCGCGTCCCCGCCCGCGCGTCCCGGCCACGGCCGGTGCCGGATGCCCTGCCCTCCGGGCGGCACCGTCCGGAGTGATCATGTACAGCATGATGAAGACGTCCAGACGGTCCCTCATGGCCGCGGTCGCCGCCGCGGCAGCCGCGCCCCTGGCCGGACCGGCCACCACACCCGCCCGGGCCGCCGCGCGGTCCACCGGCTCCGCGTCGGCCGTTCCGGCACCCGCCGGTGGCGCGACGGTGCCTGCTCCGCGCTCGTCCGTCACCGTGGCCGCGAACGACGCCAACGCCTACGCCCACCTCTCGCTCGGCGCCCTCACCGCCACGGTCCTGCCGGGGACGCCCGCGCGCACCGAAGTGACCCACGCCGGGGCCCGGGTCGCACTCCTCACCCACGGCGCGCGCACGGTCGTGCTCACCGGCCCCGAGCGCACCTTCCGCGAGAACAAGAAGCCCTTCGCCGACGAGTTCGCCCGCACCACGACGGAAGGCTGGGGCACCGCGCCCGCCGGTGGCTCCTGGAACCACGTCAACGGAGCCGCTGCCGACTACCGCGTGACGGACGGGGCCGGAGTCGTCACGATCACCAAGACCAACGCCAGCCGCCATGCGACCCTGTCGGACGACAAGATCACCGACCTGGACGCGCGCGTCGAGGCCCACCTCGGTCCCGCCCTCTCCTTCGCCCTGACCTTCGGCTACCAGAGCGTCGACGACCACTACCGCGCCCGGTTGTCCCCCGGCCCGCAGGGAGGCGTCGAGCTGCGCCTCGAGAAGGAGCAGAACGACACCGTCGAGCTCCTCGGGCCCGCCGTCACCCTTGCCGCCACCGCGCCCGCGGACGGCTCGTGGACCGTCCGGGTCCGCCGCGACGGGGAGCTGCTCCGGGCACGCGCCTGGCGCTCCGGTACCCCGGAGCCCGCCAACTGGACCGTCCAGGCCACCAACGGCACGTTCCGCGCCGGACGCGTGGGCATACGCGCGATCGCCATCACCGGCGGCACCGTGCCGGCCGACCTCCGCGTCACCCGCTTCGCCGTGGACGCCGCCACCTGGGCCGACCCGCCGGCCGTCACCCACCGCGACTGGGTCCGGGTCCTTCCCGAGCCCTTCGACGGTACCTGGACGACCGCCCTGGAGGAACGCATCCGGGGCTGGGCCGGTTCGACCGCTCCCGACGCCCTGGCCCACGCCATGATGTTCCTCGCCGGGGCGCCGAGGGTCACCTCCGCCGCCCGGAACGGCGCGCCCGTCCTCGGCGAAGCCGGATACGGTCCGCTGGAACCCGACGGCACCCGTCTCGAAGGCGCCGACTTCCACGAGTACATGGGAGTGCCCTGGACGTTCCCGGACGGCACCGTCGCCGCCGCACCCTCCGCCCGTTGGCGCGGGAACCTCGACTGCAGCGGGTACACCCGGATGGTCTACGGCTACCACATGGGCGTACCGCTGGCAGCGGACACCGATCCCAGGGGCGCCGCCCTGCCCCGCCGCTCCCGTGACTTCGTCGACTCCGCGCCGGGGGTGAGGATCGCCCACGACGCCGCCGCGCCGCCGTCCCCGACCGGCCTCCAGCCGGGTGACCTGGTCCTCTTCGACGCGGACCCCGGCGACACCGCCGCCGTCGACCACGTCGGCATCCACCTCGGCACCGACCAGCACGGCAACCGTCGCTTCCTGTCCAGCCGCAAGACCCCCGACGGACCGACGATGGCCGACCTCGGGGGACCGTCCGTGCTCGACGGGGACGGGCTGTACGCCCGATCCCTGCGCACCGTGCGCCGTCTCTGAGCCGTCCCGGAGTCCTCCCGCGCCCGCCGGCCGGTACGGGTGCGGGAGGGACACCGGCGTCAGTGCTCGCCGGTGCGCAGCCGCCAGTGGTACTTGTCACCACCCAGCCAGCGGACTACCGAGGGGTCGTCGAGGTCGACGTTCGACCATCCGGCCCGGTGGGCGAAGCCGAGCACGTCCACGATCGAGTACGCCTTGCCGACGGGCTCGCCGTCCATCTGCACGATCCTGAACGGCGGATCGCCGTCCATCACCGGGGACACCACCATCCGGGCCGGCGCCACCTGAAAGCTCTCACTCATGACTCCACGGTGTCCCGGGTCCGGACCGTACGCACGTCGGGCCCGTCCGGCCGCCGCAGGAACCCGGCCGCGTGCTGCCGTGGAGACGCGTCATACGGGAACGGGGGCGAACCAGTCCGCGCCCCGCAGCTCCTCGGACCGGTCCGCGGCAGCCGTCGGGGAGACGGGCACCAGGTCCCACCACCAGGAGACCGACGGAATGTCGAGGGGCTCGGTGCTGTCGTCGCTCGGGGTGTCGGTGAAGGACGCGGACAGGGAGGCCGGGTCGTCGGGCGTGGTGTAGCGCAGGGAGCTGACGCTCCAGTCCTGGGTCGCCCGGATGAAGGAGGACAGGCCCCGCAGGTACTGCCGCAGCTGGGGGCTGCCCTCGTCCGCCAGCTTCGCCCGCAGCCGGAGGAAGAGGCACATCACGCGGTCGCGCTGGGCTATCGCCTTCGTCAGCGCCTGGCCCGGGGTGAGCCCGTACTCGTGCTCCAGCACCCTGATGATGTTGAGGTAGTAGCCCTTCCCCCGGCTCTCCTTGTGGTGGGAGTAGATGTCGTTGTCCCAGGTGGTGATGAAGGAGGTCATCTCGGCGGCGGCCCGCACCGCTCGGCTGTCCCGCTCGTGTGGCTGGAGCTCGAAGCCGTGCCCGATCTCCAGGAACGGCTGCACCACGGAGGTCGCGCCGTCGTAGAGGCGCATCAGGGCGTAGTCGTTGAGGCCGGGCACCCGGCCCGCGGCGCGGTGCGACGCCTCCCAGACCACCGCGAAGAAGTACTCGCGCAGGGTGTCCACCCATCGGCCGGCCTGCAGCGCGGATCCATGGAGGGACACCCGGCGGGTCAGATCGCGCAGGCTCGCGGCGAGCGGGTCGTCCCGCATCATCGGGGCCTCGGGGTTCTGGGCGATGCGCAGGAGGCGGTGCAGCGCCGCCGCCAGCTCGCCTGGCCTGGAGCCGAGGTCGCCCTCCTCGCAGTATCCGTCGTCCACGCCGAAGAGCCATATGACGAAGTCGGAGAGGAGGGCGACCACTTCCTCCTGCCCCTCGGGAAGGATCCTGGCGGCGAAGACGCCGAGGTCCTGCTTCACGAGGCGGCCGCGCCACTCCGGCGATCCGATGCCGAAGGCGTCTGCCCAGGCCGCGGTCCGTGCGTCGATGGCCGCGTGGCTGGGATGCACGGCGGACGGGATGGGGGCGTACATCGGAGGAACTGCCAGTGTAGGCCTCACGCTTGATTCCCTCTCAGTTGTCGGCGCGCGAACACTCTCCGTGGTGACCACGGTCCATGGCCGGAGCTCCACGCTGAGTGATCAACTAGGGCGCATCGTACTGACCGGAAGTCAGCACTCCAAGGCCACAACCGTCACATCGGCATCAACAATCGGTTGGTCGTCCACGGGCCGTGAGCGGACCGGCAGGTGGAGGGGGGATTCCCCGAGTGCCGGGGCCCGTGCTCCGGGAGGCCGTGGGCCTGTGGACTTGCTTCCCGGCGGGCGGGTCGCGATGGGATAGGGTGAGCGCCTACAACTGTGCGCGACCGAGGAGGTGAGACCCATTACCGCGTTGTCAGGTCCGGGGCTCCCCTCTGTCGCTGTGCGGTTCATCGGAGTCGGATGAACGCCGGGAGTCCCCATCGGTCATCCGAAAGGCTCCCGTGTCCTTCTTTCCGGCACCCTCTGTCCAGTCCCTGATCGTCGAGCGATTGCGGGCCGCCGGCTGCGTCTTCGCCGAGGACGAGGCGCAGTTGCTGATGTCCGCCGCCGATTCGCCCTCCGCGCTGGAGGTGATGGTGGAGCGGCGCGCCGACGGCCGCCCGCTTGAACACGTCGTCGGCTGGGCCGAGTTCCGCGGCCTGCGCATCGCCGTGGATCCCGGTGTGTTCGTCCCGCGTCGCCGCAGCGAGTTCCTCGCCGGTCGGGCGGTCGCCGCCGCCCGTACGCGGCTGGACGCCCGCCGCGACACGGTCGTCGTGGACCTCTGCTGCGGGTCCGGCGCGCTCGGCGCCGCCGTGATGGACGCACTGGGCGATGACCCGAGGCGGGCCGTGCTGCACGCCTCCGACGTGGACCCCCTGTCGGCGCGGTGCGCGCGCCGCAATGTCGCGGCCTTCGGCGGGCGGGTTCACGAGGGCGACCTCTTCGCGCCGTTGCCGGGGACCCTCCGGGGCCGCATCGACGTACTGATCGCCAACGTTCCGTATGTACCCACCGGGGCGGTGGAGTTGCTGCCCGCCGAGGCGCGCGTCCACGAGCCGCGGGTGGCACTCGACGGGGGCGTCGACGGGCTCGACGTGCTGCGCCGGGTGACCGCGGAGGCGCCGGAATGGCTGGCACCGGGCGGCTGTCTGCTCGTCGAGACGAGCGAGCGTCAGATGGCGCAGGCCCTCGCCGTCTTCGCCGGGAGCGGGATGGTTCCTCGGTCGGCGGTCTGCGAGGAGCTGTACGCGACGGTGGTGTCGGGGGTGCCGGCGGGGCCGGGGGCCGGGGTGCCGACGGTTCAGGAGTAACCGCGGTGGGCGCGGCGGATGACGAGCGAACCGGCGAGGGCGGCGAAGGTGCCGACGACGGCGTATCCGGTGGTGGCCGCCACGGACGGACCGGCGGGGCTCTCGGCGGACTTCGTGGTGCCGTCGCTCCCGCCGGGAACGGGACCTTGGGCGTCGTGGAGGCCGGTGACGTCCTCCAGGGTGCTCAGACCGCTCGCGCCGCCGTTCCGGTGGTCGACGAGGGTCAGGTCGCGGTCGCTGCGGACGTCGCCGTTGGCATCCTGTGCGGCGGCCGAGGGTGCCGTGGTGAGCGCGAGCGCGGCGAGAGCGGCGGTGGCGGCGAGAGGCAGTGCGGCGCGGTGGCCTGGGTGCGGGCGTACGGGGGCCATGGCGGGTCCTCCGGATTGTGACGATTGTCGTACTAATCAGGTGGTCCCTTGACCATGCGTCACGTGCGGCGCCGGAAAGCACAGCGAAACGCCGTAGAGGTCCCGCTCCTACCCGAATGGGCTCATGGGAGTTCCTGGGCCGTTCCGGGCACGGGCCGTTGGTGAGACGGCCTGTTCGTGCCGGAGTGGCGAGACCGGTTCCTTCGGCCAGGTTCCTTCGGCCCGGTTCCTCCGGGACCGGTCGCGCGGCCGGTGGGGCGCGCGGGCCCGGCCGGCCGCTACGGGGTGCGCGCTCGTGGGTGGGTCTCGTACATCCGCACCGCGACCACCGCACCGGATGCGGCGGTGAGGACCGCGACGGCCCAGATCGCGGTGGTGATGCCGTACGCGTCGGCGAGGGCTCCGGCGAGCAGGGCGCCGACGGCGAAGCCGCCGTCGCGCCAGAGCCGGTAGACGCCGACCGCGCGGGCGCGCCAGGCGGGATGGGCGACGTCGCCGATGACGGCGAGCAGTGTCGGGTAGACCATGGCGGTGCCGGCGCCGAGCAGGACCTGGGCGAGTGCCCAGACCGGGAGGGTGGTGCCGGCGGCGACCAGGCCGATCGCGACGGCCTGCAGCAGCATGCCGGCGGTGATGAGGTGTTTGCGGCCGATCCGGTCGGACCACCATCCGGTGAGGATCTGGCCGAGGCCCCAGACGGCGGGGTAGAGGGCCGCGAGCATGCCGATCCGGCCGATCGACAGGCCGTGGGCCGCGAAGAGCAGCGGGAAGACGCCCCAGGCGAGGGCGTCGTTGAGGTTGTTGACCATGCCGGCCCAGCTGGCCGAGGACAGGGCCTTGTCGGTGAGGCTGGTGGTGCGGGCGATCCGGCCGGTGGTGAGCTCGGCGTGGTGGTCCGGGTGGCCGGCGGGATGGAGGGCGGCCTCGGCCCGGGCGTGTTCGCGGGTCTCGCGCACGGCGAAGGCGGAGAGGCCGAGGCCGAGGGCGGCGTAGGCGATGCCGAGGAGGAACGGCTCGGGCCGCAGTCCCCAGCGGGCGGCGATGGCGCCGGTGGCCATGGCGGTGCCGGCGAGCGCGAGGTAGCCGGCGGCTTCGTTGAAGCCCATCGCCAGGCCGCGGCGGGCCGGCCCGACGAGGTCGATCTTCATGATGACGGTGGTGGACCAGGTGAGGCCCTGGTTGACGCCGAGCAGTACGTTGGCGAATACGACCAGGCCCCAGGAGGGGGCCCAGATCAGCAGCAGCGGCACCGGCAGCGCGATCAGCCAGCCCGCGACCAGGACCGGCTTGCGGCCGTAGCGGTCGGAGAGGGTGCCTGCGAAGAAGTTGGTGACCGCCTTGGTCGCGCCGAACGCCACGATGTAGGTGAGGGCGGAGGTGTAGGCGGACAGGTGGAAGGTCCGGTCCGCCAGCAGCGGCAGGACGGTGCGTTCCTGGCCGAGCATGCCGCCGACCAGCGCGTTGACCGCGACGAGGAGGGCGAACTGGGCGAGGTTCGCACGCAGGCCGAGCCGTATTCCGCCCGCGGCGGCCGGACCGGTGGTGGAGTCGGTGGCGGTCACCGGCCCGCCTCAAGCCGGCGGCCGGTGGCCTTCGCCCAGTCGCCGGCGCCGCCGACGAGCACCGCGAGGTCATGGGTGCCGCGGGCGGCGAGGAGACTGGCGGCGGTCATCGCGCGCTCGCCGTGCCCGCACATGACCACCGTCCCGTCGGCGGCGTCCCGTCCGTCGGCGGCGAGGCCGCCGAGCTCGGCGTGGGCGGCGCCGGGGATGTGCCCGGCGCGGAACTCGGCGTCCTGACGTACGTCCAGCACCGGCAGGGTGCCGATCCGGTCGGCCGTCACCAGCGCGATGGTCTCGACCGGGCCGCCGTCGGCGTGCCAGGCGTCCATGCCGCCGGCCAGCCGTCCGGCGATCCGGTCGTAGCCGATCTTCGTGGCCTGCCAGGCGAGTTCCGCCGCGTCCTGGCCGGCGCCGAGGACGAAGACGAGCGGCGCGTCCGGGGGAAGCAGCCAGCCGAGCCAGGTCGCGAACGCCGGCCGCAGCGGATTGGAGACGGCGCCGGGGATGTGCCCGGCGGCGAACTCCGTGACCGGCCGGGCGTCGACCAGGTACCCGCCGTCGGCGAGCGCCGAGCGCACCTCGGCCGGGGACAGCGGTGGCAGGCCGGGCGCGCTGTCGAGAAGTGCCGGGCCCCGGCGGTTGAGTTCGGCGAGGCGGCCGAAGTAGGCGGGGTAGGAGCCGAGCGAGCCGAGCAGCCGGGCGACGAAGGTGTCCTCGTCCGGTGCGGCCAGCAGGTCGTTCGCCCGTTTCTGGGCGCCGATGGTGGTGGTCCGCTCCGAGCCGGGCGGGGCCGAGCAGAACGACCCGGCGCCGTGCGTCGGCCACACCGCGGTCGAGTCGGGCAGTGCGGCGAGCCGTCGCAGCGAGCGGTACTGGGCGCGGGCCAGCTCCTCCGCCCGGTCGGCGCCCTGGAGGTCGGTACGGGCGGCGGAGCCGACGATCAGCGAGCCGCCGGTGAACACCCCGAGCTCCCTGCTGCCGTCCAGGAGCAGGAAGGACAGGTGCTCGTCGGTGTGGCCGGGGGTGGCCAGGGCCCGCAGGGTGAGCCCGCCGAGGTCGGTCTCGTCGCCGTCCCCGAGAGGTGCGTGGGGGAACGCCCGGTGGCCCGCGGCCGAGGCCAGCACGGTGGCGCCGTCGTCGGCGGCGAGCTGGAGGGCGCCGGTGAGGAAGTCGGCGTGCAGGTGGGTGTCGGCGGCGAACGCCACCGCGAGTTCGCGCCGGCCGGCGGCCTCGCGCAGGGCCCGCAGGTCCCGGGAGGCGTCGACGGCCAGGGCGCGGCCGTCGCCGAGGTCGACCAGGTAGGCGCTGTTGCCCAGCCCGGCATCGACCAGAGGGATCAGGTGTTCGTCGGCGAAACTCACGACGTCCTCCAGCATGGTGAGGATCCGGGTGGCATATCCACCCCGCTACTCCTACAATATTCCATGGATTTATGGAGGATGCCATGGGAGACCCCACCCGCAAGGCCGCCCTGTTCGACGCGCTCGCCACGGCAGGCAAGGCGCTGTCCAACGGCAAGCGCCTGGAACTGCTGGATCTGCTCGCCCAGGGCGAGCGCAGCGTCGACTCGCTGGCCAAGGCCGCCGGCCTGGGACTGACGACCGCGTCCGCGCACCTGCAGACCCTCAAGCAGGCCGGCCTGGTCGTCACCCGCCGCGACGGAGTCCGGATCCACTACCGGCTCGCCGGCGACGATGTCGCCGCGCTGTACGCGCAGCTGCAGCAGGTCGCCCGTACATACCTGGCCGCTGCCGAGCAGGCCCGGATCGCGTACCTCGGCCCCGGTGACACCGACCCGGTCAGCCGCGAGGAGCTGCTGGAACGGGTGAGGGCAGGAACCGCCACCGTCATCGACGTCCGCCCGGCCGAGGAGTACGACGCCGGCCACATCCCCGGCGCCGTCTCCATCCCGCTCGACCAGCTGGAAGCGCGTCTCGCCGGGCTCCCCGCCGACACGGAGGTCGTCGCCTACTGCCGCGGTACGAACTGCGTCCTCGCCCACGACGCCGTCCGCCTTCTCGCAGCGCGCGGCCGCACCGCGAAGCGGCTGGCCGGCGGCATGCTCGAATGGCGCCTCGCGGCCCTGCCCGTCGAAGTGTGCGCCGTATGAACGCCACCCCCGCCACCGGCGGCGAGCCGATCGTCGTGGACGGCACCGGCATGCTCTGCGTCACCCTCCTCCTGCACCTGCGCAAGCGCATCGCCGCTGCCCCGGCGGGCACGACCGTCCACGTCGTCGCCACCGACCCGGCCGCCCCGCTCGACCTGCCCGCCTGGTGCCACCTCACCGGCCACACCTATCTCGGCCCCGTCCCCGACGACGCCGGGCGCGATGTGTACGCCCTCCAGTCGACCGCCGATCCCACGGCGACCCGCCCGGGCGCCCCCTGGCATGCGGAGGCGTGGTGATGTGCCCATAGGGGACCGTCCTGGGGTGGCTCGCGCGGCATTGCTGCGGTGGTCACCGGCGCCCGGAGGCGTCGGGGCCGGCTCCGGCCGGGTGGCGTCCGGCCTCCCCTCGGGCGTAGCGCACGGTCTCCCGCACCAGTCGGGCCAGCGCTTCCGAGCCCAGGGCGTACACGATCCGGCGGCCCTCCCTCCGGGTGGTCACCAGGCCCGCGAGTCGCAGCCGGCCGAGGTGCCGGCTCACGGACGTGCGATGCGCGCCGCACGCCCCGGTCAGCGTCGTGACGTCGGCCTCGCCGTCGAGGAGGCGGTGCAGCAGCGCCAGCCGGGTGCGGTCGGCGAGCAGTTCCAGCGTCCCTGCGGCTGATGCGAAGACCTCGCCTTCCACGGGTCGTTGCTCCTGCACAGCGAGCGCACCTGATAGTTGCATGCGTGCACTCATACGCACATATTGAACCGGGTAGAAGGAGGATGTCCACCGGCCCGACCCGGAAGGTGCGTGCTGCCGTGAGCGCAAGGAAGCCCGACCGTGAAACCCGGCAGCGCCCGGCCCGACGTGCGGACGAGTACGAGCACGAGCACCATCCCCCCGCGCACGGCCACCGCAACGCGGACCACCACAGTGCCTCGCACCACGACGACTCACCCCGCGGAGAGAGGCAGCACCACAGCCGCGCGGACCGCCGCCCCTGGGCGCGCCTCGCGCACGTCCTGGCCCACGCCGGCACCCCGCACCGCCACGAGGCGGCGGACAAGGTCGACCCGGCGATGGAGTCCTCCGCCGAGGGCATGCGCACCCTGTGGGTCTCGCTCGCCGTGCTGGCGCTCACCGCCGTGGTGCAGGCCGGAGTCGTGGCGCTCTCCGGTTCCGTCGCCCTGCTCGGCGACACGCTCCACAACGCCGCCGACGCGCTCACCGCCCTGCCGCTGGCCGTCGCGTTCGTCCTGGGCCGGCGTGCCGCCACCCGCCGGTTCACCTACGGGTTCGGCCGGGCCGAGGACCTCGCCGGGATCCTCATCGTCGTCACCGTCGCGGCGTCGGCCGTGCTCGCCGGATGGACGGCCGTCGACCGGCTGCTGCACCCCAGGGAGGTCAGCCATCTGCCCGCCGTGGCCGCGGCGGCCGCGGTCGGGTTCCTGGGCAACGAATGGGTGGCCCGCTACCGGATCCGCACCGGCCGCCGGATCGGGTCCGCGGCGCTGGTGGCCGACGGCCTCCACGCCCGTACGGACGGCTTCACCTCGCTCGCGGTGCTCCTCGGCGCGGCCGGAGCGGCGCTGGGCCTGCCCCGGGCGGACCCGGTCGTCGGCCTGCTCATCGCCGTGGCGATCGCCCTCGTCCTGAAGGACGCCGCCCGCGAGGTCTTCCGCCGGCTCATGGACGCCGTCGACCCCGAGCTGGTGGAGAGGGCGGAGACCGTACTGTCCTCGGTGCCCGGGGTGGTCGCCGTCGGTGAACTGCGCATGCGCTGGCTCGGCCACACGCTCCGCGCCGAGGCCGGCATCGTCGTCGACGGCGGCCTCACCCTCGACCAGGCCCACCGCGTCGCGGTCGATGCGGAACACGCGCTGCTCCATGCCGTTCCCCGGCTGACCGCCGCACTCATCCACGCGGATCCGGCACCGGTGCCCGGCGGTGAGGATCCGCACGCGGTCCTCGCCCACCACCGGTCGGCCGTCTGATCCGTCCGTCGCGCGCCTCCTGGACCCGCCGGCTCAGGAGCCCGGCCCGGCCGGAGTCGCGGCCAGGAGCTGTACGGTCCGGGGCCACAGGTCGTCGAGGGGATCCGGGCTGTTCGCGAGTCGGGCGAACAGCAGCAGTCCCTCCAGCTGGGCGAGCACCGCTCGGGCGGTGGCGGACGAGGCGGCTGCGGCGGCGACGGTCCCCTCGGCGGCCGCATCGTCCAGGACGCCCTTCACCAGGGCGATCTGCTCGTCGAAGATCTCCCGGAGACGGGTCCGGATCGGCTCCTCCTGGCTGCCGAGTTCCAGGGCCAGATTGGCGAGCAGGCAGCCGGTGACGGCACCGTGCTCGTGGTGGTCGTCCCGCTGGCGCCGTGTCAGGTCCGCGAACAGGTCCTGCAGCCGGCCGAGAGCGGG
Source organism: Streptomyces sp. NPDC030222 (assembly GCF_055573115.1). Lineage (NCBI taxonomy): Bacteria > Bacillati > Actinomycetota > Actinomycetes > Kitasatosporales > Streptomycetaceae > Streptomyces > Streptomyces sp. NPDC030222. The sequence goes on from NZ_JBVICA010000012.1 coordinate 154,913, forward strand.
CCCGTCGGTCTCGAGCACGGCCCGCCAGTCGGACCGCTGCGCGCCCCAGTGGGTGTTCACCGCCTCCACGGTCAGTGCCTGTTTGGACTCGAAGAAGTGGTAGAAACTGCCCTTCCTGACGTCGGCGCGCGCGCAGATCTCGGCGACGCCGAGCGCCGCGTAACCCCGTGTCCGCATCAGCGTGCAGGTGGCGTCGACGAGCCGTTCCCGTGCCGTGCTGGTCCTGCCCATGCGGACGAGTATACGGCCGGTCAACTATGCCATCGATCAAGCTCCATGGTTTTTAGTTGACCGGTCGTCTAGGGTTCGTTCCAGGCCCGGCGGATCCGCCCGCCGGCACCTCGAAAGGACACCCATGTCCACGACCACCCGTGCCGTGTCCCGCCGCCTCCAGGACCTGCTCGGTATCGAACACGCCGTCGTCCAGGGGCCGTTCGGCGGAGGGCTGTCGTCCGTAGGGCTGGCCGCGGCCGTCTCCGACGGCGGCGGGCTCGGCTCCTACGGAGCGCACCACCTGACACCGGACGGCATCACGGACACCGTCCGGGCGCTCGCCGCGGCGACCGGGCGCCCCTTCGCCGTGAACCTGTGGGTCCCCCTCGGCGGGGAGCTCGAACTGGCCGCAGGTCTCGGCGTCGCCGAGGCCGCCGCACACCTCGAGCGGCTGCGCCCGGTCCACGAGGCACTGGATCTCCCTCTTCCGCGCCCCGAGGACATCGTTTCCACCCCGCCCCTCGACTTCGACGAACAGATCGACGCGCTGCTGGCCGCGGCCCCGCCCGTGATCAGTTTCGTCATGGGCGTTCCGCCCCGCCGGGTGGTCCGGGAGGCCGGACGCCGCGGGATCGTCCTCATCGGCACCGCCACCACCGTCGACGAGGCCGTCGCCCTGGAATCCGCCGGATGCCATGCGGTGGTGGCCTCCGGCAGTGACGCCGGGGGCCATCGGGGAGCCTTCCTGCGGCCCGTCCGCGAATCCCTGGTCGGCACCTTCTCCCTGGTGCCCCAGATCGTCGACGCCGTCGAGGTCCCGGTGATCGCGGCCGGCGGCATCGCCGACGGCCGCGGAGTGGCGGCCGCAATGACCCTCGGCGCGGACGGCGTCCAGATCGGCACGGGATTCCTCGCGACGGAAGAGTCGGGCGCGAGCACCGTCCACCGGCGCGCACTGCGCGGCCCGGAGGCCCGCACCACCGTCCTCACACGGCTGTTCTCGGGCCGGCACGCCCGCGGCATCCCCAACCGGCTCGTCCGTGAACTGGCCGCCCACGAGGACGCCGTCCCGCCGTACCCCGTGCAGAACACCCTGATGCGGCCGGTCCGGCGAGCCGCCGCCCAACGCGGCACGCCCGACTACGTCAACCTCTGGGCCGGCCAGTCGGCCGCCCTCGCCGGCGCCGCCCACGCACGCGAGTACCTGACACAGCTGATCGCCGACGCCGAGGCGGTCCTCGGACACTCCGTCTGACGGCCCCACGGCCCGGTCGAGCGGCGGCGTCCACCGGCTTCCGCCGCCCGCCGCCGCACGCTCTCCGGCTTCGCGGACCGTCCCCAACCACCCTTCTTCCCACGGAAAGTGAGAAGAGGGTGGAACCCGGACGGAGGGAAGATCCTCTTCCTTCGCGACGCGCGCGCGTCCATGACGAGGCACGGAGAAGGGGGACCGCCGTGATGAAGGCCTTACCGCCGTACGGGCACGCGGCCGTCCCCACGGAAAGGCACCCATGTACAGCAAAGCACTCGCGCCGGAGTACCAGGGAGCGCTCAGCACACTGTCGGTGAACTCCTCCCTGACGGACGTACTCGCCAGGGCGGCCGAGCAGATGGCCGCGGCCGAACGCTCGGCGGACGCGGGGGAGAAGGCCCGTGCCGCGCTGGCACTCGCCGAGGCGCACCGCCGGCTCGGCCATGTCGAGGACGCCGACCGGGCGTGGAAGTCCAGTTACCGCACGGCCCGTTCGGCCGGCGACATGCCGGGCATGGCATGGGCGCTGTGGAGCGGAGGCACCCTCGCCCGTCAACGCGGCGCCCTGTCCCTCGCGTTCCGCCTGCTGCGGTACGCGGCCGAGGCCGGGAAACTGGGCGGTGACATCGTGGCCCGCGGCTACTCCCTGGCAGGTCTCGCCGAAACCGGCCGAATACAGGGCGACTACCGCGCCGTCGGCGAACTCCACGACCAGCTCCTCGCGGAGGCCCGCAAACGCGGCGAGGCCCGGCACACCGTCTGGGCCCTCGAAGGCATCGCCCAGATGCACCGCAACACCGGCTCCTACGACACCGCCTACACCATGTTCGAGGAGGCCGCCGAGATCGCCGGGAAGGCCGACGACCGGCGCGGCCGGGCCTGGGCGCTGCGCGGCATGGCCGACATCGTGTCCGTCCGCGACAACGATGCCGAGCGCGCCCTGGAACTCCTCGCCGAGGCCGAGGTGGCCTGCAGGGACATGAACCTGTCCAGCGCGCTCGCCTACAACCACAAGATGCGTGCCAATGTGCTGTATCGCGCCGGACGCCACGCGGAAGCCCTCTGCACCTACGAGCAGTCCCTCGAAGAGTTCCGTGCCATGGGCGAGCCGCGCGGTGAGGCCCTGTCCCGGCTCGGCGCGGTCAAGGCACGTGCCCGTCTCGGCGCGGACCCGGCGCGGACCGCGGCCGAACTCGCCGAGCTGGGACGGGTGCTGGACCGGATCGGGCTCCGGCACGCCCGGAGCATGGTCGACAAGGCCCACGCCGAACTGGGGATACCCCCACGGAGCGGCGATGTGACGGACACCGCGGAGGTGCTCGTATGACGCCTCGTACGACGGCTCCGGCCCCCACCGCCGCGCCCGGAACGGCGACACCCCCGGCCGCCCGGCCGGTGAACGACGAGCCCGGCCCCGCTCCCGGCCCGGTTTCCGCGGCCGACACCCTCGCCCGCTGCCGGGCGCTCGTGGAACCCGCACTCCGTTCCCGTGTCGCCGGCCTCCACGCCTGGCCCGCCGAGATGGCCGGCTACTCCTTCGGCTGGTGCGAGAAGGGCGGTACGCCGCGCACCGGAAAGGCGGGCAAGGGCGTCCGGCAGGCACTGGCCGTCCTCGCGGCCGAGGCCGCCGGAGCCCCCGGCTCGGTCGCCGTCGACGGAGCGGTCGCAGTCGAACTGATCCACACGTTCTCCCTGCTCCACGACGACATCATGGACGGGGACGAGTCCCGCCGCGGCCGCCCCACGGTGTGGAGCGCCTACGGCACGGGCCCGGCGGTCCTCACCGGTGACGCCCTGTTCGCCCTCGCCGTCGACGTCCTCGCCGGATCGGCCGGCCCCCGGAGCGGCGCGGCCCTCCGCATGCTGTCCGCCTGCCTCGGCGACCTGGTCAGCGGCCAGTCGGAGGACCTGCTCCTCGAGTCCCGGCCGTGGACCGGACCGGAAGCCGTCTCCGTCGACGCCTACCTCACCACGGCCGACTGGAAGACCGGCTCCCTGCTCGGCTGCGCGACGGGTCTCGGCGCCATCCTCGCCGGGGCGCCCGAGGCCACCGTCGTGGCACTCACGACGGCCGGGCGCCATCTCGGGGTCGCGTTCCAGGCGGTGGACGACGTACTGGGCCTGTGGGGCGATCCCGCAACCACCGGGAAGCCGGTTCACAACGACCTGCGCCGGCGCAAGAAGACGCTGCCCGTGCTCGCCGCCCTCGCGGCGCCGCACACGGCCGCCCATGAGCTCACCGCACTGCTGACCGGCCCGGACACTCTCGAGGGCCCGGCGCTGCGCCACGCCGCCCGCCTGGTCGAGGAGGCGGGCGGCCGGGCCGCCGCACTCGCCGAGGCGGACCGCCGCCTCGACGCGGCCCGCGACTGCCTGGCGTCCGTACCCCTCGCCCCGGGCGCTGCCGCGGAACTCCTCGCCCTCTTCCCGTACTTCGTGGCGCGCACCATGTGAGAGGGCGGCTCGGTGAGCACGGGCCTGCGAGGCCGGTGCCGGAGCACGGGTATCGGTGCCGGGTGCCGGGTGCCGGGTGCCGGCGTGGTGCGCGTCCGGCCTCCGTACGCCTCCGGTGTTCATCCGCTTCGGCGGAGCCGCCACCCGCGCATGCGCATCGCGTTCCTGCTGCAACGGCGCAGGTCCGCCGGTGCGATGCGGGCCCGCTGTCCGCCGCTGGTGACCATGGCGTTCACCGGTGCCAGCGGATCCGCGGCCATCGCCTTCGCCAGCAGTACCCCGACCACGAGGGGCAGCAGGGCCATGGCCAGGGCCGTGCCGGTGGTGGTCACCTGCTGGATGCGGGAGTGGCGGGGCGCGTCGGGAGTCATGGTTCCCATTCGATCAGCGGCGGCGGCCCGCGGAATCGGATCAGGTACTCAGGTCCCGGCGTCCTCATGTACTCATGTGCGCTGTGTACGCAGGCGCGCTGCGCACTCGGGGGCATCGCCGGGCACTCGGACAGCGGGCCGGTGACGTCGGCCACCGCACCCCGGGCGCCACCGGCGCGTTCCGAGCGGACGGCACCGAGGTGCTGCTCGGTGGGGCCGCTGCGGGTTGTGAGGGTGCGCCGCGGTGCCTCTACTGTGGCGCCGTGACGACTGAGGTGATCATTCTCAACGGTGGTTCCAGCTCGGGGAAGTCCGGGATCGCCCGGTGTCTGCAGGCGCTCCTGCCGGATCCATGGCTGGCCCTGGGGACCGACACGCTGGTCGAGGCGATGCCCGCGTCCATGCAGACATCCGATGCCGGGATCGAGTTCGCTCCGGACGGAGAGGTGATCGTCGGGCCGGAGTTCCGGACGCTGGAAGCCGCCTGGATCGCGGGGGTCGCCGCGATGGCCCGATCGGGCGCCCGGGTGATCGTCGACGAGGTCTTCCTCGGCGGCGCCGACTCGCAGCAGCGCTGGCAGGGTGCTTTGGGCGACCTGCGGGTGCTGTGGGTCGGCGTCCGGTGCGACGGCGCGGTTGCGGCAGGCCGTGAGATCGCACGGGGCGATCGGGTCATCGGCATGGCCGCGTCCCAGGCCGACGCGGTCCACCACGGCGTGGTCTATGACCTGGTGGTGGACACCACGCGTGCCGAGTCGTTGGAGTGCGCGCGGACCATCGCGGCACGTGTCGGGGGAACCGGGGGATCGACGGACCGGCGGCTCTCGGCTCCAGAAGCGTAGGGCGGAAGCGTAGGGCGGAAGCGTAAGGCGGTTGGCGGGCCGCACACGCTGCCCCGTCAACCGCCCCTGGAGTACGCGTCGGACGGCCCGGGGTGTCCTGCTGGGGTCAGGACTGCTCGGCCGCCCGCAAATCCGGGTTGTTCACCTCGGTGTCCGTCGCTCGCCGCAGCGCATCCGTGGAACCCAGAAGTCCGTGCGGCAAGTAGCCGGACCTGACGCCCGGTTCCCATCCGTGCACCTGGACCGCGAGGGCGGCAAGGGCGAGGGTGCCGACCGGCAGCAGGGTCCTGGGCGCGGGATCGGGTCCCACGCTCTCCCGGTGCTCGGCGAGCCGGGCGACGAGAGCCTGCCCGAAGGCGTGCCGGTCGTCGTCGAGGAGGACGCGGAGGAGGCGCTGGTCCGGAGCCAGGGTGCCGGCCGCGTCCAGTTTCCGGGCCGCCTCGGCACGCTCGTCGGCGTCCGGCTTGCGCAGGGTCACGGTGGGCCAGTCGCGGGGCAGGTGTCCGCTCGCCTGGGCCAGGTAGCCGCACAGCGCGTCCATCGCGGCGAGGTCCGCCGGGTCCGACGTCGAGGTGAACTTCGAGTACGGCACCCCCTTACGGATCGCGGGCGCGTAGTCCTCCCGCAACAGCAGACCGGTCACCCGCTGCCAGTCCCACACCAGGCCGCTGACCAGGCACATGGCAAACGTGTCGGCCCACGTCGCAGCTGTGGGGGCGTCCTTGACGACGTCGCCGAAGGCGATGTCCTCGCTGCTGAGCATCTCGCCGACGAGCGGGAGGACGATCTCCTGGTCACCATTGGGGAAGCAGCCGACGCTCAGCACCCCCAGGGAGCATTCCGCCGCCGTCAGCAGCGCCTTGCGCGTCGACTCGTCGAGAGCCGGGTCCTGCACGGCCCGGACGGCGACGTGGTCGAGGAGCTCGTCACGCAACTCCAGCAGCTTCCCCGGCGAAGGGTCGTCGCAGCGCAACCGGTGCCACCTCTCCACGGTCCGTCGGACTATGCCGTCGAGTGCCTGCGCCGTCTGACGTTCGCTGACCTCATGGCACGTCACTTCCTGCATGGCTGCCGTCCTTTCATGATCCTCCGGGTCGGACGCGGCACGCTATCAGCGGGCTCGGACAATGCCGTCTGCCGGGCAGCGGAGCCGGTGGTGACACGGGTTCCGAGCGGGGCGGCGTCGCCGGACAGCGGACGGAGCCGACGTCAGCCGTCGGCAGTCGTCGCCGGCCGAAGGGAAGCCGAAGGGCGGGCGGTGCGCCGGCGCTCGGAAGGGCTGTCGCTCAGACCGTCGGCCGACGGGCGGTCAGGAGGAGCGCGATGTCGTCCGGGCGGTCCGGGGCCTGGCGTGCCTTGGCGATCAGCCGGTCGGCGGTGGTGGCGAGGGAGGACAGGGAACCCGCCCGGGCGAGCTGCGCGCGCAGCCGTTCGATGCCCACGTCGATGTCGGCTCCGGGCCGTTCGACGAGACCGTCGGTGTAGAGGGCCAGCACGGAACCGGCTGCCATCCGCAGCTCGCTCACCGGGAACGACGCCTCCGGAGTGACACCGAGCACCACACCGCCGGTCAGGTCCAGCACCTCGGTCCGCCCGTCGGGCCGGCGCATCAGCGGCTGGGGATGACCGGCCCGTACGGCCCGCAGAGCGCCGTCCGCAGGGTCCAGCGTGACGTAGCAACAGCTGGCGAAGTGACCGGAGTCGAGGCCGATGAGCAGGCGATTGGTGCCGCTCATCACCTGCTGCGGCTCCTGCCCGGCGAGCGCGAACGCCCTGACCGCGCTGCGCAGTTGCCCCATCACGGCAGCCGCCTCCACACCGTGCCCCTGGACGTCGCCGATGACCAGGGCGACACCGTGGTCCGTCTCGATGACGTCGTACCAGTCACCGCCGACCTCCATGCCCTGCGTCCCCGGCAGGTACCGGCCCACGGTCTCCACGTTCGGGATCTGCGGCAGCCGGTGCGGCAGCAGTGCGTCCTGGAGCCCCCGGGCGAGGGCGACTTCGGTGTCGTACCGCTGCGCCCGCTCCAGGGCCTGGGCGATCAGTCCGGCGAGGGCCGTCAGCACGGTGCGTTCCTCCGGGCTGAAGCCGCGCGGCCTGTCGAAGCCGAGGATGCAGGACCCCACCGGGCGACCGGAGGCGATCAGCGGCAGGAAGGCACGCGCGCCGAAGTCCGCGTCCAGCGGGATGCCGGGGTACGAAGCGGCCAGTTGCTCCATGGACTCGAAGAAGATCGGACTGCCGGTGGTGAGCGTCTCCACACCCGGCAGCCGGGCGTCGAGCGCGATGCCGTCGAACTGGTCGAGGAACCCCCGGGGGAAGCCGGTCTCCCAGGCGAGGTACAGATGCCCCTCGTGGAGGACGTAGATGGCCAGCTGGCGGCCGCCGAAGGCGGGCAGCAGCTCGTCCGTGACGACGGAGGACACCTGCCGGGCAGTGACGGCCTCGGTCAGCGCGATGGCCAGCGCCACCGGCCGGTAGAGCGCCGACATGCGGGTGGCCGCGCCCGGCCCGTGCGGGGGCGGTTCCCCGCCGGTGAGCAGTTCCCCGACCGCGGACGGCGCGCGCTCCCGTTCCTCCTCCACGGCGGTTTCCAGGTCCTCGCCCTCGCGGGCCACCGGCATCGGGACGACCGTGCAGGTCAGACCGTTCGTACCGGGATGGAGCGCGACGGACAGCCACTGCTCCGCTGATCGCCTGGCCAGGAAGTGCACCGGGTCGTGGGAGAGCAGGACCGCTCGGAACGGGTCCTCGTACCCCGGGCGGTCCATCCACGGCAGCGCCTCCCACAGCGGACGTCCGAGCAGATCGGAACGCAGGCTGCCGAGCAGCTCCTCCGCGCTCCGGTTGGCGTAGACGATCCGTCCGACCCGGTCGAGGGAGAACACCCCCTCGGGCAGCCGGTCGGCGGCCTCGGCCGCCGCCGGCCCCGTCCCGAGGTCCACGGCCGAGCAGACCACCCGTCGCGCCCTGCCATGCGGATGCACGACCCGGCACGAGACCCCCACCAGGTGGGGCCAGCCGTCCGCGCCCCGGACGCGCAGTCTGCGGGTGACCGGCCGGTCGCCCTCGGCGGCCTGCCGGGCCACGGACCACAGCTCGGTCAGTTCCTCCGGCTGTCTCCGCGTCGCGAGCTCGTCCGCGGTGCCGGGGAAGTGCGCCGGAGCGGTGCCGAGGATCGCGCACAGGTCGTCGTCCGGTGTGAGCACACTGCTGTCGAGGTCCCATTCGACATGGCCGATCCGGACGGACGGGACCACCAGTGCGGGCAGCTGCACGGTCACCGGCTCCGCGTCCCACTCCACGGCCGTGTGACGTGCGTGCATGCGGGCCAGTGACGCACCGAGGCGTGCCGCGGCGGCCCTCATCAGGCGGCGGTCGGCGATCGTCACGGCGCGCCCCGGTGTCGCGGGGCGCAGGACGACGAGCACGCCGAACCGTTCCGTGCCGCCGGAAACGGGCGCGTACAACGAACCGAACGGGAAGGGGAGCCCGGCCATGAGCTGGGGGAAGCGGCGCATGGTGTCCTCGGCGTCGGCCAGCTCGATGCTCCGGCCGCTCCGGTAGGCCTCCGCGACCGGGAACGGCCGGTTCACATGCATCCGCCACCACGGCCGGAAGAGCCTGCCCGGCAGTCCCGCCAGCACGGCCAGCCGCAGCAGCTGCTGGCTGCTCGACCGCAGGTAGACGCCGCCCGCGTATCCGCCGACCGCGGCCACGGTGTCCACCACCGCCTCGGCGAGCACCCGGCTGAGCTCGCTGTGCACGAGGGCCGAGGGGTTCCCGCCGTCCAGGGATCCGGGCTCGGGGTACCTCGCCTCCGGCACTCCCGCCTCCCGGCTGCGGTCGTCCTCGTTCCCCGTCGCGGTCACTGGCGCACCCTCCTCGGGACCGTCCCGTGGCGCGTGGCGGGTGCAGCGCATCCGGCCGGGTCGGGGCGCGCGGCGTCCCCGCCACCCCGCCGTCCCGCCGCGGCCGGTCCGCTCGGGAACCCTGCCGCACCGGACGACGTGCGGGGCACGGCGGCCCGGCCGCGCCGGAACACCGGACGGCCGGTGCCCGGCACGGTGCGTCCTGCGCGCCGCCACGTAGGTCAACACAGTCAGCATGCGCCCCGGCGGCATCGGCGCGCACCTCGGCCCGGGAACGCCGTCCCGCCGTGCTCCCACCGGGTGGGTGCGGGGTCGGACGGAGCATCCGCGGCACAAGGCCCCTCGGGGACGGGACCCCGTACACCTGCACCCGCGCCCTCCGGAACGATCGGCGACGCGTCGTAGGCAGCACCCTGCAACCCACTGTCCGACCCGCTCATCCCCGCCACCTCGTCGCAGCCGGGGCTGGCCCTCGGGGTGGATACCCCGGCCGGACCGGCCCATCCGGCACCGGCGCGGCGCGCCACCACGATCCCGTGCCGCCGGACCACTCCCGTGCCGCTCCCGGCGGCGGTGCGCGGCGGCGTCTGAACCCGCCCTCACCGGGTACCCGACAGTCGACCGTCACCGGTCGCCCGGCTGCGCATCCCCGCGTGCGCGGGCACGCGGAAGGCGCAGCGCGCGCCCAGCGCGGCGGCCGGCACTCCACAGGATCACTCCCAGAAGGGCGACGAGCCATGACGGACGGAACCGCAGGCCGTCCGGCCGTCGGCGACACCGGCACGACCGGGGGCGAGGGGCCCCGCGTCGTGGTCGTCGGAGCGACCGGCAACGTCGGCAGCGCAGTAGTGAGAGCTCTCGGCCAGCACCCCTCTGTGGTGTCCGTCCTCGGGATCGCCCGCAGGGTCCCCGAGTGGCAGCCGCTCAAGACGACCTGGGCGAGCGCCGACATCGCCGAGGAAGGCACCGACCTCGTCCCGCACTTCCGCGGCGCGGACGCGGTCGTGCACCTGGCCTGGGCGTTCCAGCCCACCCACGACCCGGTGGCCACCTGGAACACCAATGTGCTGGGCGGCATCCGCGTCTTCGAGGCCGCCGCCGAGGCCGGGGTCCCGGCGCTGGTGTACGCGTCGTCCGTCGGCGCGTACTCCCCGGGCCCCGAGGAAGGCGTGGTGGACGAGTCATGGCCCACCCACGGCTGGCCCGGGGCCGCCTACTGCCGCGAGAAGGCCTACCTGGAACGCTTCCTCGACGCGTACGAACAACGGCACCCGGAGATCCGGGTCGTGCGGATGCGGCCGGGATTCGTCTTCCAGCGCTCGTCCGCGTCCGAGCAGCGGCGCATCTTCGCGGGCCCGCTGCTCCCCGGCAAGCTCGTCCGCCCGGGAGCCGTTCCCCTCGTACCGGATATCGACGGGCTGCGCTTCCAGGCCCTGCACGCCGACGACGCCGCACAGGCCTTCCTGGCCGCGGTGGCGCGCCCCGTCAGCGGCGCCTTCAACATCGCCGCCGAGCCCACCGTCGGCGCGGCCGAGATCGCGTCGCTCCTCGACGCCCGGACCGTGCGCCTGCCCCGGACGGCGGTACGCACCGCGCTCGCCGGAGCCTGGCACCTGCGGGCGGTGCCCGCCTCGCCCGACCTGTTCGACGCCGTCCTCCGGCTGCCGCTCATGGACACCATCCGCGCCCGTACGGAACTGGACTGGCAGCCCCTGCACACGGCGACCGAGGCGATCGCGGACTTCCTGGAGGGCCTGAGGGCCGGCGCGGGCCTGCCCACCGCGCCTCTGGCGCCGGACTCCGCGGGAGGGCACCCCGCCGGGAGCGGGCAGAGGCCCGCCGCCTGACCGCCTCCGACCAGCCCGCCGGGCGGACAGGCTTGCGGCACGTCTGGCATGGGCATGGGCATGCCGCCCTCGGGATGCCGTGACTGCCGGAATCAGGTGGAATGTCCGCGTCGGCAGGCTCGACGGGACGGGTGGTCCCGCGGGCCGTCCACAGCACAGAGGGAGGCCACCCGTGACCCACACAGGGAAGCCCCACGACGAGGTGGCGGTGCAGCTCGTCGGAACGCCCGAGGACGCCGAGGCGGTGTTCGACGCCCTCAGGGCGGTGTTCGCCTGCGACCGCGAGTCCGGCGACCGGCCGCGCGAGGTCGGCGGCGGTCATGCGACCGTCTACGCGGCCACCTTCGACGTCTCGGCCGCGCAGACCCCCGTGTCCCCGCCCGGCGGGCTCGACGGCACGGTGACCGCCGAACTGTCCGGCGGCTACCACGCGGTCGACCGCCTGGAGCGGGAACTCGCCACCCTGTTCGGTGTCGCCGACGAACGGGCGGTGGCCGGAGACCAGGAGAAGGTGGTGCACATGCGCCTGCGGGCGCGGGCCTGACCTTGCCGGGTCGGGCATCCGCGCCACTGCATGGGAGGGGCGCCAGACTGCCCGAACGCGGACGGCCGGGACGCCGGGCCGTCGCTGGACGCGGGAGTGCGGTGCCCGGTGCCCGATGCCCGGTGTCCGCAGTGCTCCGCCCGCCCGCCGGCCGCGCATGGGCGCCGGATATGACCGTGACCGGCAGGGACGGGACAGGGGCAGGCCGCCCGGACGTCCGCCGGGAGAGGCAGGGCGAGTGGAGGGCGTAGGACGGAGCGAGGGCGGACGTGGGTGCGGCCGCGACGGTGGGCCGACGACACCGCCGGCTTGGGCTGGCTCAGGGGTCCGCCCCGCCCGGCGGCCTTCGCCGGGCGGGCGGCGTGTCGCGAGGAGCTGTCATGGATCCGGTGCAGGCCCTGGAGGACATCGCGTTCCTGCTGGAGCGCTCCGGGTCGGCCACATACCGAGTCAAGGCGTTCCGTACGGCCGCCGCCGTCGTGGCGGGGATGCCGGCCACGGAGATCGCCGGACGGGTCCGGGCCGGCACCCTGGAGAAGGTCAAGGGCGTCGGGCCGAGGACGGCGCAGGTCGTTCGTGAGGCGCTCGACGGCGGGACACCGGCCTATCTGCAGCAGCTGCTGGACGAGGCGGCCGAGCCGCTGGCCGACGGGGGCACGGACCTGCGTGCGGCGCTCCGCGGCGACTGCCATATGCACTCCGACTGGTCCGACGGCGGAAGCCCCATCGGGGTGATGGGCACGACGGCCGCCGGGCTCGGACACGAGTGGGCGGTGCTCACCGACCATTCGCCGCGCCTCACGGTCGCGAACGGCCTGTCGGCCGAACGCCTCCGCGAACAGCTGGACGTCGTCGCCGACCTGAACCGGAGCTGGGAGCCGTTCCGTCTGCTGACCGGTATCGAGTGCGACATCCTCGAGGACGGATCACTGGACCAGGACCCCGATCTGCTGGACCGGCTCGACGTCGTCGTCGCCTCGGTGCACTCCAAACTCCGCATGGACGCCCCGGCCATGACCCGCCGTATGCTCAGGGCCGTCCGGAATCCGCTGGTGGACGTCCTCGGGCACTGCACCGGCCGGCTGCTCACCGGGCGGACGGCCGGCGGGCGACCGCGGCCCGAGTCGCAGTTCGACGCCGAGAAGGTGTTCGCCGCCTGCGCGGAGGCCGGGACGGCCGTCGAGATCAACTGCCGTCCCGAGCGGCTCGATCCGCCGTCGCGGGTGCTCCGGCAGGCCGTCGACGCCGGGGTGTTCTTCGCCATCGACACCGACGCCCATGCTCCCGGCCAGCTCGACTGGCAGATCATCGGCTGTGCCCGTGCGGAGGAGTGCGGCGTGCCGGCGGACCGCGTCGTCAACACCTGGTCCGCGGACCAGGTCCTCTGCTGGGCCCGGGCGCGGATCACCCCGGACCGCGGCGAACCGGCAGCATGAACTGGTAAGTTCCTTTTGGGAACCAAAAGGAACAGATGAAGCCGTCTCCAGGGGGCATGCATGACGCTGCATCAGTGGACCGAGGTCGACGACTATTTCGCCGATCGGCTCGTACCTCACGACCCGGCTCTGGAATCCGCCCTCGCGGACGCCGACGCCGCGGGCCTGCCCGCGATCAATGTCGCACCGAACCAGGGCAAGCTGCTCCACCTCATCGCATCCATCCAGGGCGCCCGCACCGTCCTGGAGCTCGGCACCCTCGCCGGCTACAGCACCATCTGGCTGGCCCGTGCCCTGCCGGAGGGCGGCCGGGTGGTCACGCTGGAGTCCGATCCGGCCTACGCCGAAGTGGCCCGGGCCAATCTCGGCCGCGCAGGTCTGGCGGGGACGGTGGACGTCCGGGTGGGGCCCGCGCTGGACACGCTGCCGCATCTCGTCGACGATCCGGCGGCACCGTTCGACCTGGTCTTCATCGACGCCGACAAGCCGAACAACCCGCACTATCTGGAGTGGGCGCTGCGGCTCACCCGGCCCGGGAGCGTCATCATCGCCGACAACGTCGTACGGGAGGGCGCGGTCACCGACGCGAGCAGCACCGACCCACGGGTCCGGGGAGTGCGCAGCTTCGTCGATCTGGTCTCCGCGGACCCACGGCTGAGCGCCACCGCCCTGCAGACGGTCGGCAGCAAGGGCTACGACGGGTTCGTCCTGGCCAGGGTCACCGGCGAGCGCTGACCCCCCGCCGGAGACGGAGCCCGCCGTCCCTGTGCCCCGGGCGGCCGCTGGGGCAGCGACCGGGCCGGTCGAATCCGGCGGCCCGCTCCGGCCCCGAACCCTGTGACGGTGTTCCGGCCCCCGGCGCCTGCTATTCGGCGATCTCGGTCCGCTCGAACCACTCGTACACCGGCAGCCGGCCCTGCTCGGTCTCCTGATGCCGAGGGGTCACCTTGAAATGCTCGTATCCGCCGCGGTGCGGGATCTTCAGTTCCCGGCCCGGAGGAACGATCGGGACGATCCGTGCGTGCAGATCGTCCGGTCCGCCTTCGAGGTACGCCTGGGGAGTCGTCATGGCGACAGTGTTGCCGCCACACCGGACCATCCGTCCCAGCGACGCGCCGGGGGAACGGGTTAGGGGGGCGTCCGGTGGATCACGGCCGGGCCCGGCCCGCCCGGCACCGCGGCTCGCGGCGTTGTCGTCGGTCGCCGATGCTCCGCATGGACTCTCCCCCTGCCTCTCCCTGCCTCCCCTTGCCTTCGGCGGACCCTCATCCTCCGCCTTGCAATCCACGGGACCAGACGACCCGGGCTGTCCGACCCTGATCCACCCGACGCCCCCTATCCCGCCCAGTGCCCCGGGCGGGACAGCGCGGCCGGGATCCTCGTCGCGACGTCGCCCTTCGCGGCGTTGAGCTGGGACTGGGTGAGGAACAGGGCGCCCGTGAGGTCCGCGCCGGACAGGTCCGCGTCCCGGAGGTCGGCCCCGATCAGATCCGCACCCCGCAGGTCCGCTCCGGCCAGCGCAGCGGCGATCAGATACGCCCCCCGCAGATCGGCGCCCCGGAGGTCGGCTCCGGTGAGGTCCGCGCCGATCAGGTCGGCTCCCGGGTGAGCGGTGCGACGGCCCTTCCTCCCGCGCCCCCGGGGAGCGGCCGCCCGCGCCAGTTCGCTCGTACGGCGCAGCAGGCCCGCCACCTCGCCCCGTACCGCCGGCACGTCCAGACCCGCGAGTGCGTCGGGGTCGATCTCGGTGAGACCCTCGGTCGCCGCGAGGGCCCGCCGTATCTCGCCGTGGAGCGGACGGGCGGCGGCGAGCGTCAGCGCCTCGGACAGGTACCAGAGCAGTTCGTGGAGCTGCCGTACCACCGGGAAGACGTCGAACATCCGCCGCGCGGTGTCCGGTGCCCGACGCCAGTCACGGCCGCCGAACGTCCGCTGGGAGACCTTCTGCCCGGCACCGAAGCAGTCGAAGACCGTGCAGCCCCGGAAGCCCTCCTGCCGGAGCCGGGTGTGGATGCCGCAGCTGAAGTCGGCCAGGAGATTCCGGCAGGGCCTGCCCGCGTCCTTGTCGAAGGCGAAGTCCGCGGTGGCGGCGAACGGCAGGGCCACACAGCAGAGGCCGAAGCAGTTCCCGCAGTCCGCCACGAGCCCGTCGCGCGACGCGGGGTCCGGTCCCGTCCCGGCCTCCGCAAGGGGGCGGGCATGGGCGGGGGACGCTGTGTCGCGGGTCTCGGTCACTGCTGCGGTTCTCCTCGGCTGCCGGGCTGCTCGGCACACACGCACCGGGCGGCTCACAGTGGATCGCGCGGTGTGCCGGACGGTCCAGTCTATTTCCAAGGGCTCCGGACCGTGGGTGAAGGCGGGGGCCATGCGAACGCCACGACCATCGACGGGCTCTGCGGAACCCCGGCGCGCGCCACGACGATCGGGTCACGGGCCGCCGAACTGTGCTACGGTCTCGGTGTTGCAGTTGTGGTACCCATGAACCTATGTGCGCCTGACGGGAATGTTTCTCCTTCAGGCGCATTATTTGTTTTCCGGCATCTCCGGATGGGGCCTCTGCCTACAGAAGGAGAAGGTCATGGCACAGGGAACCGTGAAGTGGTTCAACGCCGAAAAGGGTTTCGGCTTCATCGCGCAGGACGGTGGCGGTCCCGACGTCTTCGCGCACTACTCGAACATCGCGACCCAGGGCTTCCGTGAGCTGCAGGAGGGCCAGCGGGTCTCCTTCGACGTCACGCAGGGCCAGAAGGGCCCGCAGGCGGAGAACATCGTCCCCGCCTGATCTCCGGACGCGTATCCGCTCACCGGGGTCCGCACCGTCATGGTGCGGACCTCGGTTTGTGCTGTTCCCAGGAAGGCAGATCACTGCATGTCCCGCAGGTCCCAGAAGTCGAACCGACGTGCCTCGTCGTCCCCACCGTCCGCGTCGTCGCCGAGGGAGTTCCGGCTGCCGGAAAGCACGACACCCGCGCTTCCCGCCGTCGAGGACTTCGCCGGTCTGGACATGCCTGCGGGGCTGCTGAAGACCCTCTCCGCGCAAGGCGTGACCACCCCGTTCCCCATCCAGGCCGCCACCCTGCCCAACTCGCTCGCCGGTCGTGACCTGCTGGGACGGGGACGCACCGGCTCCGGCAAGACCCTCGCGTTCGGGCTGGCGCTCCTGGCCCGTACCGCGGGACTGCGCGCGGAGCCCAAGGCACCTCTCGCCCTCGTGCTGGTGCCGACCCGTGAACTCGCCCAGCAGGTGGCGGACGCGCTGACCCCCTACGCGACGGCGGTGAACCTCCGGCTGGCCACCGTGGTCGGCGGGCTGTCCATCACCAAGCAGGCCGCTGTGCTCCGGCGCGGCGCGGAGGTGGTCGTGGCGAGTCCCGGCAGGCTCAACGACCTCGTGGAACGCGGGGACTGCGTGCTCGACAGCGTACGCATCACGGTGCTGGACGAAGCCGACCAGATGACCGACATGGGTTTCCTGCCGCAGATCACCAAGCTGATCCGGCAAGTACGGCCCGACGGACAGCGCATGCTCTTCTCGGCCACCCTGGACGCCAACATCGACCGCTTGGTGCAGCGGTTCCTGACCGACCCCGTGGTGCACTCCGTGGACCCGTCCGCGGGGGCGGTGACCACCATGGAGCATCACGTGCTCCACGTCCTGGACGAGACCGACAAGAAGGCCGTCACCGCGCGCATCGCGGCCCGTGACGGCCGGGTCATCCTCTTCCTCGACACCAAGAGATCCGCTGACCGGCTCGCCAAGCGGCTCCTGAGCGTCGGTGTCCGCGCGGCGGCACTGCACGGAGGCCGCTCCCAGCCGCAACGGAACCGTACCCTGGAACAGTTCAAGACCGGCCAGGTCACCGCGCTGGTGGCGACGAACGTCGCGGCCCGGGGCATACACATCGACGACCTCGACCTCGTGGTGAACGTCGATCCCCCGACCGACCACAAGGACTACCTCCACCGGGGCGGTCGCACGGCCCGCGCCGGCGGTTCCGGCAGCGTGGTCACGCTGGTCCTGCCCGACCAGAAACGGGACGTCACCCGGCTCATGTCGGACGCGGGTATCCGGCCCCGGACGGCTCGCATCAAGTCGAGCGACGCGGAACTGGCCACCATCACCGGCGCCCGCGAGCCTTCCGGCGTGGCCGTCACCATCGAGGTCCCCCAGCCGGCGACACCGACGGCGTCCCGCCCGGACCGGAGGACCGACACCGGGCCCGGCGGGCGATCCGGCCGCCGACGCCGAAACGGCGGCGGGGCCAAAGCGGCGACAGGCGCTGCCGCCAGGACGGAGAGCCGGGGCTCGGACCGGCGGGCCGCGGCCGGGGTGACGGAGTCCGGTGGCTCCTCCGCAAGCGGCGGGCGCGGTTCTGCCCGCCGGGCGGGATCCGGCAGGGCCACGGGCGGTGCCCCCGGCTCGGGCGGCCGCGGTTCCGGCCGCCGGTCCGCGGCCGGTACGGCGACCGGCTCGGCCTCCGGCAAGGCTGTCCGCGGATCCGGCTGACGGGGGCGGCCGGCGAAGCCACGGAGGCGCGGCGTCCTGACCGGCCAATTCACATGCGCGGCACGACGGATCCAGTGCTCGTGGGACAGATGCCGCGCTCAGTCGCAAGTAGTGTGACCGAGCGCGGTGGATGGCCCGGACGGACAACTCCCCGGGTCGGCGGGACGGCTGTGCTCGGTCAGCGGCCCCGGGTCCCCGCCGTGAGCTCCTCGCGCCAGTGCCGGATGAGCGCGCCGCCCTCGGGTCATGGTGGCTGCGTCTCCTCGTCAGTCGTCACTGTCCGGTGGCGTGCCCGATGCGTGATCTTCTCGTGGACGACCACGGTCTCGTGGACGACCACGGTGAGGACGTGCGAGGGTCAGTCGCTGCCCGGACGGCCTCGACGGGGCTCCGTGGGAGCCCCCGCAAGGGTGAGGAGGGTGAGGAGCCCGAAGGCGATTGCGGCAGTCAGGGTGCGCAGATCGTTGAACAGCTCCCAGCGACGCAGGACTTCCGAGTGGTCCGCCGGTGGCGCGGTGGCGGCCCATTGTTTGATGCGGCCGTTGATGGGGACGTTTCCGAACCGCGTGATGAGGAAGGACGCGACAGCCAGGAGTCCCGCTGCGCCGGCGAGGATACGGTGTCGGCCGCGCTCCGAGGCGGCCAGGGCGAAGGCGCTGAGGGCCGAGACCGCCATCGTGCCTTGCATGGTGATGCCGTTCATCGTCATCAAAGCGGTGTGGAAGTCGAGTCTCATCTCGATCGGCACGGCGTTGAACGTGGGGACCAGGTTGGCGGCGCCGTAGCCGAAGGCGCCGGCGAGCAGGCCGGTGGAGAACAACGCGAGTGCCCGGAGCAGTCGGGTGCGCATGGGCGTCACCGGCCGGTGGAGCGGCCCGGCGGGAGCCTGCGGCCGAAGGCCGGCAGCAGGAGGTCCTGGACGGCGCGGTTCAAGGGAGCCCCGGTGCCGTAGGGCCAGTCCATTTCCTCGGCGCAGAGCCGCCCTGGCGGCCTTGACGTCCGCCTCGATGTCGGCCTGTTCGTCCCGGCGCCCCGTCGTGTTCTCCATGTGATCAAGCCTGCGGGCGACGGATCCATAAATCCAATAGACAGCTCTGCTGTCATCCAGCATGACCGCTTATGGAGTTCGGCCGGCCGCGAACCACGTCACCGTCGTCGAAGGGGGCGGCTTCACCCCGTGCAGCCGCCCGCCGGCACCTGGTCTGGTCCGGCCCGGCTCGAGCCTTGGAGCCGCCGGTTGGAACGGGAGCTCGGGCAGCCGTTGCCCGACCGCCCCCACCGGTCGCCGACGCTGACCGGGACAGGCAGGACCTGGAGTGGGCATTGCGGCACCATGGTGAAGGAGCGGTACTGGTACTGCCTGCTGCTGCCAGAAGCCGAATCCGGGTGTGGACCGCCCCGTCGGGGGCGTCCGGCGCGGGACGGTCTCGGGGAACGCGGGCGCGTCCGTCGGGCTTCCTCGCGCGTCTTCCGGTTCGTCCGGATGCGGTGCCGTTCCGCCGATCCTGGAGTGTGAAAGCAGATGACTCGCGACCACACCGATGTCCCGGTCCTCCCGGCGGACGGTCCCGCGAATGGGCCCGCAGTCTCGCGTGCGGAGTTCGACAAACTGTTCGGACAGGTCCAGACATGGGGTCGTTGGGAACCGGCCGACCGCGGTGCCTGGTCCAGGATGACTCCCGACCACGTGCGGCGGGCCACGGCGCTGGTTCGGTCCGGAGTGGTCGTTTCGATGGCGCTTCCCTGGAACACCGTGCCTGCCGTGGACAACGACAGACCGGCCCTGCACTACATGTCACGCCTCGGAGACGGGGAGCGCGGGGAACCGGCTGCCTACACGGACTTCATCGCCACCGACTTCCATGGCAAGGCCGTCAGCCATCTGGACGCACTGTCCCACATCGCATACCGGGGGACGCTCTACGACGGTCGCCGTGCGAGCGAGGTCGTGGACAGCCGAGGCGCCCGCTTCGGCGCCGTCCCGGCTCTCGGCGGCCTGGTCACCAGAGGCGTGCTCCTCGATCTGCCGGCCAGGCTGGAGACGGACTGGCTGGAACCCGGACAGGCGGTCCACGCCGGGGACATCGTTGCCGTCGAGGAGGCGCTGGGGGTGACGATCAGCGAGGGCGACGCGGTGCTGCTGCGCTCCGGACACGTCCGTCGCCGCCGTGAACTGGGCGCCTGGGATCCGGACGTGGCGAGCGCGGGCTTTCACGTGGACGCCGTACGTCTGCTGGCCGAACGCGGCATCATCCTGCTCGGCAGCGACGGCGACAGCGACGTGCGGCCCTCCCCGGTGGAAGGTGTGCACTCGCCCGTCCACGTGCTGGCCATCAACGCCATGGGGGTCCCGCTCCTGGACAATCTCGACCTGGAAGCGCTCTCCGCCGCCTGCGCCGAAGCCGGCCGCCATGCGTTTCTGCTGATGGTGGCGCCGCTCAACATCCCAGGCGGCACCGGCTCCCCGGTCACCCCTCTCGCCGTCCTCTGACCGCTGCAAGGCCTCAGCGTTCCGCTCCCGCCGGCTCTGGGGTCCGATTCGCAGATGCGACCCCTCCCGGAACGGCGTGACGGGCCCGGCGAAGGGGGCTGCCCTCCGCCCGGGTCCGCCGTGTGTGCTCGGTGCGCCGGGGTGGCCGGCAGTCGGTCCCCCGCGGAGATTCCGCAGGGCCGGGCGGCGCGGGGATTCCGCAGGCCCGGGTGGCAGGGACGCACGTCACCGGTTCCGGGTGCTACCGGTCCCGGCCCTTCGTACGGTCGTCCAGGTCCCGCAGGGCGTCTTCCGCGGCCCCTGCGGCCTGCTTGGCCTTGCCCTGCACCTGGTCGGCCGCGCCCTTGGCGCGCAGTTGCTGATCGCCGGTCATCTCCCCGGCTTTCTCCTTGGCCGCGCCCATCGCTTCCTGGGCCTTGCCGTGGATCTTCTTGCCCTTGGCTGCCATGCTCATCAGCTCCTCGACCGGTGGAACGGTCCGTTCGGTTATTTCTGCGGCTACCTCAGGATCGCCGGTGCAAACGCCTCCGTCGGCCGGAGCGTCCGTCACTCCTCGCCGTCCAGCGGCTCCTCCTCGTCGGGAATCGTGTGCATGGCCGCCTCCTCGGCGGACGCGGCACCGCCGTCGACGCCCACGTCGTGGGCTACGCAGTCGACCGCGCGGTCCGGAAAGTCCACCTCGGGCGCCAGCCGGCCGGTACGGGCGTCGCCGACCTGCCGGTCCAGGGGCTCCCCCTCCGAGCCCGGAAGGTCACCGATGCCATCGCCCTCCAGCGGCGCGACGTCCGGGGTCTCCTGGGCCAGCCGCTGGTCCAGCGTCTCCCCGCGCAGCTGTTCCTCCCCGGTGGTGCCGAACCGCTCGACGGCGAGCGGCCGCTCCGGTGGGGAGTACCCCTCGTCCAGGATCTCGTCGAGGTTCCGTTCGTCCACCACGTTCTCGAGGTCGAGGTCGTCGACAGGGGGGTTCTGCGCGTCCGAATGAGTGGGTTGGTACACGTCGTCGCCGCGCGCCTCGTCCGACATGTCGGCGCTCCTTTCCTGCCGAGTGTCGTCGCCCCGTCGCTGGGGTGCCCTCCCCTCTAGCCATAAAGGCTACATAAGGGGAATATGAGTGAATGTGGGAGCAATTACGCCGCCACCGTCGACACTGAAGGAGGTGGTGGACGTGACCACGTCGCCAACGCACGCGATCGAGGACCACCCGGACATCGTCGCGTTGCACGCGCGTTCACAGTGGGCTACGTCCAGGCCGTCGGGTCAGGCTCTGGAGGGGCTCGGGGTACTGACCGGCCTGTACCTCGCGGCCTCACCGTGGATCGTAGGCTTCAACGGTCTGTCGACCCTCGCCGTCAACAACCTGATCTGCGGTATCGCCTTCGCCTGCCTGGCAGGCGGACTCGGCACCGCTTTCGAACGGACGCACGGCATGAGCTGGGCGGCCCTGGGGATCGCCGTATGGACGATCATCGCACCCTGGGTCGTGGCCGGGAACGTGGACACCGCCGCCACGATCACCAGCAATCTCATCGCCGGCATCGTGATGGTGTGTCTCGCCCTCGCCACAGCGGCTCTGGGAATGCCTCGAGGCCTGCGTCGGCGCTGAACCACCGGGACACCACGTCCCACCGTTCCACCGGTCCTCGCCCCGCTCCGCGGTGCGGGGACCGGCCGTGTGCGGCCCTCCGCCGGGGCGGCCCGGGCTCAGGGCTCCGGGTCGAATGCCGCGAGCGCCTCGGACAGCTGCTCCAGGACGGCCAGGGTTTCGCGGAAACGAGCGGCGCCGCCCAGGCGCTGCTGCAGCCGCGCGGCGAACTCGGCGTGCTTCGGAGTGATCTTCTCGACCGCCTCCCGCCCTTCCTCGGTCACCGCGAGCAGCTTGGCGCGGCGGTGGGCGGGATTCGGTTCGTACGCCGCCAGTCCTCGGTCGACCAGGAGGTCGGCGATGCGCTGGACGCTCTGCCGCGTGACGCCCATCACCCGTGCCACACCGGCCACGGGCATCGGTTCGTGCAGGACGGCGCCCAGCACCTGCCACCACGCCGCAGTGAGGCCGGTGGGCCCGGCCAGCTGCTCGGCGACCGACAGCAACTGGCCGTTGAGGCGGAACACGGTCATCGCGGTGTCGCCGAGCAGCGCGGACGCCGGGGTCTCGTGCACGGTGCCCGGTTCACCCCCTCGTGCCTGGTCTGCAGTCGTCGCGGCGCGGCGTGCTCTCGGACCGGGTTCGCCTCCCGCGGCCATCAGCCCGCCATGGCCCGGGGCCGGTCGAGGTCGTCCTCCGTCCGTGGGGCGGCCGGCGGCCGGTGCAGCCGGGACAACGCGGGCGAGGTGACCGCGGTGGTCACCAGAGCCATGAGGACGAGCATGGCGAACAGCTCGGGACCGATCACGCCGAGCTCGAACCCGATGTTCAGGACGACGAGTTCGGTCAGGCCGCGGCAGTTCATCAGGGAGCCGATGGCCAGTGCCTCGCGCCACGACTGTCCCGCGACGCGTGCCGCGATCGCGCCGCCGCCCCACTTGCCCACCACGGCAACCGCCAGTACGACCACGGCCCACAGCCAGTGCTGTGCCGACCCGCTGAGCAGCCCGAAGTCGGTGCGCAGCCCGGTGTGCACGAAGAACAGCGGCAGCAGGACCGGGACGGCGACCGCCCGCAGCCGCGCGGCGGACCGCTCGACCACCTGGGAGTCGCGCGGCGTCACCACACCGAACAGGAACGCCCCGAACAGTGCGTGCACCCCGATGCGGTCGGTGACCAGCGCGGACAGGCACAGGCCGCTGAACAGTACGACGAGCACCGTCTGTTCGCCGGCCCCGGCCGCCCGGCCGGCCCCCCGGGCGAGCAGCGGACGCACCACCCCCAGCATCAGCGCGACGAAGCCCGCGGTGAGCGCAGCGGTGGTCAGCGCCTCCATCGGCGAACTGCTTCCGCTGACCGCCACCACCACGGTGAGCAGACACCAGGCGGTCACATCGTCGATCGCCGCGCAGGCCATGGCCAGCGCGCCGGTGGGGGTGCCGTACATCCCGCGGTCGGTGAGGATCCTGGCCAGCACCGGGAACGCGGTGATGCTCATCGACACCGCGATGAACAGGACGAACGCCGTCCGGCCCACGCCGTCCGGGGCGAACGACTCGTACATCAGCAGGGCCAGCAGCCCGCCGAGAACCAGGGGCAGGGCGATACTGGTCTGGCTGACGGCGACGGCGACCCGGCTGTTGCCGCGCAGCGCCCCGAGGTCCAGCTCCAGGCCGACGAGGAACATGAAGGCCAGCAGGCCCAGTTGGCCCAGTGCACCGGTGAACGGCGTCACCTCGGCGGGGAACAGCCAGTGCTGCGCGTCCGGCCAGAGCCAGCCCAGCAGCGACGGCCCGAGCAGGATACCGGTGGCGATCTCGCCGACGACGGGTGGCTGGCCGATCCGCCGGCACAGTGCGGCCCCGGCCCGGCAGGCCAGGATGACCGCCGGGACCGCGACCAGGATCGCGGGAAGCGCATCAGTGGACGCCATGGACGGCTCCCTCGGCGACGACGCGTGGTGCCTCCTGCGCGGCGCACGGCACTTGGTCCCGGGCGGGGGAGACCGCGTCGGACCAGCGGGCGTACCGCCGTTGTCCGTACAGCAAGGGCTTCGCCGTGGCGTCCGGCGAGGTGACTGCGCGGACCTCGCCGAACACGGCCGTGTGGTCGCCGACGGGCAGGGTCCGGACGACGACGCAGTCCGCGATCGCATGGGCCGCGCTCGTCAGATGGGGACCGCCGGCACCGAGCGGCAGCCGCCACTCCGTCCGGCCGAAGCGGTCGGCGGCTCCGGAGGCGAACAGGTCCGAGGTGGCCCGCGCCGCTTCGTGCAGCAGGTTGACCGCGAACTGGCCCGAGGCCATGACGGCTTCGAGGGTCGGGCCGGCCGTGCGCAGGCAGACCACGAGGGTCGGTGGCGACAGGGCGACGCTGGCCAGGGAACTGCAGGTCATACCGATGGGTGCGGCGTCCGCGCCCAGCGCGGTGACCACGGAGACACCGGTGGGGAAGGACGCCATCAAGGGACGGATGTCCGCTTCCCCGGCACTTTCGGACACCGGGGCCGGGACTGAGGTGGGCATGTCTGACTCCTGTCGGCTGAGGGATGCCGCATGGCGCGGCACGCGCCGCGGCGGCCGGAAGCGGGTTCCGGCCGCCGTCGGGCCCGGATCAGGCGCCGTGCAGACGGCGCAGGTAGTCGTATGCGCTGGGAAGCGTCTCCAGCAGGTGCTGCTGCTGACGCTTGACCGTCTCGAACAGGGGCTCGGCACCGGCCACCGACTCGGGCTTGTGCTGCAGTGACGGCAGCGGGGCGTCCGGCTGCAGCCCGAGGCCGCTGAAGATGCAGTAGTAGCTGCCGTTGGTCCAGAAGTTCCGGAACTCGGCCTCGAAGTTGCCGTAGTACGTCGACTCGTCGGTGATCGGCGAGTTGATCGGCAGGCCGGCCCGGTACGCGGCGATCTTCTCCTGGATGTTCTGCGGCAGGGTCAGCTCCTTGTTGGCCTGCCAGAACGGCGTGTCGTTGCGCGGTGCGTAGAAGAAGTGCGCCTGGATGAAGTCCCGGGTGTCGTCGAACATGGCCTCGATCTCACGGTTGAAGCTGTCGACGAGGCCGGCGTTGAAGGTACGGTCCGGGAAGTGCTTGGCCAGCTGGTAGATCGCGGCGGTGATGAAGTAGATGCCGGTCGACTCCAGCGGCTCCAGGAAGCAGGACGACAGGCCGATGCTCACCACGTTGTTCACCCATGCGCGCCGGTTGCGGCCCACGCGGAAGCGGATGTGGTTGAACTTGGTCTTCTCGGGGTCGAGCCCCCACAGGTCGGAGAACTCCTGCGTGGCCTCGTCCTGGTCGGCGAACCTGCTCGAGTACACGTAGCCGCTGCCGAAGCGCCCCAGCATGGGGATCTTCCAGGCCCAGCCCGAGGACATGGCGATGGCCGAGGTGTACGGCTCGATGCCGTTCTTCTCGTCGTCGTGCGGAACGGCGGTGGCGACCGCGCTGTCGCACAGCAGATGGTCGCTCATGTCGATGAACGGCTCTTCCAGCGCCTTGTTGATCAGCAGGCCGCGGAAGCCGGAGCAGTCGACGAACAGGTCGGCGTCCAGCACCCGGCCGCCCTTGGTGTGCAGAGCGGTGACGTGACCGCGGGCGTCCTGCTCGACCCGCACCATCTCGTCCTGCACGTGGTTCACGTTCTGCTTCTCGATGGAGAAGCGGCGCAGGAAGTCGGCGACGAGCTGCGCGTCGAAGTGCCACGCGTACCGGGTCGCCGGCCGGCCGTCCAGCCAGCGGGGCGCCTTGTGGGCGTCCATCACCGGAGGCTCGCGGAAGCACGCGTAGTCGAAGGGCTCGGTCGTCCGTCCCTCGTACTTGCGCTTGAACCAGTAGTGCGACAGCGGCGTCCGGTCGTAGTCGGGAAGCAGCCCGAACGGGTGGTAGAAGTGGTCCGGTCCGCCGTTGGGCAGCTCGCGCGCCGTCGCCTCGCCGCGGCCCTCCGTCCGCCAGTTGACGAAGCGCACGGCCATCTTGAAGCTGGCGTTGCACTCGCGCATCCATTCGTCCTCGCTGATGCCGAGGTAGTCGAAGAAGGTGCGCTGCAGGTTCGGCACGGTGGCCTCGCCGACGCCGATGCGGGGGATGGTCGGAGCCTCCAGCACCGTGATGTCGACCGTGCCTTGGAGCGCCTTGCCGAGATAGGCGGCGGTCATCCATCCCGCGGTGCCGCCACCGAGGATGACGACCTTCCGGATCCGCGCGTCGTTGCTGTTCATGTGCCGGCCCTCTCTCCGGGGTGACAGCTGGGTCGACCAAAGTGTGGAAATCTGTTCTATATCGCGCCTACACGTGCCACGTCCGGGACATGTAGAACGCCCATAGACCGCCACCCCACGCTGACGTGCATGAATGATGGGACGCGGCAGACCGTGGAGATCCGCTTCCTCGGCTCCTTCTCCGTGACCGTGGGTGGCTGCCCGGTGGAGCGGTGGCGGGCGGGGAAGGCGCGCAACCTCTTCCAGTACC
Source organism: Streptomyces sp. NPDC030222 (assembly GCF_055573115.1). Classification (NCBI taxonomy): domain Bacteria; kingdom Bacillati; phylum Actinomycetota; class Actinomycetes; order Kitasatosporales; family Streptomycetaceae; genus Streptomyces; species Streptomyces sp. NPDC030222. Next base: position 180,792 of record NZ_JBVICA010000012.1, read on the forward strand.
TGGCGATGCACCGGGGCCAGACGCTGACCCGGGAACGGCTCTACGCCGCCCTGTGGCCCGACTCGCCCTGGTCCACGGGGCGCAGCTCGCTGAAGGTCGCGGCGCACGCCCTGCGCCGGGTGCTGCCCGCCCATCCCGACCGCCCCGACGAGGCCGGAATCCGCCTGCACTACCGAGACTTCGGCTACGTCCTCGACATCGCCGAGCCCTGGTCGGACGTGGACCGCTTCCAGGAGCTGGTCCAGCAGGGCCTGCGCACATCGTCCGCCGACTCGGCCGATTCGAGTGAGGGGCCCGAACGACTCCGCGCAGCATTGGAGTTGTACCGCGGCGACTTCCTCCAGGGAGAGACCGCCGACTGGGTCGTCGAACAGCGCGAGTACCTCAAGTCGCTCGCGCTCAGGGCACTCGCGGTACTCCGCGCGGACGCCGCCGCCCGCGACGACTTCGCCGACCTGATCGACATCTGCCGACGCACCCTGGAGATCGACCGGCACCACGAGGAGACCTACCGGACCCTGATGGCCGCCCACGGCCGTCGCGGAGAACTCGCACGGGTCCGCAGCTGGTACGAGCTCTGCGCCACCCGGCTGCGTAAGGAACTGGCCGTCGAACCCGCCCCGGAGACCGACCGCCTGCTGCACGCGCTACTCCCGCCCCCTGCCGCGACGGACGCGGTGCGCGGGGGCAGCGGATTCGGCGGCGGTGCCATCGGCGGCGTTGCCATCGGTGGCAGCGGACTCGGCGGCGGTGGATTCCCCTCCCGCACCGTGCCGAGGGCCGGGACGCGGGCCGCCTCCCTGGCCGGGCCGGCGGGATCGCGCACGGCTGCGCTGCGCGGCACCCGGCTCCCGTCCCGTCCGGCCGTGCGGGCCGCCGCGCCCGCCGTCCCCGCCGCAACCTCCCGGGCGCCTCGGATCACCACCACGGCCGTCCCGCCCATGGGCACCCCCTTGTCCGCCACGGCCGGGCCGCGCGGCGAAGCCCGTACGCCCTTCCGCCCCGGGCCGAGGGCCGCGACGCCCGTGGCGGCGGCCCGACCCGCGGGGTCGCGCGCGGCTGCGACTCGGGCCGGTCGTTCCCCCTCACCGGCCGGGCCGGGCCGGACGCCCCCGTCACCCGCGGCGTCTTCCGGCCGTGCGGCAGCGGCGGAAACGCACCGGGCGGCCACGCCGCGAGCGGCTGCGTCGGACGGCGACCGGGTCCCGTCCCGTACGGCACCGAGGCACCTGGAGCATGCCGCGGCGGGTGGACCGGCCGCCGCCCGTGTGGCCGCCGCGGGCGCCGGGGTTCCGGTCCGTACCCGTTCGCAGCCACCGGCGCCCCTCTCCCCGGGCGGCCGGGCGGCCACCTCTCCCGGCCCGCGGGCCGCCGCACCGCCGGGCGCGTCCCGTACCGGCCCCAAGGCCCCGGCGCCGACCGCCGTCGCCCGGCCTTCCGTGGGGCGGGACCGTGTCCGTACGGACCCGGACCGCGGCGGGTGCACCACCAACACCCCTGTCCCGATCGCCAGTTAGTGAGGACCCGACCGTGACCGTGCAGACCGAGCAGACCGTCTCGTCCGAGCCCGGTGCGCCGGCCCCGACCGGGGCCGAGCCACCCCTACACGACCGGTGGACCGACCAGTGGATCGACGGCGGCTGGAGGGAGTCGGACGCCACCGAACACCTCGTGGTGACCGACCCCAGCACCGAGCGGATCCTCGCGACGGTGCCCGCGGGCACCGCCCGGGACGCGGACTTCGCCGTCCGCGCTGCCGCCGCCGCGTTCCCGCGCTGGTCGGCGACCCCGGTACGGGAACGTTCAGCCATTCTGCGCAGGGTGGTCGCCGAACTGGACAAGCGGGCGGGCGAGTTCGCCGGGCTGATCACCGCCGAGGTCGGTGCCCCCGTCGGCCTGGTGCAGCGCACCCATGTCGGACTCGCCCTCGGCACCGCGGCCCACTGCGCCGACGTCCTCGACGCCTTCGTGTTCGAGGAGCGTGTCGGACACTCCCTCGTGGTCCGTGAACCGTCCGGGGTGGCCGCGTGCATCACGCCGTGGAACGTGCCGCTGCTGCTGACCGTCCAGAAGATCCTGCCCGCGCTCGCCGCCGGCTGCACCGTGGTGCACAAGCCCAGCGAGATCACCCCGCTGCACGCCCGGCTGCTCGCCGAAGTCATGGACGCGGCCGGGGTCCCCGCGGGGGTGCACAACATGGTGGTGGGCGAGGGCGACACGGTGGGGGCCGCACTGGCCGCCCATCCCGCCGTCGACCTCGTCTCGCTCACCGGCTCCACCCGGGCCGGACGAGCCGTCGCGGCGCTCGGGGCCCCCACCGTCAAACGGGTCCACCTGGAACTCGGCGGGAAGAACGCCAGCCTGGTCCTCGACGACGCCGACCTGGCCGCCGCGGTCCGTGCCACGGTCGACCAGGTGCTGTTCAACACCGGCCAGACCTGCCTGCAGTGGAGCCGGCTGCTGGTGCCCCGCGACCGCCAGGAGGAAGCCCTCGGCATCGCCCGGGAGGCCATGTCCGGCTACGTCACGGGCGACCCCCGCGATCCCGGCACCGACCTCGGCCCGCTCGTGTCCGCCGCCGCCCACCGGCGCGTCACCGCCCACATCGAGCGCGGCATCGAGGAAGGCGCCCGGCTCGTGACCGGGGGGCCCGGACGCCCCGCCGGACTGGAGACCGGCTATTTCGTACGGCCCACGATCTTCGCCGACGTCGACCCGTGCAGCAGCATCGCCCAGGAGGAGATCTTCGGCCCCGTGCTCTGCGTCATCCCCTACGACACCGAGGACGAGGCGCTGCGCATCGTCAACGACACGCGTTACGGACTGCACGGTGCGGTCTGGTCCGCCGACGCGGCCCGCGCCGAGCGTGCCGCCCGCCGCTTCCGCACCGGCCTGGTCGACATCAACGGCGGCCAGTTCAACCCGGCCGCGCCGTTCGGCGGCTTCAAGCAGTCCGGGATCGGCCGCGAGTGCGGTGCCGCCGGACTGGACGGCTTCCTGGAGACCAAGTCCATGCAGCTGCCGCAGCCGTCGTCCGACCAGGTCGTCGGCCCGCGGCTGCGCTCCACCGGGCAGGCCGGGGGCACCCGATGACGCGGCAGCACCTCCGGAGCCGGCCGGCCGCCCGTCGGGCCCCCGGCGCCCGCACCGGCGGGGCAGGCACCCACGGCAGCCCGCCTGAGCGGTCCGCCTCCGCCGAAGGCCCGTCCCGACCGGCCGCGTATTCCCGCGGCCCCCGGCAACGCGGCAACGTCCGCGTGTGCGCCACCGCCGGGCGCGGTGCCCCGCGCCCGCAACCGACCGACGCCCCCGCGGGGAGGACCCGATGACCACGCACCCCACACTGGGCACCCCGGCCGTGCTGCCGCTGGTGCTCGACGCCCTGGACCGCTGGGTCCGGGAGCGTCCCGGCGAACCGGCCGTGAGCGCGCCGGACGGGACGTACGACTTCGCGGCGCTGGGCGCCCGTACCGGGGAACTGGCCGCCGTGCTCACAGCGGCCGGAACCCGCCGGGGCACGGCCGTCGGGCTGCTCCTCGGCAGGTCCCGGGACAGCCTGCCCGCACTGCTCGCCGTGTGGTGGCTCGGTGCGGTCGCCGTCCCCCTCGACACGGGACACCCCGCGGAGCGCATCCACCACGCCCTGCACGACGCCGACGCGGAGATCCTGGTTGCCACCCGGCTCCCCGACGGCTTCGACCCCACGGGCCTCGCCGTGGTCGACCCCGCCACCCCCGCACCGTCCGACGCGTCGGACCAGGCCGTGACCACCCCTGAGCCCGACGACTGCGCCTACATCATCTACACCTCGGGCACCACCGGCCGTCCCAAGGGCGTCGAGGTCACCTACCGCAACCTGGAAACCTTCACCGGCGCACTCCGGGAACTGGGCCTCACGCCCGGCGGATTCGGTCTCAACGCCGTCTCCCCGGCCTTCGACGGCTGGCTGTGGTGCTCCCTGCTCTACCTCGTCAGCGGGCAGGGCCTGGCCCTCGTCGACCTCTCCATCGACGGCCTGAGGAAGGCCGCCGCCGAAGGCCGCGACCCGCTGCCGGCGGGGCTGCGCACCGTCTCCCTCACGCCCTCCCTGCTCGCCGCGCACGGTGACGCCCTGGGCGACCCCGAGGTGATCGTGGTGGCCGGCGAGCCCTGCCCGCCGGCTCTCGCCGAACGGTTCGCCGCCGGACGGCGGTTCCTCAACGTGTACGGGCCGACCGAGGCGACCATCGCCGCCACCTGGGCCGACAGCGCCCGCGGCGACGACGTGCGGACCATCGGCCGGCCGCTGCCCGGCTACACCGCCCACGTCCTGGACGAGGAACTGCGGCCCGTGGAGCCCGGCACCCCCGGTGAACTCTGCATCGGAGGCCCGGCGGTCGCCCGCGGCTACCGGAACCAGCCCGACCTGACCGCCGGGCGCTTCCCGCTCGACCCGTTCCTAGGCGACGGCCGGCGGATGTACCGCACCGGCGACCTCGTCGTGGAACTCCCCGGCGGGGAACTCGAGTACCGCGGCCGCGCCGACGACCAGGTCAAGGTCCGCGGCCACCGCATCGAACTCGGCGAGGTGGAACGCATCGCCGCCGCCCTGCCCGAAGTGGCCGCGGCCGCCTGCTGCCCGCTGCCGTCCGGGGACGCCCTCGGCCTGGCCGTCGTCGCGGTGCCCGGCGCCGACACCACGCCCCTCCTCGCCCGGATCCGGGAACGCTGCACCGAACTGCTGCCCGAGGCCGCGGTACCGCGCACCCTGCACGCCGTGGAACGGCTGCCCGTGCTGCACACCGGCAAGACCGACCGCGCCGCACTCGCCCGGCAGCTCAACGGTTCCCACGGCCCGGCGTCCGGCACCCCCGCACCGGCCGGCCTCACCGCGCGCGAACGCGAGGTGCTGGACCTGTGGAGCGAACTGCTGGACCGCGAAGTCACCGACCCCGCGGTCGACTTCTTCGAGCTCGGCGGACACTCCCTGCTCGCCGCCCGCGTGGTCTCCGAACTGCGCCGGCGCACCGGCCTGCGGGTGACGCTGGCGCAGCTGCTGGCGAACCCCAGCGCCGGGGCGCTCGCCGCCGAGCTCGACCGCATGCCGGTCGCGAAGGGAGCCTGACCATGGGCGACTGGATCATCGGCTGGCCCACCGGCGGACCCGCCGAGGAAAGCCTGCCGCTGCTGCTGTGCCTGCCCCCCGCGGGGGCCGGCTGCCAGCAGTTCCGGGTCTGGCAGCAGCGGCTCGCCGGCACCGCCCAGGTCCTCGGCGTCCAGCTGCCCGGCCGGGAGAACCGGTGGACCGAGCCGATGCCCGACACCTTCGACGAGGCCGTCGACGCCATTGCCGCCGAACTCGTCGCCAGGACCGGCCGGACCCGCCCCCTCGTCGTGTACGGGCACAGCTTCGGCGGACTCATCGGCTACGAACTCGCCCGCCGCATCACCCCGAAGGCGCTGGTGATCAGTGCCTGCCGGCCGCCCCGGTACTGGGAGGAGGCCACCCGGGGCCTCCTCGACGGCGACGCCGACGACGCCGAACTCGACAAGCTCTTCGACACCGGCGGCATGGACCCGGCGGTCCTCGACGAGGAGACCCGCGACCTCATGGTCGCGATGCTCCTCAAGGACGCCCGCCTCTCCGCGACCTACCGGCACGTCCCCGGCGCCCCCCTCCGGATCCCCGTGCACGCCTGGGGCTCGGACGGCGACGAGACCGTCACCTCCGAGGAGCTCGACGGCTGGGCCGCCGTGACCGAGGCCGACTTCCGGCGGCACCGCACCACCGGCGGCCACCACGCCGTGCTGCGCCGGCCCGACCCCCTGCTGCACCAGCTCACCGAACTGCTGCTCACGGTCACCCCCCTCGGAGGAGGAGTCCGCCATGCACATTGACCTGCTCGACCCGGGACCCTTCGCCCGCAACGACTTCTGGCCGGTGTTCACCTGGCTGCGTGCCAACGACCCGGTGCACTGGCATCCCGAGCCCGGCGGAGACGGCTTCTGGGCGCTCAGCAAGCACCGCGACATCATGCGCGTCTACGCCGACAGCGACACCTTCAGTTCCGCGCAGGGCATGCGGCTGGGCAGCGACCCCGCCGCCGTCGCCGCGGTGTCCCAGCGCATGCTGATCGTCTCCGACGCTCCCCACCACACCCGCCTCAAGCGAGCCCTGCACCAGGCCTTCGGCCCCGACCGGATGCCGCGCATCGAAGCCCTCGTCGAGCAGGTGGTCGCCGAACTCGCCCTGGAAGCCACCGAATGGGAGGAGTTCGACTTCATCGAGCTGGCCAAACAGCTCCCCAACCGCGTCGTCTGCGCCCTCATGGGCATCCCGCGCGCCGACTGGTCGTGGATCGGCGCGCTCACCACCGACGCCTTCGACTCCGACGACGAGGAGGAGCGCAGCAACGCCCACTCGGAGATCTTCCTCTACTTCATCGAGCTCCTCCACCAGCGCCGGGCCCACCCCGGCGACGACCTGGTCAGCCAGATCGCCCACGACACCCTCGTCGACGAGGGCGACGGAGCGCACCGCCCGCTCACCGACGAGGAGATCGTCTTCAACTGCAACGGCGTGCTCTCCGGCGCCAACGAGACCACCCGCTACTCCGCCGCCGGCGCCGTCAACATGTTCGCGCAGCACCCCGAACAGTGGGCCTGGCTCCAGCAGAGCGGCCCCCGCGGCATCGCCCCCGCCGTCGAGGAGATCCTGCGCTGGACCACCCCGGGCGTCCACGCCCTGCGCACCGCCACCCGCGACACCGAGATCAACGGGACACCGATCGCCGCGGGCGACCGGGTCACCCTGTGGAACGTCTCCGCCAACCGCGACGAGGACCTCTTCACCGATCCGCACTCCTTCCGCGTGGACCGCCGTCCCAACCGCCACGTCGCGTTCGGCCACGGCCGCCACCTCTGCCTCGGCGCCCGCCTGGCGCGCTTCGAGCTCGGTGCGCTGCTCACCGAGCTGCTCGCCCTGCTCGACGGCTTCGAGCTCACCGGCCCCGCCGTCTTCAACTCGTCCAATTTCACTTGGGGGATCAAGAGCCTCCCGGTGCGGCTGCTGCGCAGCCGAGTCGCCGAAAGGACCGTGCTGTGACCATCGCGCTCGCCGACTTCAACCGCACCGAGGCGGCCTTCCCCACCACCGGATACCCCGAACTGCTGGCGGCACAGGCCGCCCGCACCCCGCACGCCCCCGCCCTCGTCCACGGCGACCGCGCCCTGACGTACGCCGAACTGGAGGCCGGGACCAACCGGCTCGCCAACGCCCTCGTCGCCCGTGGCGCGGGCCCCGGCCTGCGCATCGGACTGTGCTACCCCCGCAGCGCCGACTACGTCGTCGGCTCCCTCGCCGTCCTCAAGACCGGCGCCGCCATCGTCGCCCTCGACCCGGTCAACCCTGACGACCGGCTCGCCGCCATGATCGAGGACGCGGCCCCCCTGCTCGTCCTCGCCCCGGACGCCCTGGCCGCCCGCATCCCCTCCGGAGTGCCGCACGCCGAGGTCTCCGGCACCGGGGACGGCCACTCCGACGCCCCGACCGGCATACCCACCGGCGCCGACACCATCAGCCACCTCATCTACACCTCCGGCTCCACCGGCACCCCCAAGGCCGTGCTGGAGCGGCACGGCGCCCTGACGAACCTGGTCCACTGGACCGAACGCGCGTACGGGGTGCGTCCCGGCGACCGCGCCTCCTGGCTGTCCACCCCCGGCTTCGCCGTCCAGATCATGGAGTGGCTGCCGTACCTGCCCCTCGGCGCGGCGGTCCACATCCCGGAGGCCGGGGAGGCGCAGACGCCGGAGCAGATCCGTGACTGGCTCGTCCGCCGGCGCATCACCCACACCATGCTGGTCGCCGCCCTCGCCGAGCCCGTCTGGGCCCTGGACTGGCCGCAGGACACCGAGCTGCGGATCATCGTCACCACGGCGGAGCGGGTCCACAGCTGGCCGCCGGCCGACAGCCCGTTCCGGGTGGTCATGACCTACGGCACCACCGAGACCACCAATGTGCTGTCCTGCCTCGACCTCGGCGCCGGCATCGACTTCACCAGCGCCGCCACGCCCGAGGACGTCCGGGCCAGCCGTCCGGTGCCGGTCGGCGTGCCCATCGCCAACCTCCGCGCCCACCTCCTCGACGAGAACGACAAGCCCGTCGAGGCCGGCACCGTCGGACGCCTCCACGTCTCCGGCGCCGGGGTCGCCGCCGGCTACCACGGCCGCCCCGAGCTCAGCGCCGCCAGGTTCCGCGCCAACCCGGTGCCCGACGACCCCCACCCGGTGCTCTACGACACCGGCGACCTGGCCCGGCAGCGCGAGGACGGGGCGATCGAACTCCTCGGCCGCTCCGACTCCCAGGTCAAGATCCGCGGATTCCGCGTGGAACTCGGGGAGGTCGAGACCCATGTGGCCCGCCTCACCGGAATCGCCGAGGCGGTGGTCGTCACCCAGGAGCGCGGCCCCGGCGACAAGAGGCTCATCGCCTACGTCTCACCCGCCGAGGGCGCCACCCCCGAGCCGGGCACCATACGCTCCGAGGTCGCCCGCACCCTGCCCTACTACATGGTCCCGGGCACCGTCGTCGTCCTCGACGCCCTGCCCAGGCTGGCCAACGGCAAGGTCGACCGGCAGCGGCTCCCCGAACCGCCGGAGGCACGCGAAGCCGTCAGCACCGGCTACGAGGCCCCGCGCAACGAGGTCGAGGACGCCCTCACCCGGATGTGGGCCACCGCGTTCCGTTCCGAGGCCCAGGGCATCGGGATCCACGACAACTTCTTCGAGCTCGGCGGCCACTCACTGCTCGCCTTCCGGCTCATCGACGAGATCCGGCGCGGCTACGCGGTCGAGCTGAGCCTGTCCGACCTGTCACGGTGCCCCACCGTCGCCGAGCTCGCCTCCCTCCTCACCAGCGAACGCGCCACCGGCGGCGGCGACTTCGGCGGACTGCCGGCGATCGTCCCGGACCCCGCGTCCCGATTCGAACCCTTCCCGCTCACCGAGAGCCAGCAGGCCCTGTGGATCGGCCGGGGATCACTCGTCGAGCTCGGCAACGTCGGTTGCCACGGCTACTTCGAATGGGAGAGCCAGGACCTCGACGTATCCCGCTTCGAACGGGCCTGGCGCCGGCTCGTCGAACGCCATGACGCCCTGCGGACCGTGATCCGCCCCGACGGCACCCAGCAGGTGCTCCGGGAGCTCCCGGCGTACGAGATCCCGGTCCGCGACCTCTCCGGACTCGACCAGGAGCGGGCCGACGAGGAACTGCTGAGCCTGCGCGAGGAGTTGTCCCACCAGGTGCTCGACGCCGACCGCTGGCCGCTCTTCGACGTGCGCATCACCGCGCTGCCCCCGGGCCAGGGCGGCGGGCGGCGGGCCCGCATCCACCTGTGCCTGGACTTCCTGGTCGCCGACGCATGGAGCTACTTCCAGGTGCTCGTCCCCGACCTGGTCACCCTCTACGCCGACCCGGACGCCCGGCTCGCCCCGCTCGAGCTGACGTTCCGCGACTACGTCCTCGCCACCTCCGCCACCCTCCGCGACAGCGAGCTCTACCGCCGTTCCGAGTGGTACTGGCGGGACCGGCTCGCCACCCTGCCCCCCGCACCGGCACTGCCCGAACGGCCCGCCGACGCACCCGAACTGCCCGTACGGTTCGAGCGCCGCACCCACGTCGTGGACAACGCCCGCTGGGCCCGCATCCAGCAGCGCGCCAACGAACGCGAGGTCACCCCGTCAGGCGTGCTGGCCGCGGCCTTCGCCGAGATCCTCGGCACCTTCAGCGGGGAGCCGCGCTTCTGCATCAACTTCCCGCTGTTCAACCGGATTCCGCTGCACCCCCAGGTCAACCAGCTGCTCGCGGACACCACGACCACGCTGCTGCTCGCCGTCGAGCAGAAGGCCGGCACCTTCGCCGGCCGCGCCCGGGACCTCCAGCGCCGGCTGTGGGCCGACCTGGAGCACCGCTACTTCAGCGGCGTGCAGGTGCTGCGCGAACTCACCAAGCTGCGCGGCAGCCTCGCCCCCGCGATGCCCGTCGTCATGACCAGTCTCGCCGGCCACCCGCCGCAGTACGAGGAGACCGGACTCGGTGCACCGGTCTACGGGATCTCCCAGACCCCGCAGGTCTCACTGGACTTCCAGGTCTTCGAGAAGCCCCAGGGACTCACCTTCAACTGGGACTTCCTGCCCTCCGTCTACCCCGACGGCCTCATCGAGTCGATGTTCGACGCGTTCTGCGCGCTGCTGGACTCGCTCGACGACGACGAGGCCTGGGAACGCCCGTCGGCACCCCCCGGGGAAGCGTCCGCCGACGCCCCGGAGGCCGAGGCACGCGACACCGGCGACGCCTGGGAGCGCTACTGGGCCGGCATCGACCGCACCGGCCGCGGCGGCGACGTCATCTGGGACGCCGACAGCGGCGAGGAGTTCGAGTGGCTCCTCGCCCAGGCCAAGCGGCACTTCAACGTGGCCCTTCCGGTCATCGACCTCGGCTGCGGCAACGGCCGCTACAGCCGTGAGCTCGCTCCGTACTTCCCGCACGTCACCGGTGTCGACGTGTCCGCCAGCGCGATCGAGCACGCCCGCCGGGAGGCGGAGGGCATCGACGGCGTCGACTACCTGGCCCTGGACATGACCGACGTCGAGCAGTCCCGCCGGCTGCGCCGCGGCCCGTACAACATCTTCGTACGGGGCGTCCTGCACGTCCTCGACGACGCGGCCCGGGCGCGCCTCGCCGGTGTCGCCGCCCGGCTGCTGGGCGAGGACGGAGTCCTGATCATCCATGAACCGGACTACTCCGCCAGCTCCTTCGGCTATCTCGGGTTCGTCGGCGGCAAGAAGGGACGCACCGAGAACCTCGTCGCGCCGCTGGAGGCGGCGGGTGTGCGCCACTCGCACCACTTCACCCGGCCCGAGCTGAAGAAGGCCTTCCCGGAGGCCCAGTGGGAGCTCGTCACGGACGCCGCGGTCGAACTGCACGCCATCGACCCCGAGTCCGACGAAGCGGCCCTGCTCCTGCCCGGCTACTACGCGGTGCTGCGTCCGGAGCGGCGTTACAGTAGCCGCTGATGACCATCATGCTCGCAGGGCGTTCCCCCGCCGCGCTGGCCGCGGCGGGGGACGCCCGCGCTCTGCTGACGCCCGTGGAGAGGCAGCGTGCCGACGCCTTCCGGCGGGCCGAGGACCGGGACGACTTCGTGGCAGCCCACGCCCTGGCCAGGCTCTGCGCGGCGCGGCTGCTCGGCGTGCCCGCCGACGCGCTCACCGTCGTCCAGAGCTGCGGTTCCTGCGACCGCCCGCACGGACGTCCCTCCCTGGTCGAGGAACCGGGTGTCCGGCTGAGCTTCTCGCACGCCCGTGGCTGGGTCGCGGCGGCCGCGGGCCCCCGGCCGGTCGGCGTCGACGTGGAGACCGTCCCCGACGGGCCGCCCGACTGGGCGCTCGTCGAGCACGCCTCGACCCCCGCCGAACTGGCCGCGCTGCGGGCGCACCCGCGGCCCGGGTACGCCTTCCTGCGGCAGTGGGTCCGCAAGGAATCCCTGGTCAAGGTGGGCGTCACGACGATGGACGACTTCAGCCGGCTGGAGCTTCCGGTGACGGGGGAGGGCGTCATCACCTCCACGGGGCCCGCATCCGGCGCCGCCGGGTCCGCACCGACCGGATCCGGGGCCGCCGGGTCCACGTCCGCCTGGTCCGCGTCCACCGGGCCGGCTCCGACCGACGCCGTGTCTCCCGGTTCCGCCGTCCCCGCCGCCGCCCCTTCCTCCACCTCCGCGCTGCTCACCGCGCGGACACCGCGGATCTGGCGCGGCTGGTACCTCACGGACTGGGCGTCCCCGGACCTCGGCGCGGTCGGCTGCGTCGCGTCACGGGAACCCGTCTCCCTGTACTTCCTCGACTGACATCTTGGCCGTCCCGGCCTCCCTTCGACCGGACCTTCCCACCTGTCCGGCCCGTGCGGTCCTCGCCGCGCACGGCGCAGCGCCCTCGCACGGGCCGGCCGAACCGAAAGACTGGACACGTGGCACCACAGCACAACGACCGGCTCCGCCGTGCCCGGGCACAGGCGCTCGCCGGCGGCATCCGTGAGACCTCCGTCGGCGACACCCTGCGCAGGGCGGTCGCCGTCCAGGCGCAGGACCCGGCCGCCGCCGGACTGGGCCTGCGGGTCCGTACCCGCGGCCTCACCGAGGAGGGCGTTCTGCGTGCGATCGGGACCGATCGCACCGCCGTCCGCGGCTGGTTCGTGCGCGGCACCCTGCAGCTCGTCCACGCGGACGACGCGCGCTGGCTGCTGGCCCTCCTCGGCCCCGTCTTCCTGGCCCTGGGGGAACGCCGCTGCCGCGAGCTCGGCCTCGGCCCCGAGCTGTGCGAACGCGCCGACCGGCTGATCACGGACGCGGTCGCCGACGAGGGGCCGCTCACCCGGAAGGAGCTCACCGACCGGCTGACCACGATCGGCGTGGAGGCCAAGGGACAGGCGGCCTTCCACCTGATCCGCCGGGCCGCCCTCGGCGGCCGGATCTGCCACGGCCCGCTGCGCGGGGGAGAACCGGCGTTCGCCCTGCTCGACGACTGGCTGCCCGCGCAGGAGCCGCTGCCCTGGGAGGGCGCGGCCGCCGTGGCGGAGCTGGCCCGCCGCTACCTCCGGGCCCACGGCCCCGCCGACGTCCAGGACTTCGCCCACTGGTCGGGCCTGAAACTCACCGTGTGCAAGGCCGCCTGGGAGTCAGCCGGGCGGCACGCACAACCACGTGAGGAACGGGCGGAATCCGGGGAGTCCCCGACCGCGTCCGGGGTCCCCGACGTACGACTCGTTCCGGCGTACGACAACTACCTCGTCGGCTACCGGAGCCGGGAGCTCTCCGTACCCGCCGAGCACGAGCGCCGGGTCTGGCCGGGAGGCGGGCAGATCAGGCCGGCCGTGCTGGTCGACGGCCTGGCCGTCGGCACCTGGAGCCGGGCACCGCGCGGCGGCGGGGTCCGCGTGGACCTGTTCCCCGGAAGCGCCCCGGCCGGCTCGGAGGTGACGGCCGGAATCGACGCGGAAATCGCGGATATTGCGCGCTTCTATGATTCCTCCACGATCGTGCGGGAACCGTCGGATTCATAACCGGCCGCTAACCGGACGTGCCTAGGTTTAACTGCCATCCGCCAAGTCCTGAACCCCCCATCAGAAAAGGACACCGACATGGCACTCGCCCGGCACGCAGATTTCAATCGACTCTGGTTCGGGCAGACCGTCAGCAATTTCGGAGACAAGATCTCCCTGCTCGCTCTGCCCACTCTCGCGGTCGTGGTACTCGACGGAGGCGCGTTCGAGGTCGGCGTGCTCGGCGCCCTGCGCTTCCTCCCCTTCCTGCTGCTGGCGCCCATCGCCGGTCTGGTGGCGGACCGGGTCTCGCGACGCACCGTCATGATCCTGGCCGACGTGGGCCGGTTCCTGACGCTGGGCACGATCCCGCTGGCGTTCGCCCTCGACTCCGTCACCATGACGCACATCTACATCGCCGCCGCGATCACCGGCGTCCTCACGACCTTCTTCGAGGTCTCGTACCAGTCCTGGCTGCCGCAGCTCATCGGCAACGAGAACCTGGTGGAGGGCAACACCAAGCTCCAGATCAGCCGCAGCGTCGCCGAGGCCGTCGGCGCCGGAGCCGGCGGTGCGTTCATCCAGCTGCTCGGCGCCGCCCGTGCCGTCGCCCTGGACGCCTTCACCTTCCTGATCTCGCTGGTCGCCCTGCTCGTCATCCGGCACCGCGACCTGCGGGAGCGCACCGAGGAGAAGAAGGCGACCGCCAAGGCCGAGATGAAGGAGGGCCTGCGCACCCTCTTCGGCACTCCCGTCCTCCGTGGCCTGTTCACCGCCAACGTCCTCGTGAACCTCGGCGCGGCCATGGGCGACGCCCTGCTCATCGTCTACGCATACAAGACCCTGCACCTCAGCCCCGGCCAGGTCGGCGCCGCGTTCGCCGTGATGTCCGTCTTCGTCATCATCGGCGCCATCCTCTCCGAGCAGGTCGCCAAGGGCCTCACGCTCGGCCGGACCCTGGTCCTCACGGCAGCCGTGCTGGGCGCCGGCTACATCCTGGTCCCGACCGGCGGTTCCGTCGGCGGCTTCGTCGGGCTGATCGTGGTCCAGGCCGTCATCGGTTTCGTCTCCCCGATGTTCGACATCCACGTGCTCAGCCTGGTCCAGGGCGTCACCCCGAACGAGCAGATGGGCCGCGTCAGCGGTGCCGCCCTCTCCGCCGTCTACGGTGCCCTGTCCCTGGGCTACCTGGCCGGTGGCGCGCTGGGCGAGGGCATCGGCCTCACCGCGGCCCTCGCGGTCGCCGGCGCCGTCACCATCATCGGCGGACTGTCCCTGCTGGCCACCCCGGTCGTCGCCATCAAGGAGATGCCCGGCCAGGGCCTGCCAGAGCAGTCCGACGCCGCAGCCGACGAGCCGGTCGCGGCGGAGCGCGCCGACAGCGCCCGCACCACCGCCTGATCGGGCGGGCCGCCCCGCGGGAGCCGCAGCGGACCGGCCGGACGTCTCAGGCACACCGCCCGAGTCCGCCCGGCCGGGCCGTGCGGCTCCCGTGAAAGGGGACCTGACCGGTCCGCACCACCGCACCATCGGCCCGCCCCACCGCACCATCGGCGCACGCCGGCGCACCACCGGCCCGCGCCGGCGGTCCGTCCGGACCGCCGGGCGGGGCCGGGTGCACCGCCGCCGGGTCCGCCCGGCCGGGTCCGCGGGCCGCAGAGCGCCTCGGCGCCGTCCCGCGAACGGACCTGACGGACCGTCCGCCACCGGGGCGGACACGCCCTCGGCCCACTGGGGCGAGCAGTCCGACCGGACGCCGGACGGCGCCGGCCGGACCCGGTCCCACAGCCCCGGCCGCCGCCCGCCACGGGCCGGCCGGGGGTCCCCAGCGGTACGGCCCCGGCCCGCGACGCACCACCCGGCCCGCCTTTTCGCGGCGGGCGGCCGGCGCCGGGCGCACCGCCCGCGCCACCCGCACCGCTCCCGCACCTTCCGAAAAGCACCCCGACCTTCCGAAAGAGCACGGAGGCTCAAGGTGAGCGAGTCCCTCGCCGAACGAATCGCCGCACTGCCGGAGGCACACAGGGCCCTGTTCCAGGCGCTCAGCGCCCGCGACGGCGCCCCGGGCGCCGCGCAGCGGGATGAGGAACCGGCCCCCCGCGACCGGGACGAGCCGCCCGTGCTGTCCTTCGCCCAGCGCCGCCTCTGGTTCATCGACCAGCTGCAGCCCGGCAGCCCCGCCTACAACGTCCCGATCGCCGTCCGCATCCGCGGACCGCTCGACGTGACCGCCCTGCACGGCGCCCTCCAGGACGTCGTCGACCGTCATGAGGTGCTGCGCACCGTCTACGCGGACCAGGCCGACGCCGCCGAGGCCGTGCCCCGGGTCCTCGACGGCCACCGGCTGCCGCTGCCGGTCACCGAACTGGCCGGCGAGGAGGACATCCGGCCCTTCTACGACGCCGACGCCGGAGCCCCCTTCGACCTCGTCGCCGACGCACCGCTGCGGGTCCGCCTCGGCCGGCTCGCCGACGACGACCACGTCCTCGTCCTCACCATCCACCACATCGTCACCGACGGCTGGTCCATGCGGCTGCTCTCCACCGAACTGGAGCAGGCCTACGCCGCCCGGGCCGGCGCCGCCACCGGCACGCTCCCCGAACTACGGCTCCAGTACGCCGACTTCGCCGCCTGGCAGCGCCGCCGCATCAGCGGTGCCCGGCTCGACGAACTCACCGGCTTCTGGCGCGAGGAGCTGCGCGGCACCGGACCCGTCGACCTGCCCACCGACCGGCCGCGCCCGCCGGTCTTCGGGCACGCGGGGGAGTCACGCTACATCGAGATACCTCCCTCGCTGATATCCGCCCTGCGCGACTTCGGCCAGTCCCGCGGGGCCACCCTCTACATGACGATGCTGGCCGGTTTCGCCGCGACCCTGCGCCGCTGGACCGGACAGGAGGACATCGTCGTCGGCACCTCGGTGTCCGGCCGGGACCACCCGGCGTTCAGCGACCTCATCGGCTTCTTCGTCAACACCCTGCCGCTGCGCATCAGGACCGGCGGCGACCCCACCTTCGCCGAACTGGTCCGCTCCACCCGCACCACCACGCTCCAGGCCTACGCCCACCAGGAGCTGCCGTTCGACCTGATCGTCGACACTCTCGGCGTGCCCCGTGACCCCAGCCGGCCCCCGCTCACCTCGGTGATGTTCCTCCTCGACGAGACCCCCGACACGGCGCCCGCGCTGGCCGGACTGGTCACTGAACCCATCGACTTCACGTCCCGCGCCACCAAGTACGACCTCATGATCAGCGTCCATGACACCGGCAGCACGGTCCGCGCCCTCGTCGAGTACCCCACCGACCTGTTCGACGGCGCCACCGTCGACCGGCTGCTCGGCCACTTCCTCACCACCCTCGACGGTGCGGTCGCCGCCCCCGACACCCCCCTGTCCGGCCTTCCGCTGCTGACCGCGGAGGAACGGCATGCCGCGATCCACCGATGGAACGCCACCGGGGCGCCCTTCCCCCAGGACGCCTGTCTGCACCACCTCTTCGAGGAGCACGCCGACCGGCGCCCTGACGCCCCCGCCGTCATCTGCGGCGCCCTGGGCGGCTGGGCCGTCACCTACCGCGAGATCGAGGAGCGCGCCAACCGGCTCGCCCACCACCTGATCACGGCGGGCGTCGGTCCGGACCGCACCGTCGCGCTCTGCCTGCGCCGCGGTCCCGACCTGGTCACCGCCGTCCTCGCGGTGCTCAAGGCGGGCGGTGCCTACGTGCCGCTGGACCCGGAGTACCCCGCCGAGCGCCTGGCGCTGCTGCTGCGCGACGCCGCGCCGCCCCTCGTGGTCAGCAACGCGGGGCTGATCGACCGCATCCCGGTGGGCGACGGCACGGCCCGGGTGCTCCTCGACACCGACCGGGCCGCCATCGCGGCACGCCCCGCGACCCGCCCCGCCACCCCCGTCACCTCGCGCAACCTCGCCTACGTCATCTTCACCTCGGGATCCACCGGCACCCCCAAGGGCATCGCCCTGGAGCACCGCGGAGTGGTCAACAACCTGCTAGACCTGAACCGTTCGTATGGCATCAGGCCCGGTGACGCCGTGCTCGGTCTGTCCTCTCCCAGCTTCGACATGAGCGTCTACGAAACGCTCGGCATGCTCGGAGCCGGCGGCACCCTGGTCCTGCCCGACCCGGCGGCGGCGAAGGACCCGGCCCACTGGGCGGAGCTGATCGTCCGGCACGGGGTCACCGTGTGGAATTCCGCGCCCGCTCTGCTGGACCTGCTGGTCGACCAGCTGGAGTACGCCGGGGGCCCCGCGCTGCCGCGGCTGAAGGCGGCGTTCCTCGGCGGCGACTGGATCCCGGTCGCACAGCCGAAACGTATCCGCGTGTTCGCACCCGACCTGGAGTTCGCCGCGCTGGGCGGGGCCACCGAGGCCTCCATCCACTCCATCGAATACCGGGTGGGGGAGGCCGACCCGGCCTGGACGAAACTGCCCTACGGCCGGCCGATGGCCAACCAGCGCGCCTACATCCTCGATTCCGCGGACCGGCTCGTCCCGGCGGGCGTCCCCGGCGAACTGCACCTCGGCGGCGTCGGCCTCGCCCGCGGCTATCTGAACCGGCCGGAGCTGACCGACGAGAAGTTCGTCCACGTCGAACTGGAGCCCGGCCTCACCGAACGTCTTTACCGCACCGGGGACCTGGCGCGCTACGGGGCCGACGGCACCATCGAACTCCTCGGCAGGACCGACTTCCGCATCAAACTCAACGGGCTGCGCATCGAACCCGGCGAGATCGAGAGCGCCCTGCGCGACCGCCCGGGCGTCAAGGACGCCGTCGTCGTCACCCGTGAGAGCGCCGGATCGGCCCGTCTCGTCGGCTACGTCGTGCCGGACGAGGGAACCGCACCCGACACCCCGGAACTGCGCACGGCCCTCGCCAAGGTCCTTCCCCCGCACTGCGTTCCCGCCGAACTCGTCCTCCTGGAGCGGCTGCCGCTCAGCCCCAACGGCAAGGTGGACCGCAAGGCCCTGCCCGCCCCCGGCAGTGCCCGGCCCGCAGGCCGTACCCCGTCGCCCGCCCACGCCGTCGCCCCGGCCGGAACGGTCCGCCCGCTCGGCACGCTTCCCCGCCCCGGTTCCCAGGCCGTCCCGGGAGCCGGCACCGGTACCGCGACGACAGCCGGACAGCACGGCACGCCCCTCCCGTCCGGTGCGCAGCACGCCCGGCCGCCGGCCGACGGGGTCACCACGGCGGCGGCCGGCCCCCGGACCGTGTCCACCGTCCCCGGGGCGACCGACCAGGCGCTGCCCCCGGGCAGGGCGTCATGGCCGGCCGACGACGCCACGGGCGTGATCGCCGACGTCTGGGCCGAGGTCCTCGAGGTGTCCGCGATCGGCCCCGACGACGACTTCTTCGCCCTCGGCGGCGACTCCTTCGCCGCCGTGCGCGCCATCCGCGCCGTCTCCGGCCGCCTCGGCGGGCAGCTGCGTGTCGTCGAACTGTTCAGCCACCCCACCCCGCGCCGACTCGCGGCACGGGTCGCCGAACTCGGACGCACCGGCGCGGGTGCCACGGCGGGCGCGCACACGCTGCTCCACCGGCTCACCCCCGAGCGTCCGGGACTGGCCCCCGCCCTGACCCTGGTCTGCTTCCCGCACGGCGGCGGCGACGCCATCGCCTACCAGCCGCTGGCCGCCCATCTGCCGCCGCACATCGCCCTGATCGCCGTATCGCCCCCCGGCCATGACCCGCTCCGGCCGGGCACCATGATCCCGGTCTCCGACTTCGCCGAGGCCGCGGCCGACGAGATCGCCCGCACCGTCTCCGGCCCCTACGCCGTGTACGGACACTGCGCCGGCGTCGTCGCCGCCCTGGACACGGTCCGGGCCCTGGAGGAGCGCGGCGAACGCCCCGTCGCCCTCCACCTCGCCGCGGCGATGCCCGAGGAGGACCCCGAGTACGCACTCGAGATGGACCGTGTCTCCAGCGACGAGGACATGGTCGCCTACCTCAGCTCCATGGACGGCTTCGACGGTGTCCTCGACGACAGCGACCTGACCGCAGTCATCCGGATGGTGCGGCACGACATGACCGAGGCGGCCCGCTTCTTCGGCCGCACCCCCGACGGCTATGCACGCCCCCTCACCACTCCGCTGACCTGCATCATCGGCGACGCCGACGAGGCCACAGAGGGCTATGAGGAAGGCCACCGCGGCTGGGCCCGCTATGCCGCGGACGTCCGGCTGGCCGTCATCCCCGGGGCCCGCCACTACTTCGCCAAACACCTGCCCGACCGACTCGCCGCCCTGCTGGCGGAGCTGCACCGCACTGGAGGAGACAATGAGTGACCTCGCCGAACGCCTCGGACGGCTGCCCCAGGGCCAGCGCTCCCGGCTGCTGGGCCGCATGCGGAACCAGATGACCGGCGCCGGACGCCGCCGCATCGAACTCAAGCACGTCGACCACGGCGCCCGCTCCCGCGCCTCCTTCCAGCAGGAGCAGATGTGGTTCGTCGACCGGCTCGGTGCCGGCAAGGCCCGCAACAACATCGCCCTCGCCGTCAAACTCGGCGGTCCGCTCGACCGGGCCGCCCTGCACGAGGCGCTGAACGCCGTCGTCGCCCGCCACGAGGTGCTGCACAGCAAACTCGTCGAAGTGGACGGCGTGCCCTGGCAGGAGCCGGTCCCGGGCTTCGTCCTCGGTGTCCAGGCCACCGATCTGACCGGCTCGGAGGACGCACAGCGGGAACTCGCCGAACTCACCGCCGAGTACGCCGCGGCGCCCTTCGACCTGGCGGCCGCACCGCCGGTCCGCGCCCAGCTGGTGAAGCTGGCGGACGACCGGCATGTGCTGCTGTGGGTGGTGCACCACGTCGTCTGGGACCCGGGCTCCACCCGGATCTTCGCCCGGGAGCTCACCGAGGGCTATGCCGCCGCGGCCGAGGGCGGCCGTTCGGTGCAGCCCGAACTCCCGGTGATGTACTCGGACTTCGCCCACTGGCAGCGTGCACGCCTGGAGGACGACGACCACACCCGTGGGCTCGCCGACCGCTGGCGCCAGATCCTCGGCGGAACGCAGGCCACCGAGGTGATGTCCGACTACCCGCGCAGTCCGGAGACCCGCGGCGAGGGCCGTGGTCTCAAACTGACCGTGGACCGCGCCATGCTGGACCGGCTGAACGAGGTCGCCGAGGAGAACGGCACGACCGTCTTCACCACCCTCCTCGCGGCGTTCAACGCGCTGATGCGCCACTGGACCCGCAACGAGGACGTCATCGTGGGCACCGCCAGCGCCTCCCGGCCGCACCCCGACCTCGAGCAGGTCATCGGCTGCTTCGTGCAGATGATCACGCTGCGCACCGAGGTCCGCGACGGCCTCACCTTCCGGGAGCTGGTCCGCCGCACCTCCTCCACCGTCATGGACGCCTTCACCAACAGCGAGCTGCCCTTCGAGCAGGTCGTCGAGGCCGTCCGTCCGGCCCGCGACCCGCTCCGGCACCCGCTGTTCCAGATCGAGTTCACCTCGCTGGGCCGCTGGGGTGGACACCACGCCGAGGCCGCGGGCGTCGAGTTCGCCATCGAGCAGATCCACGACGGCGCCGCGAAGTTCGACATGAGCTTCCTCGTCGGCGAGAACGACGACCTCGAACTGTCCCTGGAGTACAACACCTCGCTCTACCGCCACGGCACCGCCAGCGGCCTGCTCACCGCGTTCCGGCGGGTGCTGGAGCAGGTCGCCGAGGACCCCGACGTCGAGATCGGCGAGCTCAGCCTCGTGGAGGAGCCCACCGCCTCCCGCAACGCCCGCGAGCTCTCCCGCGGCGGCCCCGTCGACGAGGCCGCCTACACCACCACCCTCGACCGGGCGTTCCGCGAACGCGCCGCCGTCACCCCCGACGCCGTCGCCGTCCGGTACGGCGACAGTCTTCTCGACTACGCCGCCCTGGACCGCTGGTCCGAGGCGATCGCCCACCGGCTGCGCGACCGCGGAGTGCGGCACCGCGACCCCGTCGCCGTCTGCCTCGGACGGGGCCCGGCCGCCATCGCCGGCGTGCTCGGCGTCCTCAAGGCGGGCGCGCACTACATCCCGGTCGACCCGGCCGCACCCGCCGAGCGCACCCGCACCGTCCTCGCGGACGCCGGCGTACGCTACGGCCTGGTCGACGACACGGCGACCCTGCCCGACGACATCCGGACCGTGCCCGCCGGCACCACCGCGCCGGTGCGGGAGGTCCCGTCCCTCACCCCCACCGCCGTACCGAGCGACCTCGCCTACGTCCTGTACACCTCGGGCAGCACCGGCACGCCCAAGGGCGTCATGATCGAGCACCGCTCGGTCACCCACTTCTCCCGCTGCATCGCCCAGGCGTACGAGATCACCGCCGAGGACAGGCTGCTCCACTTCGCCCCGCTCACCTTCGACGTCTCGGTCTTCGAGATCTTCACCACCCTGCTGGCCGGCGGTGAGATCGTCATCGCCGACGACGAGCAGCGCCGCGATCCGGCCCTGCTCTCCCGGCTGCTGCGCGACACCGAGGTGACCGTGGCGGAACTGCCGCCCGCCCTGCTGCCGCTCCTCGACCAGGCGCAACTGCCGGCCCTGCGCCTGGTGTCCGTCGGCGGCGAGGCCTTCCCCGGCAAGCTGGTCGCCGAATGGACGGCGGGGGAGCGGCGGTTCGTCAACGGCTACGGCCCCACCGAGGCCACCGTCGCCGTCACCCTGATGAACTGCGTGGGGTCCTACGACCGGAACCCGCCCATCGGCCGCCCCATGCCGGGCCACCAGGCCTTCGTCCTCGACGAGCGGCTGCGCCCCGTGCCGCCCGGCGTCCCCGGCGAGCTGTGCGTCGCGGGCCCCGGCGTCGCCCGCGGCTACCTCAACCGGCCCGAACTCACCGCCGAGCGCTTCGTCCCCAACCCCTTCGCCGACGGCCCGGAGACCGAGACGCTGTACCGCACCGGTGACCTCGTCCGCTGGCTCCCGGGCGGCAACCTGGACTTCCTCGGCCGCACCGACCGCCAGGTGAAGGTCCGCGGCCACCGCATCGAACCGGGCGAGATCGAGAACGTCCTCACCGGCCACCCGTCCGTCCAGCAGGCCGTCGTCCTGGCCCGGCCCGGCGCGGGCGGCGAGAAGACCCTCGCCGCCTACGTCACCGTCGAGCAGGTCGGCTCGTACGCCGCCGAGGTCGCCGACGCCGAGCAGCTCCGCGCCTACGCCGCCGGACGGCTGCCCGGCTACATGGTCCCGGTCGTCGTCGTCCTGCCCGAGCTGCCCCTCACCGCACACGGGAAGGTCGACGTCGCGGCGCTGCCGCTGCCCGCCGACCAGACCGGCGGCGGCACCCCTCCGCGGGACGCGATCGAGGAGCAGATCTGCCGGGACATCCTCACCCCGATCCTGGAATGGACCACCCCGGACGTCGAGGGCGACTTCTTCGCCCTGGGCGGCAGCTCCCTCCAGGCCACCATCGTGGTGTCCCGGGTCCGTTCCGTCTTCGGCATCGACATCGCCCTGGCCGACTTCTTCGGCCGCCCGACCGTCGCCGGACTCGCCGACCTGGTGCGCACCGCCCAGGAGGCCGCCGCCGGCGAACAGGCCCGCCTCATGGCGGTGTTCGAGCAGATCGAGAACATGACCGACGAAGAGGCCGCCGAACTGCTCCGCTCCGTCCAGCAGGGCGGCCCCCGATGACCGCCCCCGTCCGCACCCCGGCCGCCACGGGCCCCGCGCCCGTGGCCGCCCCGGCGGCGTCCGCCGCCGGGTCCGGCCCCGCACCCGGCGGGGCCGCCGGCGAGGCGTTCGCCGGGCTGCCCGAGGCCAAGAGGGAGCTCGCGCGGCTGCTGCTCGCCGCGCGGGCCCCCGTCCCGGGCCAGCCGGGTCCGAGGGACGACCGAGGGCCCGCCCCGGTCACACCCGTCCAGGCGCGGATGTGGCGCCGCGAGCGCAGCGACCCGGCCGTGGGCACGGGATCCCACGCGGTCCGGCTCAGCGGGCACCTCGACACGGCACGGCTGCAGCGCGCCCTCACCGGGGTGCTGCGCCGGCACGAGGCGCTGCGCACCAGGCTGGTGGACGTCAGCGGTCCGGACGGCCTCCGGCAGGTCGTCGACGACGAGCCGTGCCTGCGGCTCACCAGGACCGACCTGAGCGGCTTCGCCCCCGACGAGCAGGCCGACCGGGTCGAGCGGCAGGTGGCCGAGAGCGCCCGTACCGCCCTCGACCTGGCCACCGGCCGCACCAGCTGGTTCCACCTGCTGCGGCTCGCCGAACGCGAACACGTCCTCATCCTCACCTCACACCTGGCCGTCTTCGACGGCTGGTCGTCCGGGGTGTTCCTCGGCGATCTGGTCGACGGCTACCGCGACGCCGTATTGCCGCCCGCTCCTGCACTGCACCTGCCCGACTACGCCGACTGGCAGCGCCGCTGGCTCGCCGGCCCGGACGGCGCCGCACAGCTCACCCACCGACGGGCCGCGTTCGCCGGGCTGCCGCCCGCCGTTCGGGCTTCCGGCGGCTTCGAGCGTGGCCACCTCCCGGTGTCCCTCGACCGCACCACCGCCGACACCGCGATCGCGCTCGGCGCCGCAGAGGGCGCCACCCCGTTCATGACCCTCCTCGCCGCACTCGCCGTCGTCCTGGCCCGCCGTGCGGGCCGCACCGACATCGCGATCGGCACCCCCACCGCCGGCCGCTTCTCCGGTCCCCTGGAAGGCGCCGTCGGCCAGTTCACCACGGTCGTACCGATCCGAGTCGACCTTTCCGGAAGCCCGGCGTTCCCCGAACTGCTGCGCCGCACCCGGACGTCGGTCGCCGAAGCGCTCGGCCACCAGCGGCTCCCCGTCGACGTGCTGTTCCCCGCGGCCGACGGACCACCGCCGTACGACGTGCTGTTCGCCCTGCACAACTACCCGACCGTCCCCTTCGACCTCCCCGGAATCGAGGTGCGCCCGCTGCCCGGACCGCCCGCCCGCCATCTGGAGCTCTACAGCCCCGACCCGGCCGCCACCCTCGCCTGCATCGGCATCACCGACCGGGACGGCGAGCTCGCGGGCACCGCCGAGTACAACCGGCGGGCGGCGTCCCCCGACGACATCCGCGGCCTGCTCACCGGCATGCACGAGGTGCTGGACCGGGCCGTCTGCACCCCGCACACCGCCGTTCTCTGAGCCTCTCGAGAGGAGGCCCCCTTTGCTCACCACGGAGTTCTACCGGCCGCCCGCGGACTGCGGCCTCGTCGCACTCGGACCCGACGAGCCCAGGACCCCGATGCGCGCGCTGCGCGAGGAGATCCACGACATCCTCGTCTCCGCCCCGGTCGCCGAGGCACGCCGCACCCGTGATCCACGCCCCGTCCACCGGGCACTGGGCGCCGCCGGCGTCCTCGCTCCCCAGTGGCCCGAGGAGTATGGCGGTCGCGGCGTCAGCCAGGTGGCCGCGGCCGTCCTCGTCGAGGAACTGGCCATGCACGACGTGCCCGACCTGCTGCACACCCTCACCGTGCAGATCGTCGGCTCGACGCTGCTCAACGTCGCGAGCCCCGCGATGAAGGCGCGTCACCTGCCCGGCTTCGCGGCCGGCACGGCGTTCGGCTGTGTGCTGTTCAGCGAGCCGCACGCCGGCTCCGACCTCAGCATCCTGTCGACCCGCGCCGTCCCCGACGGCAACGGCGGCTACAAGCTGTACGGCACGAAGGTGCACTCGCTGTTCGCCCGGCTCGCCGACTACGGGCTGTGCCTGGCCCGGGACGACAACGACGCGCTCACCCTCTTCCTCGTACCGCTCGCCAACGAGGGCGTCACCATCCGCCCCATCCCCGGCATCATGGACGACGCCTTCCACGAAGTGGTCCTGGAGGGCGTTCCGGTGACCGCCGACGACGTCGTCGGCGAACCGGGGCAGGGCTGGGCCATCGTCGTCAAGACCCTCGCCTTCGAACGCACCGGCCTCGACTACTACGTCAAGGCCCTGCGCTGGTACCGGGCCGCCCTGGAACGCCTGGAGAGCCACACCGACCGCCTGGAGTCCGGCCAGCACGACGAGATCGGCCTCGCCAGGCTGAACGCCAGGCTCCTCGCCGCAGGAACCCTCGTCCGCCGGGTCCTCACCCGCCTCGACCGGGGCGATCTCAACGAGGACGAGGCCGCGGCGGCCAAGTGGTACACCACCGAACTGGCCGCCGAGGTGGCCTGGTGGGCGGCCGAACTCGACGGCGACCAGAGCATGACCCTCGACGACCCGTCGGTGGACGGCGTGGCGCACCCGCTGGACGCGGCACTGCGCGAGGCACCGGGCATGAAGATCTCCGGGGGCACCGCGGAGATGATGCTGGAGACGCTGGCCCGGCTGCGTCTCGACTCAGGGGCGGAGGTACGGCCGTGACACTGGAGAGGAAAGCCGAGCGGTGGCGTGAACGGGAGGACGAGGACTCCCTGTTCCGGCAGCTCAGACTGACCGTGCGGCAGAGCCTGGACGCCGGGGGCAGCACCGCCGCCTACTGCTGGGACGCGCTCACCCAGGTCGGCGCCTGGGAGTTCGGGCTGCCGATGGAGATGGAGGGCCTCGACCTCGGCAGCGCCGTCCTGGCCATGCTCTGCGAGGAGGCCGGCAACGCCATGCAGCCGGTGCCGCTGCTCGGCACCCTGCTCACCGTCGATCTGCTCGCCGGAGTCCACGAGGCCTCCCCGGACGCGGCCGAGGACCTGCTCGACGGCATCCGCACCGGCGAACTCGCCGTCGCCGTCCCGGGCAGACTGCCCGGCCCGGACGGCTCCGTCCCGGCCGGGATCACCTGGAAGCCCGATCCCGGCACCGGTGCGGTGGTGTTCAGCGGGACCGCGGGTCCGTTCGCGGCCGGTGTGGATCCGGGCGCGCTGCTGCTCGTCGCCTGCGGCCCGGACGGGCCGTGTGTCGCACTGGTCCCGCTGCCCGCGCCGGGCGTCACCGTCCGGCCGCTGCGGGACCATGGCGGAGGAGCGGTCGCGGGCGCCGTGCTGGACGAGGCGGTGGTGTCCGCCGAGCAGGTCCTGCTGCGCGGACTCGCCGCGGAACGGGCACTCGCGCGGGTCGGCCTCCGCGGGGCCGTCTACCAGGCGTCACTGCTCGCCGGGATCACCGCGGCCGCGCTCACCGCGGTCGTGGAACGCATCCGCGGCCGGCGCCAGTTCGGACAGGCACTGGTCAAGCACCAGGGGCCGCGGCTGAGGGTCGCCGGGCTGCTCGCCCGGCTGGACGCGGTCCGCTGGGCGGTCGGCGACGCGGCCCGCGACCTCGACGAGGGACGGCTCACCGCGGGCGACGCGGCGGGCCTGATCGCGCTCACCGCGGAGACCGCACTCGACGTGACCCGTGACGCGGTCCATCTGCACGGGGCCGCCGGACTGGCCCGCGACGCCCTGGTCGCCGGCTGCTACCGGCGCGTCGCCTGGGAGGCCATGCGTTGCGGCCGCCCGGCGATGCTCTGGGAGACCGCGGCCCGTGTCCCGTGACATCCGACCGCGACGGACCACGACGGCCCGCACCCGGAGGGCCGGGTGCGGGCCGTCGGCGGGCACGGACCCGACGCGGCACCGCGGCGCGGGCCGACGAAGCCGGGCGGCACGGACGCGCATGAGCAGGGACGCCGGGCGGCATGGACGCGCATGAGCACGGCGACGCCGCGCAGAACGGACCCGACCGGGACGCGCGGCGGACACGACGCCGGGGCCGGGGCTCCGCGGAGCCCCGGCCCGGTCGGTGCTCGACCTTGTCGAGGAAGGCGGGTCAGACACCCGAGAGGGGACCGGGGTCGTCCAGATCGAGCCGCATGATCCAGCGGTGCCGCTTGTCGCTCTTCGCCTCGGTCCTGCGCACCCGGCGGAACCCGGCACGCTCGAACATCTCCATGGTGCCGACGTACGCCAGGGTCGGGTTCACCCGGCCGCCCTCGGGGTCCACGGGGTATCCCTCGACGGCCGGTGCCCCGTGCGAACGGGCGTGCTCCACCGCGCCCTTCAGCAGGCCCGACGCGACGCCCCGCCCGCGGAACTGCTGGCGGACCACGAAGCACGTCACCGACCACACCGGCAGGTCGTCCACCGGCAGGATCGTCCTCGAGCTGGTCAGCCGGTCGAGCTCCTTGCGCGGGGCGACGTTGCACCAGCCGGCGATCTCGCCGTCCGCGTAGCCCAGCACCCCGGGGGGCGGGTCACCGGCGACGAGGCTGCGCATATGGGCCCCGCGCTCCTCGGCGGTCATCCGGCCGTAGTCGCCGGTGGTGAGCCGCCACGCCATGCACCAGCAGGTGTGGTTGCTGGGCTTGGGACGGAGCACCTTTTCCAGGTCCTCCCAGCGGTCCTCGGTCGCGGGGTGAACTTCCAGTTGCATGACGATCGTTCGCTCTCTTCGTTTCCGACGGGGGAGTGGGGTCCAGTGGGGGAGTGGGATCCGACGGGGGATGTGTTCTAGGGGCGGGCCACGTGGTCGACGGCGGCACGGAACACGTCCACCGCCCGTTCGCACGCAGCCTTGTCGACGTCGAGATGGGTCACGAGTCTCAACACACCGGGCGCGGGTGAGGTCACCCGCACGCCGTCGCGCGCCACCTCGTCCACGAGGGCGGCGGCGTGGGGCGTCCCGGCCAGCACGATGTTCGTCTGCGGGGTCCGCACCGAGAGGCCCGCCGCGCTCAGCCCCTCGGCCAGCAGCGACGCGTTCCCGTGGTCCTCGGCAAGCCGTTCGAGATGGTGATCCAGGGCGAACAGGCCGGCCGCGGCCAGGATCCCGGCCTGCCGCATCCCGCCGCCCAGAGCGTGACGCAGCCGCCGCGCCCGAAGCGGGTGTCCGGTCCGCGTCAGCAGGACGGAACCGACCGGTGCTCCGAGTCCCTTCGACAGGCACACGGCGAGGGTGTCCGCGACCGCCCCGTACCGGTCGAGCGGTACGCCGGTCGCCGCGTGGGCGTTCCAGATCCGGGCACCGTCCATGTGCACGGCGGCCCGCGCCACGTCGGCCACGGCGCGTATCTCCTGGAGGACGTCGAGCGGATACACGGTGCCGCCGGCACGGGTGTGGGTCTGCTCCACCTCGATCGCGCGGGTCCCCACGGTGTACGCGTTGCCGGGCCGGAGGAAGTCCGTGAGCACCGCAGGGGACAGCAGGCCGTCCGCACCGCTCGTCGTACGGGTCTGGATCCCGCCGTACCGGGCGGGCGAGCCCTCCTCGTGGGCCAGGACGTGTGCCTCCGCGTCACAGACCAGTTCCTCGCCGGGGTTGAGCAGCAGCCGGAGTCCGATCTGGTTGGCCATCACGCCCGACGGCACGAACACGGCCGCGGGGAAGCCGAAGAGCTCGCAGAGCCGCTCCTCCAGTGCCTGGACGGTGGGGTCCTCGCCGAACAGGTCGTCGCCGACCTCGGCGTCCGCCATGGCGGCCCGCATGCCCTTCGTCGGCCGGGTGACCGTGTCGCTCCGCAGATCGACGACGGGGTTGCCGTTCGCCACGGCGCATCAACTCCTCGGTTCCGGGGTGAGCCCGTGCGCGGCCACCCAGTCCAGCAGCGGCCGTACCCGCCGCCACGTCTCCCGGACCAGGAGCGGCACCGACGGCCCGTGCAGCCCGTCGTCCGGGCCGAAGCGCCGCCCCACGTCCAGCTTCCGGTGCCGCAGCAGACCGAGCCGCGGATGGTCCTCCGGGACACCGCGCGGCCGGGTCTTCAGCCGGTCGCCGCCGATCGTGAACCCGTCGTCCTGCAACGCCCCGGTGATCGAGGCCAGTTCCGCCCCGCCGGCGCCGTCGTCCAGGACGACGGCGCGGTACCGGCCGACGTGCTCACCGGCGTACGGATACCAGCGCCCCGAAACGTACAGACCGTCCGTGTCGAGGTGGAGCCAGTAGCCCAGACAGGGCGCCAGGTCGAGGTAGGCACCCTGGTAGGTCTTGTACGGCGACTTGTCGTGCGACATCCGCGTGTCCCGCACGGGTCCCAGCACCCGGACGCCGGGGAACTCGTCCGACAGGTCCTCGCTCAGTGCGCGGACCGGCGCCAGTACCTCGCTCTCGTACCGCGCGCGGAGGCTCCGCCGCCACGCCTCCTTGCTGTTGTCCGCAGCGAGGTCGGCGTAGAGGCGGAGCGCGTCCGGCGGGAAGCCGGCAAAGGTCATGAGAGATAGCCCGGCAGCGGGTGGCGGGCGCAGATCTCCGCGACCCGGGCGCGGGTCCCGGACCGGACGACGGGGGACAGCCGGTAGCCGCCCTCGCCGTCGGGCCGCACCGCGGTGAGCACATCGGCGATCATGTCCGCGCACTCGGCGGCGGCCTCCCGCCCCATGCCCCGCGCGGCGATGGTGTTGCTGCCGATCCGCAGCCCGCCGGTGACCCGTACCGGCGTGGTGTCGCCCGGCACGCGATTGCGGTTCACCACGATCCCGCAGGATTCCAGGGCCAGTTCGCAGATGTCGCCGGTCAGTCCCGTGCCGCGCAGGTCGATCAGCACCATGTGGGTGTCGGTACCGCCGGTCACCAGGCGGAACCCGCGGCCCGCCAGCCGTTCCGCGATCACCTGGGCCCCGTCGGCGAGCCGCCGGGCGAGCGCGCCGAAATCCGGGCTCGCCACGAAGGCCAGTGCCCGCGCCTTGGCGGCCACCGACGCCAGATCGGGTGTGCCCTGGGTGAAGGGGAACACGGCCCGGCGCAGCGTCCCGGCGAGCGTGCCGCGCTCGGGCCCCGCCCGGCCGGCGTCGCGGCCCAGCAGGATCAGCCCGCCGCGCGGACCGTACAGCTGCTTGTAGGTGCTGGTGGTGGTCACATGGGCGTGGTCCACGGGGCTGGGGTGCAGCCCGGCGGCGACCAGTCCGGCGATGTGCGAGATGTCGGCGAGCAGATAGGCGTTGGCCTCGTCGGCGATCTCCCGGAAACGGGCGAAGTCGATGGTGCGGGGGTAGGCGCTGGCCCCGCAGATGATCAGCTTCGGCCGGTGCGCGAGGGCGAGTTCGCGGATCTGGCCGTAGTCGAGCAGCCCGTCCGGGGTGAGCCGGTAGCCGCGTGCGTCGTAGTAGCGGCCGGTCACGGAGGCCGGCGAACCGTGCGTGAGGTGACCGCCGCAGTCGAGGTCCAGGCCCAGCAGTGTGTCGCCGGGGGACAGCAGTGCGGTGATCACGGCGAGGTTGGCCGAGGAACCGGAGTGGGGCTGGACGATGGCCTCCCGCGCCCCGAACGCCGTCTTGGCGCGTTCCACCGCCAGCCGCTCGATGTCGTCGGCCACCGAGCAGCCGGCGTGGTAACGGGCACCCGGGTACCCCTCCGCGGTGAGGTTGCCGAGCGCGGTGCCGCCGCAGGCGAGCACGGAAGGGTCGGCGACACTGGACGCGGCGACCATCATCAGCGTGTCGTTCTGCCGCGCGGTCTCCTGGGTGAGCAGGTCGTAGAGCGACGGGTCGGTCTCCTGCAGCCTGGCCGCGGCGAGCGCGGCGAAGTCGACCAGGTCGGGGGCGACTGCGGTGGCCGTCCCGCCCGGGGGAGCGGGGGCGGCCGTGGGCAGGGTGAGACTCATGAGTGTCCCTTCTCGGGCTCGTCCGACTCCGGCAGGCACAGTGCCTCGGCGGCCAGCAGGGCGTCGGCGCCGTACTTTCCGTCCGCGGCGATCCTGTCGGCGAGTTCGGAGACAACGGGATTCTGGAAGACCGTCTTGACCGGTACGGGCACCCCCAGCAGGTCCTGGAGCAGGCCCGCCAGCCGGGTGCCGCTGAGCGAGTCGCCGCCCAGCTTGAAGAAGTTGTCGGCGGGAGCCACCCGGTCCAGGCCGAGGATGTCCGCGACGGCCGCGCACAGCACGACCTCCAGCGGGCTCTCCGGCTCCCCGGCGGCGCCCTCGGCGGGGCCGTCGTCCGGGCCGGCGGACTGCCGGCCGGCCGCCTCGGCGAGCGCCAGCCGGTCCACCTTGCCGTTCCGGGTCAGCGGCAGCGCGTCCAGGACCGTCAGCTGCGAGGGGACCATCGCCGAGGGGAGCCGCTCCGTCAGCCGGGCCAGGACGCCGTCCGCGCCCGCCTCGGCCTCCGTTGCCGCGGTGCCGCCGGACGGGACGACCACGAAGGCGTGCAGCCGCCGCACCCCGTGGGCGCTGGCCGGGGCCACCACCACGGCCGACTCGACGGCCGGGTCCTGCCGCAGGGCGGCCTCGATCTCGCCGAGCTCGATGCGCTGCCCCTGGATCTTCACCTGGAAGTCGTCGCGGCCCAGGATCTCGATGTTGCCGTCGGGCAGGTAACGGCCCAGGTCGCCGGTGAGGTAGGCGCGTTCACCGGTCTCGGGGAGGTGCACGAAGCGGGTGGCGGTGCGCTCGGTGTCGTTCCAGTACCCGAGGGCCAGACCGACGT
This sequence comes from Streptomyces sp. NPDC030222, assembly GCF_055573115.1. NCBI lineage: Bacteria > Bacillati > Actinomycetota > Actinomycetes > Kitasatosporales > Streptomycetaceae > Streptomyces > Streptomyces sp. NPDC030222. Next base: position 212,174 of record NZ_JBVICA010000012.1, read on the forward strand.
CACTGGCCACGGCCATCTCGCCGGCCACCCCGAGCGGACGCTCGTAGCCCGCCTCGTCGACGATGTAGTAGCGCTGGTTGGTGATCGGCTTGCCGTACGGAATGCTGGTCCAGGCCGGGTCGACCTCCCCGATCGGGTAGAAGAGCGACCAGCAGATCGTCTCGGTCGGGCCGCCGGAGCCCACCACCCGGATCCGCGGGGCGGTCGCCCTGAGCCGGTCGGGAAGCGTCAGCGGGATCCAGTCGCCGGACAGCACGGCCAGCCGCAGTGTCTCCAGGGGCCGTTCGCCGCTCCGGCGTTCCCTGACCTCCGCCTCGCCGACGAGCAGCTCCATCAGCACCGGCACCGAGTTCCACAGGGTGATGGACTCGTCGGCCACCAGCCCCGCCCACACGTCCGGCTCGGCATGGGTGAACGGAGGCGGCAGCACCACGGTCCCGCCGTACGGCAGGATGCCGAACACGTCGTGGACCGAGGCGTCGAAGTGCAGCCCGGACACGGCCAGGAGCCGGTCGCCGGCCGACACGGAGAAGCGCTCGGCGACGTCGCGGATCAGGTTCACCACACCGATGTGGTCGACCATCACGCCCTTGGGCTCGCCCGTCGAACCGGACGTGAAGATGGTGTAGGCCAGGTCGGCGGGCGACTGCGCGGTGTCCGGCCGGGACGCGTCGCCGACCTCGAACTCGGTGTCCACGCAGTAGCGGTGGACGTTCGCCGGCCAGCTCAGCCGGGTGTTCAGCGCGGACTGGGTGAGCACCTTGTCGACCTTGCCCTCGGTGAGCAGCCGGTGCAGACGCTCCGCGGGCACGGTCGCGTCCAGCGGCAGGTACGCCGCACCGGACGCGAGGACGCCGTACACCGCCGCGTACTGCTCCCAGCCCTTCTCCATGACCACGGCGACCAGTTCGCCCGGCCGGGCTCCGTGGGCGCGCAGCCGGCGCCCGATCCGCCAGGCGTAGGCGGCCAGTTCGGCATAGCTCAGCCGGCGCCGCGCGTCCACCACGGCCTCGGCGTCGGGGGTGCGCTCGGCCTGGGCGGCGAAGAGCTCGTGCAGCGTGACGTAGGGGATGCGGCCCTCGGTGTCGTTGACCCGGCGGCGCAGTTCCCGCTGGGCGGGCGGGATCAGGTCGAACCGCCGGACCGTGAGGGCCTCCTCCGGATCGTCGAGGATCCGGTCCAGCAGCCGAAGGTACGCGCCAAAGGCGTCGTCGATCAGGCCGTCGGCGAAGGCGCCGTCCACGAAGTCCCAGATGACCCGGAGTTCGCCGCCCAGTTCCCGCAGCTGCACGTCCAGGGAGACCTGGGGGGTCTGCGAGATCGAGTACACCTCGTGGCCGAGGTCGTCCACCGGCCGGCGCACCGGGTAGTCGAGCAGGCTGGTCACCACGATCGGCATGCCGGCCTGGTCGCCGGCTCCGTGCAGCCGGGTGAGCTCCCGCAGCACCTGCACCCCGTTGAACGCGTCGTGTGCGACGTCCCGCTCCAGCTGCTCGTGCAGGGCGCGGGTCCGGTCAAGGAAGGTCTCGCCCGCGGCTGAGGCGGTCAGCAGCACCGCGTTGGTGAAGTCACCGAGCACGGATCCGATGCCGTCGTGCACCGGGGGCCGGTGGAACACCGGGTAGTTGACCGTGAAGTCGGCGGTCGCCGACCACACCCGCATGACCTCGGCGAACCCCGAGGTCAGCAGGACCGACAGGGACACCTCGGCACGCTCGGCCACCTCGTTCAGCCGGCGCAGCCCCGCAGCCGGGATCCGGTGCTCCCTGCGGTCGAAGCGGACCGCGCCGGTCCGCGGCCCGCCGGCCGGCAGGTCCGGTGCCGGCGGCAGGTCCGGCACACGCTCCAGCCAGTAGTCGCGTGCCGCCCGGTAGGCCTCGGTGTGCGGCAGGGTGCCGGCGCGCCAGCGGGCGTACTCGGCGAAGGTGATGCCCGGCTCCGGAAGGGCGGCGTCCGGGTTCTCGTACAGGTCGATCAGGTCGGGGAACAGCACCTGGAAGGCACTGGAGGCGTCCAGCACCTGGAGGTCGATGCCCAGATGCACCCGCCACAGGTCACCGGAGGAGCCGTCGCCGGAACCGTCGTCACCGGCGCCCGCCGGCAGCCGCACCATCCGCAGGTCGAAGAGCGGCCAGCTGCCCACCGGGAAGACCACATGGCTCATCTCCTCGCGCAGCGCCGCCAGTTCCCGCTCGGCCTCGGCGGGGGAGCGGTCACCGAGGTCGATGACCGGCAGGGCGTACGGCGGCGGGTCCTGGAGCACGTGCTGGGTGCCGTCGGTGCGCCCCACGGCCCGCAGCATGTCGTGCCGCTCGACGACCCGCCGCCAGGCGGTGGCCAGCCGGTCCGGGTCGAGCCCGGGACGCTCCCATTCGAAGTAGCCGTAGCAGCCGATGCTGCCCAGTTCCACGGCGTCACCGCGCCCGATCATCAGCGCCTGCTGGGTCTCGGTCATGGGGAAGGACGCGGCGGCGTCCGGCGCGGCGGCACGGGTGTACAGGAGATCGGTCATGTCGGGCTCCACTCGCGATTGGGAGGTCGGCAGAGAGTCTCGAAGGAGGGGGTCATGCGCCGGTTACGCGTGCCCGCCACGGGCGAGAGGCGTACCCGGCGGCGCGTCGCCCGGGGTGGTGCGGGCGTGGTGCGGACGGGGCGTGGGCGCCCGGCTGGGACGAGGGTGCTCGGACCCGTCTTCGGAAGCGGCGTTCGCGCGCCCTTCCGGCGGGCACCCGCGGGATTCCTCGCGGCGGTCATGCGCCGGCCGTCTCGACGGTCACCGGAACGGCGTCGTCGTCCAGCGACCGCGCGAAGAGCTGGACCAGCGGATGGAATCCGTACCGCGGCCGCCCCGTGCCGTCACTGCCGCGGACGTTCAGCAGCGCGGCGTCGACCAGGGATTCCAGCAGCCGTTCCGCGTCCGCCTCGGACGTGGTCAGCGTGACCGCGGCCTCGGCGGCCGCGAACGCCGACGTCTCGATCCGGGCCAGCCGCGGCAGGGCGGTCGCCGCGTCGCCGTCCAGCCCCCGACCGCACGACAGCAGCGCCTTGCGGACGTCGAGATCGTCCAGCCGGAGTTCACGGAGCCTGGTCGCCGGGTCGGCGAGCCGATCGGCGAACACCGCGGGCGCAGTGTGGGGCCGGCCGGCTATTCGGGTCCCGGCGATGCGCAGCGCCAGTGGCAGCCCCGCACAGCGGTCCGCGATGGCCTCGGCCGCCTCCGAGGCGGCCGCCATGCGTTCCGGTCCGGCGGCGGCCGACAGCAGCAGCAGCGAATCGGCCCGGTCCAGCGGGTCCAGCACGATGGTGTGGGTGCCCGGCACCGACGGCAGTGCGGTACGCGCGGTGATCAGCACCGCAGCCTCCGGGGTGTTCGGCAGCAGTGGGCCGAGCTGGGCGTTGCCGGCGACGTTGTCGAGCAGCACCAGGAGCCGCCGGCCGGCCGTCACCGCCCGGTAGAGCCGGACCAGTTCGTCGAGGTCCGTGCACGCGGGGTCCGGCGGCGTCTGGCCCAGGGCGCGCAGCATCAGGGCCAGCACCTGGGCGGGGTCCTTGGGCGTACCGTCCGGGTGCCGCAGATCGGCGTACAGCTGGCCGTCGGGGGAGTGCTCCAGGCATGCGTGGGCGGCCCGTACGGCGAGCGCCGTCTTCCCGATGCCCGCCATCCCCATGAGCAGCACGCGACGCGGCCGCCAGGCGGCCGTGCTGCCCACCCCGGGCGGGGCCAGCAGCTCGCGCAGCTGCGCCAGTTCCCGGTCCCGGCCGGTGAAGTCGGCGCTGTCTGGCGGCAGCATCGCCGGCACGGCACGCGGCACGGAGGCCGGTACGGCAGGGGGGACGGCCGTGCGGGTGCCGAGGCTTCCGTCCAGTACGCCCTGGTAGACGGCGCCCAGCTCCTCACCGGGGTCGACGCCCAGCTCCTCGGCCAGCTCCTCCCGGCCCTGGTGGTAGAGCTGCAGCGCCTCGGCCTGACGGCCCGACCGGAACAGGGCCGTCATCAGCTGGCCCCGCATCCGCTCGCGCAGCGGGAACTCCGCGACGAGGCCGGTGAGTTCGGCGACCAACTGCTGATGGAAGCCGACCGCCAGGTCCGCCGCGATCCGGTTCTCGAGGGTGACCGCGCGGGCCTCCGCGAGCGGTGGCTCCTCGGTGTCCATCAGGAATTCCGTGACATTGGAGAGAGCCGGTCCACGCCACTGGGCGAGTGCCTCGCGGAGCAGCATGCCGGCCTTCTCGTAATCACCCGCCATCAATGCTTCATGACCCGCCGCGTCGAGCCTCTCGTATTCGATCACGTCGAGCCGGGAATCCCCGATGTCCATGACATAGCCGGGCGGCATACGCTCGATGGAAATGTCGTCGCCGAGGATCTTTCTGAGCCGTGAGACGTACGTGTAGAGCTGTGCGCTCATCGTCGTCGGGGGATCCCATCCCCACAGCAGCCGGCTCAACCGCTGGTCGGACACCACTTCGCCGCGCGCGAGCAGCAGGGCTGCCAGTACGGTGTGCAGCTTCGTCCCCGAGATGTCGGCTCGCCGGCCCGCACGGCGTGCCTCCACCCGTCCCAGTACGCGGAATTCCATGGCAAGCCTCCTCGCTGTTCAGGTTCCGGTTCATCTGGGCTAACCTGCGCCAGGAGTGTGACCGAGCCCGCTGTTCCCTCGATATCGGATCGATTTCGTGTGAGGCCGACCGGGGGAAAATCCACGGAACAGCGAATCGAAAGTGGTCGTTCCTACGGTTCTTCTCGTACCGCAGCAGACGGATACACCGTGCGTTTCGACACGAGGGGATGGACGATGCGCAGCATTCGTACGGCAAGGGGAACCGCTCTTCCGGGCGTCATCGCCGCTGTGGCCCTGCTCGCCTGGGCCGCGGCCACCGGCACGCACCAGGTGGATGCGCACCACTCGCACGGCGTGCAGCGAACCGTTCTCGCCGCGGCGTCGGACGAAAAGCCCTGGGGCTGAGCGCTCCCAGCCCCGAGCCGTCCCCCGGTTCCCGCGCCGCCGCGCCGGGACCGGGGGATTCGTCATGGGCCGGAAGGCCGACCGGGGCCGCGAGGCTACGCGGGGTTCCGGGGGCGACCACCCGCCGGCCTCGGAACGGTCCGGCCGCCGGATGGGCGCCGGTCCACCTGAGGGATCGTTCCGCCGCCGGAGCGACTACCCGGCCGCCGGCGGGATCACCGGACCAGACGGCGCGTCAGGTCGGCCGCTGACAGTGACCGTCCGGGCTGCGCTCGCGTGGAGCCGCCTCGGGGCGGTCGGGGCCGGTGCCGTCTTTCGTTCGGGGCCCGCGGCGCCACCGCTGTCGCCGGCGCCCGCAAGCCCGGAGGCGCCCGTGCACGGAGCCGGCACCCGTCCACGGGAGCGACTACCCGGCCGCCTCAGGAACCCCCGGTTGCCGGCCGTCCGACGACGGCGCGACCGGGTTCCAGCCGGGGCCGGTTCGAACCAGCCCGGTTCCCCGGACCATTCGGGTCACGGGCCACCGGGGCCGGTTTGAACCAGCCCGGTTCCCCTGACCATTCGGGTCACGGGCCCAGAAGGCGCGTCAGGTCCGCCGCCGACCGTGACCGTCCGGTCCGCGCCCGCGGGGAGCCGGTCTCGGGGCGGTCCGGCGCGGCAGCGGCTTCCGCTTCGGGCCCGGAGGCACCCCCGCCGTCCCCCTCGTCCGCGAGGGCGGCCAGCCGCTGCGCCCGTTCCCGCCAGAGCTGGGCCCCCACGTCGGCGAACAGGGCGGCCGCCTGTGCCAGTCGCTCCCGTGCCGCCTCGAACCGGCCGGCCAGCAGGTCGACGCAGCCGAGGTCCGTCTCCACCCGGGCCTTCAGGAAGCAGTCGGAGACTTCCTCCGCCGCCTCCATCGCGCCGCGCAGCGCGTCATGGGCCCCCGCCAGGTCCTCCTGACGCCACAGGGTCTCCCCCATGCCGCGCAGGGCGTGTGCCTCCCCCACCCGGTCGCCGTCGTTGCGCGTCAGTCGCAGGGCCTCCGCGAACGACCGGGCCGCACGGTCCAGTTCACCGCTGCGCAGCAGCGCCTCGCCGAGCCGGTAGACGCTCTGCGTCTCGGAGCGCGGGGACGCGGCCCGTCGGCTGAGCAGGACGGCCTCGTCGGCCAGCGTCACGGCGCGCTCCACCTCGCCGCGCTCCAGCTCGATCTGCGCCAGGAATCCCAGCACATGGGCCTCGTTGCCGGTGTCACCGACCTCGTGGAAGCTCTCCAGTGCCTCCTGGCACCAGTGCAGGGCGCGCTCGTAGTCGCCCTGGAAGCGGGCGCACATCGCCAGATTGCGCAGTGCCAGCGCGGTGCCGTGCGTCTGGCCCGCCTCCCGGTGCAGCCGGAGCGCGGCCGAGCTCCATCCCTCCGCCGGTTCGTACCTGCGCTGGTATATCGCCAGCGTGCCCAGCAGCCGCAGCATCGTGGCCTCGCCGTTGCGGTCGTCGGCGCGGCGGGCCGCGGAGAGCGACAGCTCGGTGCACTGCTGCCAGTTCTCCAGGTAGTTGTGCGTCTCGAACACCGGGACACTGCTCTCGGTCAGTCCCCAGGCGAACCGGGCCTGCCCGGCGCCGGCCGCGTGCGCCACGACGTCGACGACGGCCGCGCGCTCCGTCTCGAACCACGCCAGCGGGTCGGCCAGCAGCTCGTCGGCAAGCCAGTCCGGGAGCCCCGGCGACACGGCCGGCTCACGGCCCACCGGATAGCCCTCCCGGTCCAGCCTCCTGCGGGCCTCCTCGGCGAGCCACAACCAGCCCGTGAACGCCCGCTCCAGAGCACCGTGGCACTCCTCCTCCGACTCCTCCGCCTGGGCGCGCTCCCTGGCGAACAGCCGCAGCAGGTCCTGGAACCGGTAGCGGGCCGTGCCGTCGGGCGAGTCGGCCACCTCCAGTAACTGGGCGTCCACCAGCTGCTCGATCAGATCCTCCGCCGTGAGCGGATCCGTGCCGAGCATCGCGGCACCGGCCCAGGCCGCGAAGTCCGGTGTGCGGAGCAGGCCCAGCCGCCGGTACATCCGGGCCGCGTCCGACGACAGATCGCGGTAGGTCAGCTGGAATCCCGCGCGCACCCCGCTGCCGCCCTGCGACAGCTCGTCCAGCCGCCGCCGCTCGTCCTCCAGCCGCGCGACGAAACTGCGGGTGCCCATATGGGGTTTGGCCACCAGCCGCGCCCCGGCGATCCGCAGCGCCAGCGGCAGCCGGTCGCACAGCGTGCTCAGCTGCTCCACCGCCACGGGGTCACCGCCGAACCGCTCGGCTCCCACGATCCTGGTCAGCAGCGCCGTGGCGTCGGCTTCCTCCAGCACCCGCAGCCGCACCTGCAGGCCCGCGAAATCGCCCGTCAGGTCGTTCAGCGGTTCCCTGCCGGTGGCCAGCACGCAACTGCGGCCGGCGCCCGGCAGCAGCGGGCGGAGCTGCGCGGAGGTGCGGACGTTGTCCAGCACGATCAGCGTCTTCCGGGAACTGAGCACACTGCGGTACAGCGCCGCACGTTCGTCGGGATCCGCCGGGATCTGCTGCGCGGGGACGCCCAGGGCGCGCAGGAAGCGGTCGAGCACCGCCGTCGCGGTCACCGGCTGGTCGTTCCTGTCGTAGCCCCGCAGGTCGGCGAAGAGCTGGCCGTCCGGGAACTGGTCGGAGACCTGGCTCGCCCAGTGCACGGCGAGCGCCGTCTTGCCGACGCCGCCCATACCGACCAGCGCCGCCACCACCGGGGCGGGGGAGGCGTACGGCTGCTCCTTGAGCAGCCCGTCCAGCAGCGCGAGTTCACGCTCCCGGCCGGTGAACGACGTGGTGTCGGCGGGAAGCTGGGCCGGCGCCGTCGACGCCGAGACGCTGGTGGTGGGCGGCAGCGTCAGCTCCGGGGAGTCCTGGAGCACCAGGTCGTGCAACCGCCGCAGGGCCGGCCCCGGTTCTATTCCGAGCTCCTCGATCAGCGCCTTTCTGCCCTGCCGGAACGTTTCGAGGGCCCGGGCGCGCTGCCCCGACCGGTACAGCGCCAGCATCAGATGGGCCCGGCACTGCTCCCGCAACGGGTGCTGTTCCACCAGGGCGGTCAGCTCGCCGACGAGGGTCTGGTGCTGACCCAGCTGCAGCCGCAGCCCGGCCTGTTCCTCGCACAGGTCGAGCCGCAGCTGCTCCAGCCGCGTCGCCTCGGCCGCGATGCGCTCCCCGGTGAGCCCGTCGAGCGCCGCGCCCTGCCACTGGGCCAGCGCCTCGGACAGCAGCCGGCACGCCTCCTCGGCGCGTCCCTGCCGGGCCGCGGCGCGGCCCCGCTGGGCCAGCTCCTCGAACTCCGCCACATCGATCCGGTGCTCCCCCTTGGCGAGCACATAGCCCGGTGGCGAGGTCAGGAGGAGGTCGTCGACACCGACTTCCTTGAACGACTTGCGCAGGGCCGCCACACAGATCGCGATCTGGTTCCGCGCCGTGGCAGGCGGGTCCTGGGCCCAGACCGCCTCCGCGAGGCCGTCCACGGACACCACCCGGTCCGGCGCGAGCAGCAGCGTCGCGAGCACGGTCTGCGAGCGTCGTCCGCTGAGCCTCACCGGCGTCGCACCGGCCCTCACGTCCAGCGGTCCCAACAGCCTGAACACCAGCTGATTCACATCTGCCCCCCATTGTGACCGGTCGCCGGGAGACGTCCGGCCCGCCCCCTGGGCGGAGCGGTCGCTTCCGCTCCCAGTCGCGCCCTGCCCTCCATCCGGCCGCAGACGGGCCGAGCGCACCCGTCGGCGGCCTGCTCCCCGGTCCTGAAGCCGCGGAGTCGTGGCGCCGCGCATCTTCGCACATGGACGGGTGTCCGGGGGCCAACACGACACTTGTCCCGGTGTGTACGCCGGCCGCCCCTCGCTGACCTGCGGGATTCGTTCCGCCGGCGGACCGCCGAAGACGGAACCGGCTCCACCGCCTTTTGGCTGGAAAGGCGCGCCTCGCCGCTCCGTGGGAGGCGGACCCCGGGCAGGGCCCGGCGCGGGCCGGGCGCCCGTGCTCGCACGGCTCGTGCGGTGCGCACGTTCGCCCGGCCCGCGCCGGCCGACGGAGCGGCGGGTGTCCCGCCCGCGTCGGAGGCCGCCGTCAGGGCGCAGCGGCCCTACCGCGGGCGTCGGCGGCGGCGCGGGCGAGTCCGCCGCCTCCCGTGCCGGTGCCGCCCTCCGGCTTGGGGGCGGCGAACGGGCGCATGTCCTGGGCGCAGGTGGCCCCGGCCGGGGGCAGGACGCCGTCGACGAGGTAGCGGCTCTCGTGCTCGTTCACACAACTGCTGGGGTTGAGCAGGGCCGTGTGGCCGAACCCGTCGAGGGTGAGCAGCCGGGTGTTCGCCAGGTAGCGGGTCATGGCCACGGCGTTCTCGTGGGGGGTGGCCGGGTCGAAGGTCGGGTTGACCAGGAGAACGGGGGCGGTGGGCTTGTTCCACGGACCGCTGTACGGGTCGGCGGCCTGTGCCGGCCACGCCGAGCACGGCTCGCTGATCCAGGCCCAGAAGCCGCCGATGTCGCCGGTCCGGGCCGTGCTGCGCAGTTCCTGCTGCCGGTAGCTGCCGGGATCACGGGGACCGGGGCTCTCGGAGCAGATCACACCGTACTTCTGCTCGTACCCCGGATACCCGTCGGGTGCGGTCGGCGACGGCTGCTCGGCGGGCTTGCGCCCCTGCCAGAGGTCTTCGAGGTCCTTGGCGAGGCCGGCCCACTCCTTGGTGAAGTAGATGCCGTTCACCACGCGGGCGATCGTGGCGGCGTAGGTCCAGGCCTCCTGCGGGTTCTTCTGGAGGCGTTTCAGGAGCTCTTCGAACTTGGCGCGGGTCTTCTCCGAGGTACCGGCGGAGAAGGGGCAGCCGGCGGTGGAGGCACCTCCGCACAGGCCGAGGAACTGCTGCAGCGTCGCCGCCGAACCGAGGTCGGAACTGTTGCGCAGGAACGTCCCCAGGTCGGGCGTTCCGCCTCGCTGGTCCTCGTTCGACCACGCCCGGGGATCCACGACGGCGTCCAGGACCATGGAGCGGACCTTGGCGGGGAACATGTTGGCGTACGTGGCGCCGAGCAGCGTTCCGTACGAGACGCCCAGATAGTTCAGCTGCCGGTCGCCCACGGCTGCACGGAGGTGGTCCAGGTCCCGCGCGGTGTCCGCGGTGGACACGTGCCGCAGCAGCTCCGGATCCCGCTGCTCGCACAGCCGGGCCAGCTCGGCGTGTGCCGCGATCCAGGCCTTCCGTTCCCGGTCGCCGACCGGGAACCCGGCGGGTACGCCCCCCTGCCACGCCTGGGCCTCCTTCGCACCGGGGAAGCACCGCACCGGGGCGCTCTGCCCGACGCCGCGCGGGTCCCAGCTGACGATGTCGAACCGTTCCCGCACCTCGCGCGGGAACAGGCCGTACACCGTGGGCAGCGCCTGTGTGCCGGGACCGCCTGGTCCGCCGGGGTTGAAGAACACCGTGCCGAGCCGCCGCCCGGGACCGGTCGCCTTCCGTTTGATCACCGCGAGATCGATGCTCCGGCCGCCGGGCTTGCGGTAGTCCAGCGGAACCTTCGCCGTCGCACACTCGAAACCACCGTGCGTTCCGCGGCAACGGCTCCACTCCAGCGGCGACACGGGCCCGACGGGAACCGGCCCGCCTCCCGGCGCCGGACCCGGCACCGTGAACATCGTCGAACAGACCACCGCCGCGACCGTCGCCGCGGCGTACCGCCCGCGGCCCCGTCCCGCGGCGAACCGCCCACGGCCCCCTATGGATCCGGGTATGTGCATGCGTCTCTCACTCCTGACGGTGCTCGACACTGGGCCTCCGGAACTGCCACGGAGGCATCCGAACCCACCCGAACCCGCCCGGACCGTTCCCGCAACCAGCCGACGGCCGAACGGTGGACACCACAACCGGCAGGGGATTCCCCCGACTTCACCGCAATGGCGGCGTGTGCGGCGCGTGCTGCCGTACGCGCCCGACCCGCCCCGACCCGACCCGCCCCGACCCGACCCGCCCCGACCCGCCCCGGCGTGGCTCGCGGCCCGGCCGTGGCCGTACCGCCTGTGTCATGATCACGCGCATGACGCCTTTACCCGCCGAACCCCCGCCCTGGCCCGCGGTCCTCACGACGGAGCGTCTGGCACTGCGTCCGATCGAGGCGTCCGACGTGCCCGTGATGGTCCGCCTCTGGACCGACGCCGAGGTCCGCCGTCACCTCGGTGGCCCCGTCGCCGCGGCCGAACTGCGCGTGCGCGAGGAGAAGTGCGTCGCGGCGCGCGGAGCGTTCACGGTGGCGCGGCGATCCGACGCCCTCGTCCTGGGCCTCGTCTGCGTGCAGCCCGGAGCGCGCGGCGGCCGCGCGGAGCTCTCCTACCAGATGCTCCCCGAGCACTGGGGCCACGGCTACGCGCGCGAGGCGGTCGCCGCCGCCGTTCGCTGGGCGGCGATGCTCGCGTCGGCACCCGGCGCTGCGGACGTCGTCGCCGTCACCCAGGAGGCCAACCGCCGTTCCCGCCGGCTCCTGGAATCCCTCGGTGCCACGCCGGCCGAGAGGTTCGTCGAATGGGGCGAGCCGCAGGTGCTGTACGTCTTCGCGCAGCCGACGCCGGGCGGCCGGCCGCCTGACGCCTCATGACACGGGCCGCGCCTGTACGCCGGAAACGTACTCCTGGTGCGCCCCACTGGCGATCATCCGCACCTCGCCGCGGTCGCTGATCTCCGCCTGCACGATGCCGGTGGCGTCCGCATAGACGGGATGGCCGCCCGGACCCTTGCGGTCGGTGCGGCGGACCACGACGACGTCCCGCGGGCCCCCGCCCGTGAACGTCAACTCATACGCTTCTGTCTCATCCATGACATCCTCGCTCGGGTGTCGCTGCCGGTTCCGGTGTGGTGTGCATAGACCACGATGTCGGCTCGGCAGCCGTTCTGCCCGCTGTGCCTGCCGCACAGGTGATCCGCCGGTGATCCGCGCGGTTCCGGCCGGGGTGCGCGGGGCACGGCAGCACGGTGTCCTTTTGCGTACACAGGATTCCCCGGCATGCACATAGGGAGCCCGGGGGCGTGTCACCCCGTGGCGGTCAAGAGCCGCCGTGCTGGTGCTGCTCGGGCAGACGGCTCTGCGGGTGGACCCACAGCACGACGTTCCGCGGAAGCTCCGGCCCGGCCTTCTCCCATTCCTCCCGGAAGAACGCGAGGACCTCGGCATCCGAGTGACGCAGACTGAAGTGCGTCAGGACGAAGAGCGTCTCCGGGTGCGCCTCCACCAGGGGGCGCAGCCGGCTCCACACCGTGTGCCCGACCCGTTCGGCGCGCTCCAGTTCGGAGTCGTGCAGGAAGGTGCACTCGGTGATGATCACCGGGTAGTCGAACAGCCATGGATTCCGCTCGAACACGCGCACATGGGTGTCACCGAGGTAGGCGAACAGCGGCCGCTGTACCTCCTGGTCCACGTCGGTGCCGTTCCTGCGGTGCTCGGCCATGATCCGGCCGAACTCCGCGCCCCGGCCTCCGCGCAGCAGGCCGCGCCGCAACTCCTCGAACTCGGGCCGCAGCGACTTCCCGGTCTCGGAGAACGCGTATCCCACACAGGGCACCTTGTGCTCGCACTCCACGACCCGCACCCGGTGACCGCGCCGCCCGAAGGCGAACTCGTCGTCCTGCCGCACCCCGTGCAGACGGTGGCCGCCGGCGAGCGCCGGGTCGTACCCGTCCCCGTGGTTCAGCTCCGCCGACGCCCGCAGATAGGACTCCACGTACGGTGCTGCGGCGGCGGGGAGGTAGATGTCCGTGCCGCCGGCCCGGGCGGCGAGGAAGTCGAGGTCCTTGGCGTGGTCGTGGTGGGTGTGCGTCAGGAACACGGTCTCCGGCTGCCGCCCCTCGCACAGACCGGCGTCGAGGCTGCACCGCAGCTCGGGGACGTGGAAGAACGTCTTGTCGTTGGCCCGGGAGTACCCGGTGAGCGTGAGGTCGCAGCCGGGGATCCGCCAGGTCTTCCACTGGCGGAACGGATGACCCTGCTCCAGGAGCTCGGGATGGTCGGCGTGCCGTACCGGGGCGTGCGCCATGGTGTGCCTCTGTGCCTCTCGGGATTCGGAACAGCGGGCCCGACGGGTCGCCCACTCCGGTGATGTGACGGCAGATCGTAGCCGTTCCGCCACCGCGCGCGCCCGTGAATTGTCCGTGCAGGGACAGCGCCGGGGGCCCGCACCGGAGCGGTCGCGGGGCCGTTCCGCGCAGATGCCGGATGCCGATTCCGGACGGCCGGACCCGGCCTCGTACGATGACCCGCCATGAACACAAGTGAGGCCGACAGACCGCTGGTCGACGGCCGCTTCGAACTCGTCGCGCGCCTCGGCAGCGGAGGCATGGGAACGGTGTGGCGGGCGCGTGACATCGCCCTGCACCGGGAGGTGGCGCTCAAAGAGGTCCGCCCGCCCGACCCGGCGATGGCCGACGCGACCCCGGGCCTCGCCCTCATGCTCCGGGAACGCGCGATCCGGGAGGCGCGTGCGCTGGCCAGACTGGCCCATCCGCATGTCGTCACGATCCACCACATCGTCGAACCCCTGGACGGATCGCACCCGTGGATCGTCATGGAGCTGGTCAAGGGAGGATCCCTCCACGACCGGCTCGCCCAGGGGCCGATGCCCGTACCGGAGGTCCTGAGGATCGGCCTCGACGTGCTGTCCGCACTCCGGGCCGCACACGAGGCCGGAGTGCAGCACCGGGACGTGAAGCCCGCCAACGTGCTGCTGCGCCCCGACGGCAGCGCCGTCCTCACCGACTTCGGCATCGCCGCGCTGCGGGAGTCCACGAGCCTCACCGCGACCGGCGACCTGATCGGCTCGCCCGAGTACATCGCCCCCGAACGCGTCCGGGGAGAGGAGGGCAACCCGTCCTCGGACCTGTGGTCGCTCGGCATGATGCTCTACGTGGCGGCGGAGGGAACGCACCCGCTGCGCCGCGCCACCGGTCTGGCCACGGTCGTCGCCGTGCTCGACGAGCCGATCCCGCCCCCGACGCGCTCCGGCCCGCTCGCACCGGTCCTCGCGGAACTGCTGGTGCGGGACACCGCGGCGCGCCCCGATGCCGAGCGGCTGGAGCAGCTCCTCGAGGCCGCCGCGGCCACGGCGTCCGGTACGGCCCCGACGGCCGCGCCGCCCGCGGCCGTCCCGGTCACTCCCGCCGCCGGCCGGCCGGGCGGTCCGGGCGCGGACACGGCGCGGACCGACGGTACGCCGCCGCCGGGACAGCGGTTCGGCCCGCCCGTTCCCTTCCCCGGGCAGCCGGACCCCGGTTACGGCGCCGGTCCCTACGCGCCCCGGCCGCCCTACGGCTACGGCCCGTCCGCCGCCACGGTCCCCACGACTCCGATGCCCTCGTCCCGTAGGCGCCCGGTGCTCGCCGCGGCCGTCACGGTGGCGCTGATCGCGGGCGCGATTGGGGCTTTCCAGCTGCTTCCCGACTTCGGGGGTGGTACCGGCGGTGACGCCAAGCGGACCACCGCCACCTCGGGTGCCTCGGGCTCGGGCGGCACGAGCACCTCCGACGCCGCCGGCGGTACGGCGGAGTCCGGCGGCGGTTCGGCGGACGCGGACGAGGACCCCGGCACCGCGGACGCGGCCCCGAAGGGAAGTCTGCTCACCCCGGCCGGTGCCCGCTCCGCGATCTCGGCGCTGAAGAAGCACACCGGTGGCACCCAGGCGGTGTCCATCTGGATCTACCCCGAGTACGCCTGGGCCTCGATGCCGCCCAAGGGCCGCAAGGACGTGTTCGACCGGTTCGAGTACCGCAACGGCGCGGTCAGGAGACTGACACCCGGCGAGACCATCGGGCAGGACGACAAGATGATCGACCTCGACAAGGTCGACTGGGACGCCCTCCCGGCGCTCCTCAGGCGGGCGGACAAGGACCTCGGAGTCCCCAAGCCCACGATGCGCTACGTGATCGTGGACACCGCCCTGATCACCAAGGAGGCGGCGCTCAAGGTCTACGTCGCCGACGAGTACGGCGGCGGATACCTCAAGGCCACGCTCGACGGCAAGGTGCAGGAGCTCTTCCCGCGGTCCGGCTGACGGTCCGGCCGCCGTCCCTGCGGCGCGGCGGCCCCAGAGCCGCCGCCCGTGCCGCCGCCCGTTCCGCCGCCCACCCGGCCCGGAGGTGTCCGCCCACGCCCCGAACGTCTCTCCGATAGGCTTTCGTGCAGGTCAGAGGCGTCGTTGCCGGATCCGGACGGGATTGTCAGTGCCTGCTTCTACCGTCATGGGTGAGGGCCTGGACCGGCCGGGCCCCGACGCGGGAGGAGCGGGGTCATGGAACGGTCCGACAGCGACGGCCGGCCTCCGGGACGACCCGTGCCCGGACGCACGGGCGGTTACGGAGCGTCGTACCAGCAGGCCTTCACCGATCTCGCCGCATCGCACCGCGGCCGTCCCGCCGCGGAGATCCTTCCGCTGCTCCGCACGGCCGCGGATCGTGCCCTGCTGGGGTTCACCCCGGCCGATCTGGCCGAGCAGGCGGAGGCGATCAGCGGGGGAGAGCCGTACGAGCTGCGCATCACGGTGAGCTGAGGACCGTGCCCCGACACGGGCCGGACGGCGGGCCACGCGGGCCGGACGGCGTTCAGTCGACGGGCCAGGTGTGTGCGGCCGCGTTCAGATGCATGTAGTCCATGTAGAGCTGCGTCATCCGCCGCAGCGCCTCGTGCCGGTCGGCGTGGACCGTGTCATGGATGTGGTGGAACGTCTCCGTCTGCCAGGTCGCCCCGTTGCGGCCGGTGACGCACCGCTGCTCGATGACACCGAGCAGCGGCTCACGCCACCCGGCGTCCATGCCCGACCGTTCGAGCCCGTGATGGGCCAGCGGCAGCAGCCGGCGCAGGACCAGCTCCGTCACCGGCACCTCGCCCATGCCGGGCCAGTAGAGGCGGGCGTCGATACCGTGCCGCGCCGCGGTGTGGAGGTTGTCCTCCGCGACCGAGAACGACATCCGCGACCAGACCGGCCGTTCCTCGTCGACCAGGGCCCGGGTGAGCCCGTAGTAGAACGCGCCGTTGGCGAGGGTGTCAGCCACGGTGGGGCCGGCCGGCAGCACCCGGTTCTCGACCCGCAGATGCGGGGTGCTGTCGGTGACGGCGTACACCGGACGGTTCCACCGGTAGATGGTGCCGTTGTGCAGGGTGAGCTCCGACAGCTCCGGGATGCCGCCGTCGTCGAGGACCTTCCTCGGGTCCTCCTCGTCGCACAGGGGGAGCAGTGCGGGGAAGTAGAGCACGTTCTCCTCGAAGAGGTCGAACACGCTGGTGATCCACCGCTCGCCGAACCAGACCCGGGGCCGCACCCCTTGCACCTTGATCTCCTGCGGACGGGTGTCGGTGGCCTGCTCGAAGAGCGGGATGCGCGTCTCGCGCCACAGCTCCTTGCCGAACAGGAACGGAGAGTTCGCCGCGAGGGCCACCTGCACCCCGGCGATCGCCTGGGCCGCGTTCCAGTAGGGCGCGAACTCCTCGGGCGACACCTGCAGATGGAACTGGGTGCTGGTGCACGCCGCCTCCGGCGTGATGGTGTCCGCGTAGGTGCGCAGCTGCTCCACGCCGTCGACGGAGATGTGCAGGTCCTCGCCCCGAGCCGCGAACACCTGCTCGTTCAGGAGGTGGTACCGGGGATTCTCCGACAGGGCCGATTCGCCGACGTCGGACTGCCGGAGCGTCGGCAGGATCCCGATCATGATCAGGTGTACCCCGACCGCCGAGGCATGGTCCTCGGCGTGGTTGAGGGCGTCGCGGATCTCCTGCTCCCAGGAGTCGGGGCCGCCGGCCGTCAGCCGCCGCGGCGGCACGTTGATCTCGAGGTTGAACCGCCCGAGCTCGGTGGACCAGGCGGGGTCCGCGATCGCCTTGAGGACGTCGGTGTTCCGCATGGTCGGCTCGCCGATCCCGTCCACCAGGTTCAGCTCGATCTCCAGGCCCACCCGCGGCCGGTCGGACGCGAACCGTTCCTCACGGAGCATCTGCGCGAACGCATCGAGGCACGTGTGCATCTTGTTCCGGTACCGGCGGCGGTCGTCACGGGTGAACACCAGCGCCGGGACATCGCGTCCCATCGGCCCTCCCGGAATCTCTGGGGCCAGCCCCTCTTCTCAGCGTCCCACGCGGACGCCGCACGGACCACCGAGCCCACGGGGGGCTCCGCTGCGGATCCGCGGCGTTTCCCGGCGGGGTTCGTACCCGGTCCGTGTACGGGCCGTCCGGTCCGCGTGACCGGACCGCCCGGCCGTACACGATGTCGAGGGGCCGTCCGGCGGGCCGCCGCCCGCCGGTTCTCGCCCTCCGGAGGCCGCTTCCCGCCTCCGCCGGGGCCGACACCTCAGGGCCAGGCGCCGAGGAAGTCGGTCCGCACCGCCCACTCCGGGTGGTCGATCATAGGATTGCGGTTGCCCTGTATCTCCGCTATCGCCGCGTTGCGGTGCCGCTCGTAGTCGGTCACGGGATGGTCCCGGTGCCAGGCCAACATGATGTCCAGACGGTCCCGCTGGAGCTCGCGCGCCTCGTCGCCGATGAAGCCCGGGTAGCGCAGCAGGAAATAGAGGGTCGCCCTGGCGACCGGCCCCTTCCCGGCGGAGGGTTCGAACTTCTGCGCCTCGCGCCGTCCGCAGTCCCGCTGGACGGCCTCGTCGTCCTCCGCGAAGTCGAAGTACGGGATGTTCCCCCGGAAGCTGTTGCACGCCGACTCGCAGGCGAACAGATGGTGGAGGTCCCCGCGCATCGGCTCCTTCTTCGCGAACCACGACTGGGGCACCACGTGCTCGCAGTTGAAGGGCAGCGCCGCCTCCAGGGCGTCGAACTCCGCGTCCAGAGCGGACGGTCCCGGTGCGCTGTCGTGGAGCAGGAACTCCTGCCAGCGTCCGATCCGCGCGGCCTCTATCGCGGCGTCCGCCTCGATCAGCTCCTCCGGGGTGAAGTCCTTGCCGGAGTAGATTCCGTGCAGCTGGGAGTCCGGGTGCAGATCGACCCACGGGTAGAGCATCCGTATCGGCTTGTAGACCGGCCGGTGCTCATGGGTGGCCTCCAGGAGCTCGGTGAGCCCCTGGCGCAGCGCGATGGGGCTGTCGGTGCGCACGCCCGCGTAGTAGGTGTCGCGTGCGGCCCGGTCGGCAGTCACTTCGTAGTAGGGCCGGGTCCTGGCGGCGGCGAGATTCATCAGCGCCGCGGCCCGGTCCGCCTCGGCCGGGGACTGGCCGTCGATCCGCCCGACCTCGGTCAGCGCCGGCGCCGCCGGCCTGGCAGCGAGAGGTGCCGTGGGAATCTCCTGCGCGCCACCGGAAGCCCGTGCCTCCAGCCGGAACTCCGGCCCGGCCGGCCCCGGGGCCGCCTCGCCGAGGGCGCCGCCCGGGCCGAGGCCGACGGAGATGTACAGCGGGACGCTCCAGCGCGACGTACCCGTCACGTCCGTCGGCAGGACGGTGCCGGCGGGCAGCGTGCGCCACTGCCCGGAGCCGCCGTTCGTCCCGACGCCCTGCGATGCGGCAGGATACGGCTCGAGCGGGTGGAGGGACGCGCCCGCCGCGAACAGCTCCTCGCGGAGTGCGGCGGCCTCACCGGACAGGCGGACCTGCCGGAGCGCCGCCAGCACGGTGCTGATCCGCACGCCTTCGTTGGCCCTCCAGTCGAGCCGGTGCTCTCCCATCGCCGGCTCCCAGTGAGCACCGTCGACGGTGAGCGGACGGCCGTCACCGTCGGTGCGGGGGATGACGGCGTGGTGCAGGGCGACGACCTCCCACTGGTCGTTGAGCACCGGCGACCCCGACGAACCCGACGCCCCTGCCGTCGAACCGGCCGCCTCGTCGGTCTCGTAGTGCACGAACCCCTCCAGTAGGTCCACGACCCTGTTCTCGCGCAGGGCCAGTTGCTGGGGCTCGCCGTGGGGATGCTGGATCATGCTGACGAGCTCGCCGAGGACGACCTTGCCCTCCGCCTCCTTGAGGGGCAGCCGGCCGAACGACGACAAGGGCAGCCCGTCCTGGGAGCGCTCGGTCACGGCGACCAGGCAGAAGTCGAGTCCGCGGTCGGACACGAAGAACCGCCGCGGATCGAGTTCGAACCGGGCCGGCGTGGCCGGACGCCCGTCCAGGCCGGTCCGGAGGCCGAACTCGACGACCGCCCCGGCCGCCTCCTCCGCCGAGGACAGCAGGTGATGGTTCGTCATGAGCAGGGAGGGCGACACCAGGAACCCGGTCCCGTGGCGGGGCCGGGCTCCGGGGACGGTGATCCGCCCGGTCGACCGGCACGCGAGGAGGCCCGCTTCGAGGAAGTCGGCACCGACGAGGTCGTTGCGCCCCATCAGCCGTTCCAGCCCGAGGACGTCCGCGCCGACCAGATGGTGGTCCACGTCCAGGCTGCACCCCGCCGTGGCCTTGGCCGGCGTCCGTTCCAGCGCCGTGGCCAGCGCCCAGTCGGCGCCCAGGCGTGCCAGTCTCCGGCTCACCCGGTCCGGGGCGTCGACGTGCAGGATGCCCCGGACGTCAAGCATCCGCAGATGCCGTGCCCGTTGATCGGCGCGCCCCGCATAGCGTTCGCGTGCCGCTGCGACCTGTTCGAGGAACTCCGTGTCCGCCCGGGACAACACCTGCTCAACCGCCATGCCGGCCAGCCTCCTCGTACCCCCTGCCACACCCCCTTCTCTTCGTCCATGGGAGCACAGGTTCTCGGAGACCGCTCACCCGAACGGACGCGGACCGCCAGCCGTTCGTTCGTCGTTCAACGCTTGCTCCGGCAGGCGATCGCCGCCCGGCCGTCGACCTGCCCGGTGGCCGTCCGGCGTCTGGTGGCCGGCCGGCGTCCGAACCCGCGTCAGCGTGAAGTGTTGCCGGTCGCGGCTGCCGCCGGGGTGGCCGTCTGCATCTGACGCGCAGCATGGGAGGAGATGGCCGTGACGGGGGCGGCGATCGGAGGGGCGGAAGCCGTGGTCTGCTGGCCCTGCGGAAGCGACTTCGTCCGCTCCTCGGACGCACTCGCCACGGCGGACCAGGTGCGGAGCCGATGACTCGCCGCCTCGTCGATGGTCACCGGCGTGCCGCGCTGCTCGGCCAGCCGGCTCGCCTCACGTCCCAGAGCAGCGACATCGTCCCAGCCCAGGCGGAGCGTGATGGAGAACTCGGCGCCACCGTCCGGGAGTCCGTGCATGATCGGCTCGTGGCGGTCTGTCATGGGCGCTCCTGTAGTCGACGCGTCTGCCCGGCCTGCTCGGGCGGGCACTGGTTGGTACGGGGCGCAGGGGCGCGTTGTTCAGCGCACGGGCGATCATCTCGGAACCCGCCGTGCTCGGTGCCGCCCCTCCGGGGCTGCCGCTACGGGTGGTACAGCGCGCGGGCGCGGAGGGCGTCGATCGGGCCGTGCTCCGGTACCTCGAGGAAGTACTCGACCTGCCAGGTCTGGGTGATGCGGGCCTGGCGGCTCGACGTGGCGACCCAGGGCGGGTAGACGCGGAACCCGCGCTTCCCCCCGGTCCCGTCGGTCGCCACGATGTCCCGCTCGCGCAGCACCTCCCGGGGGAAGACGAACTGCCCGAAGCGGTCGGCCTCACGGGTGCTGATGACGAACAGGTCGACGGGGTCGTCGGCGTCGAAGGGCTGGATGGGCCCGTCCGCGGACCGCTTCCACACGGTGACGAACTGCCCTGCCTTCGTGGGTGTCGTCTTGCCCGTGCGGAACCTGACGGACGAGCCGTCCAGGGTGAACGTGTGCGCCGTGTACTCGGCGCTCTCGGCCTCGGGCACCGGCTGCGAGCACCGGAAACCGCACGGGTCGTACACCAGGCGCTTCACCGCGAGGAGATCCCCGTGCATCGCCTCGGTGGCCGACCAGGAACCGGAGTCGATGCAGGTCCGTGGGGAGTTCTCGCGTTCGGTCGTCACCCGCCCATCCTGCCACTCGGCCTCCGGCTCGGGTGACCCGGCGTCCGCTCAGTCGGTCCCGATGACGGGCAGGGCGCCAGCGACGTCAGCGGTTCCGGCGAAGCGGTGCAGGGACGACTTCAGCGCCGCGACGAAGGCGTCTCGGGTGGCTTCGGGGACGAGGGCCAGGGACAGGTAGGGGTTGAGGTCTTCCAGTTCCACCAGCAGGAGTTCACCGTCCCGGGTCCTGCAGGCGTCGACGCGCTGGATGCCGTGCCCCAGGGTGTTCCAGTCGATGAAGCGGCGGGCGAAGACGAGATCGGCGGCGGTGGGTTCGTACGGCTCCAGGACCCACCGGCGGTCGGGGTGGGGCGCGTGCAGGGCGTACTGGAAGGTGTCGTCCACGAAGTAGAACGACACCTCGTACCGGAAGTCGACGTGTGGCTGGACCAGCAGCTCGCCGTCACCGGGGTCGACGTCCCCCAGCCGGTCCCGGGGTACGACCTCCAGGCCGATGGAGTCCGCGCCGGCCTTGGGCTTGACCACGTACGCGTCCGTCTCGGGCAGCAGGGCGAGGTCCCGGCGCCGGTCGACGGTGGGGATGACGGGGAAGCCGGCCGCGGTCAGGTCCGGGAGGTACTGCTTGCCGGCCATGTCGCCCCGGCCGGTCAGCGGGTTGTAGACCAGGGTGCCGCGCCGGAGCGCCTGCTCGCGGAAGGCCTCGTACGCGTCCCGGTAGTGCAGCACGGGCCCGCTGTTGCGGACCACAACGACGTCGAAGGCGTCCATGAGCGTGGCGGCGTCCCGAGGGTGGCACAGGGCGAGGTCGAAGTCCTCCCGCAGCCGGGAGGAGAGAAAGATGTCCTCGTCGCAGTACCGCCGCCCCCGTGCCTGGTAGGCGAGGTCGGTGACGAGCAGGACTCGGGGCCGTGCGGACACTGGGCATCTCTCCTGAGGCCTGAGGATCGGTTGACCGTTAAAGTACACGCGGTGTCCCGCCTCCGGCCGGTCCGGGCCTCAGGTGGGGGGTGCTCCCGGGCGGCGCGCTCACCCGGTACCGCAGACCGGCCCCGATTCCCCGGGGTACGACGGATCACCTAGTGCAGATGCGTCATGACCGCAGCGGTGGCGGTGGTCAGCGCCGCCAGGGTGACCATCACGGTCCGTACGCCGCCGCCGAAGTTCCAGCGCACGTCGCGTTCCGTACCGTCCGGGGGCGGGGCCGTCCCCGGGCCGGCCGGCGGGCAGCAGGGGCAGTCGGGGACGACGGGCGGCCGTTCGAGCCGGTGGGGCTCCCCGCGGCCCGCCCCGGCACCGATCGAGAAGGATTCGCTCATGCCCGGACCAACGAGTGCGACCGTCACCCCGGACACGGGCAGGAGCCGGTCCGAGACCGGATCGTCATACAGCCGGGCGGCGGCGGCCTGCGGGGACGTGATCGTGTCCGGCCCCGCTCGCGGGCCTCTCGCAGCTGTTCACCCAGGGGAGACGGAGGTGGGCTGTTGCTGATCGGCGGTCCCGCCGGGGACGAGGCGGGGCACCAGGCGGACGTAGGCGACCATGCCGAGGACCTCGACGAGGGTCTGGGTGACCACGACGACCGCGGCGGCGGCGAATGACCCGGGAAGGGCCAGGGCCAGGGGCAGCACGACCAGGGAGTTGCGGGTCGCTCCGGTGAAGACGATCGCCCGCGCCGCCGCCGTGCGGAGGCGGAAGAGCCGGGCCACGGCCTTCCCCGCGAAGGCCATCAGGACAAGGAATGCCACGTAGAAGGGGATGACGGCGGCGACGTCGGCCAGGTCGTCGCCCAGCCCGGGCACCTGGGAGGCGACGACGGTCAGCAGGGTCGCGGCCATCAGCGGGACCATCGTGGTGGTCGCGGCGTCGGACACCCTCCGTCCGGCCGGGCGGCGCGCGGCCCACGCCTGGAGGGCCCAGGCGAGTACGAGCGGGATGACGATCAGGGCGACGAAGGCTTCCACGAACGGTCCGGCGTCCACGACGTCGGCCAGGCCGGACCCCATGAACAGGTACAGGAAGCCCGGGAGCAGCAGCATCTGCGCGACCAGGAGGAGCGGGGTGGCGGCGAGGAGGCGGCGGCTGGAGCCGCCCGCGAGGCCGCAGAAGACGATCACGTAGTCGACGCAGGGGCACAGCAGCACCAGCAGGACACCGACCCGGACGGCCTGGTCGGCGGGCAGGAACGCGAACATGGCGGCGACGACCAGCGGCACCACCACGAAGTTCACCACCAGCGCCGCGGCCAGGAACCGGCCGTCGCGCAGGCAACGGAACAGCTCGGCGGCGGGGACCTGGAGGAACGTGACGAACAGCAGGGCGCCCAGGACGGGGTTGATGGCGTGCTCCAGACCGGAGCCGGCGGCCGGGGCGGTCAGGCCCAGCAGCCCACCGGCGGCCATCGCCAGGAGGTAGATCACGACCTGGTGGTGTTCCATCCGCTCGACCGGGCCCTGCGGTCCCTGCTCCGGCACCCCGTTCGCTCCCTCGCTCCGTGGCGGCCCGCCCCGGTGGCAGCCGCGTGCCCATCCTCACAGGTCGGAGCGGTCGTCGCGGTGTCCGTCAGGGTGTGGCCGGGCCGGGGCCCGGGCGGCCGACGCCGTTCCCCGTCTCCACGGCCCACATGTGCGTGCAGCCGGGGCACTGGAGGTGGACCACGGTGCCCTTGTTGGAGATCAGATAGCGCCAGTGCTCGCGGCAGGTGCGCCCGTCGGCGCAGGTCGCGCAGTCCCGCGCGTCGTCGCAGCGGGGGCAGGGCACCCAGGCGCGACGGGCGATGTCGGCGTGGGGGTCAATCGGCAGCACGGCCGGGCTCCCGTGCGGGCAGTACACCGGCGGTGACCAGCATGTCGTAGGTGCGCTGCTGGTCGGCGTCGAGGCCCGAGTAGAGCATCCGGTACGCCTCGTCCTCGCCCTGCATCACGGCCACCGGGTCCCAGTAGGGACCGAGTGCCGCCACGACCTCGGCCCGGCGCCGGGCCTCCTCGGCGGTGAGGTCGATCTCGAAGGATATGAGCTCGGGTGCGCTGTCCTGGTCCATGGCGAAACTTCCGGGGGTACTGGAGGCGGGACCAGCCTGTTTACCAGAAACTTTCGATTCCCGAAAGCAAATCAGAGGGATATTCATGTGAATTGGGATGCTTCTCACAAAGGCAATCCATGGGCGAAGTCCGAGCATTTCGTCGCGCGGTCCATGAGCCGGCCGCGCCCCGGCGGCGCCCGCCCGGAACGCGCCATTGCCGGAGCGACCGGTGGCGCACCTTCCGGTCCCCGTCGGGTACCCGCGCCGGGGGGTGAGGGCTCGATCACCAGCCGAATGTGTGCGCCCCGGCGCACACGGTCGTCGCTTTCGGATGGTTTTGCGCGGCCGGACGGTTCCGGCCGGAGCCGCGGGCGCCGCGCCGAGGGGGTGCAGACGGCGGGCGCGGCCGTCTCCTAGCCTCCGGCGCCATGCACATCACACGTCTGAGACGCTTCGGTCTGTCCGCGGTCCTCGCCTTCGCGCTCGCCCTGCTGGGGTTGGTCCAGCCGGCCTCCGCGGACACGCCCGACCTGACGTTCGCCTCCGACCAGGCGACCGTGACCCCGGGGTCCTCGGTCCGGCTGACCATGACCCTCACCAACAACCAGGCGACGGACATCTGGTTCGTCTACCAGTCCGTCCAGCCGACGTGGACCACCACGCAGCGCAAGGACCTGAAGTACAGCCTGTCCTGCACCGCCGAGGGTGCCACCTGCACCGGCGCCGGAACCGGCAGTCTGGGTGTGAACTACGCCATCCCGCTCGCCCCGGGAACCAGCCGCACCGTGACCCTGACTCTCGACGTCGCCGCCGACTCGGGCTGCAACGGGAACATCGGCTTCTACTCGTACGTCTACTACGAGTTCAACGGCGGCCAGACCACCAAGGACGGCGTCTTCCACACTCCGGAGACCCGGGTGACCTGCGCGCAGCCGCCCGCTCCCGAAGGCGCGACGCGCTCCTGAATCCTCCCCGAACGGCCCGGCTCTCCCCCGGACGGGCCCCGGCGGCCCACCGCTCTGTGGCACGCGGTGGGCCGCCGGCTGTTTCCCTCCGGAGTCCTGCCGTGCCTTCCGGGCCCCCGTCCTCCTCGTCGGCGCCCGTCGCAGGCCGCCCCGTGCCGCGTCGCCCACCATGGCCGAAAACAGCACATCGCGGCCACACTTCGACTTGTCCAGACCTGTGATGCGGAACCCGAGTCGCGCCGAACGCATCCACGGGCCATGCCTCAAGGCCCACTTGGCCTTGCGGCCGGCAGCCAGGTGCCTCGATGCATTGACATACGTGTGCGATGGACTGATGCGCCCCCCTGTGCTCCCGGAAGCACCTGCGCTTTTCCGTCATGTTCCACAGCAAGCACACGAGAACTCCACGGAGCCACCACTATGTGACGCGTCAGGGCGGAACCACCGGCGCAGGGAGAGCGCCGGTGGTGCGCTGGGGTGGGGTGCGTCCGGTTGGGGAGAACCGGCCGTGCCCAACTGGAGGGGATGACACCGCATGAGGCGGACAATCGGCACGGCCGCGCTCACGGGCGCGCTCCTGCTCGCGCTCGGCTTTCCTGCACCGGCCTCCGCCGTGGAGCCGGCGACGCCACGCATCGACCTCCGGGTGCTGGTGGTGACCGACGGCGGGCCCGCCACCGCCGCGATCGTCGCCGAACTCGACGGCGCCGGAACGCCCTACACCGTCGTCGACCTGGCACGGGCGGACCGGCCGTCCATCGACGCGGCCTTCCTCGCGGACACCGTCGACGGTGTGCCGCGCGCCAGGTTCCAGGCCGTCGTGCTGCCCAACGACAACCCCTTCCCGGCCGGTTCCCCGGAGATGGCCTCCCTGGTCGCCTACGAGAAGGCGTACGCGATCCCCCAGGTGGACGCGTACACGTACGCCTCCCCCCAGGCGGGGCTCCAGTACCCGGTGAACGGCGGCTACATGGGCCCCGTGGACGGCGTCCGCGCCGAGGTCACCCAGGCCGGCCGGTCCGGCCCCTTCGGCTACCTCGACGGCACCGTGCCGTTCGAGGACAACGCGCCCTCGGTGAACGAGAGCTACGCCTTCCTGTCCCGGCCGGTCGCCGGGGCCGACTTCACCAGCTACGTCGAGGCGCCCATCCCGGGCCGCACGACGAAGGGCACCCTCGTCGGCGAATACCGCCACGACGGGCGCCGTGAACTGGTGGTCACCTTCGCGTACAACCAGTACCAGCAGCAGTTCCGGCTGCTCGCGCGCGGCATCGTGGACTGGATGACGCAGGGCGTCCGGCTCGGCGCCTCGCACAACTACTTCGCCGTCCACATCGACGACGTCTTCGCGGCCGACGACCGCTGGGACACCACCCTCGACTGCACACCCGGCGACGTGGACTGCCGGCCCGGCACGGGCACGCCGAACCCGATCCGCATGACCGCCGCCGACGTCGACCACGCCGTCCAGTGGTCGCGCGCCCGCGGTATCACCCTCGACATGGTCTTCAACGGCGGAGGCAGCGTCGAATACCGCGAGGACCACGGGGCCGACCCGCTCGCCGACCGGTTCGTCACCCACCGGGACGCCTTCCGCTGGGTCAACCACACCTACGACCACCCGTACCTCGGCTGCGAGCAGGACGTCAGCGTCGTCCCGTGGAAGTGCGCCACCGGCCCGGACGGCGCCGTCCGCTACGTCAGCCGTGCCACCATCGCCGCGCAGATCGCCGACAACCGGTCCTGGGCCGAACGCAACGGGCTCCCCCTGCGGACCGACGAACTGGTCACCGGCGAGCACTCCGGTCTGAAGCTGCTCCCGCAACAGCCGGCCGACAACCCCCATCTCGCCCCCGTGCTCACCGACAACGGCATCGCGTGGCTCGGCGCCGACAACTCCCGCGACCCGGAACAGCGTCCGGTCGGCCCCGCCCTGACCGTCGCCCGCCACCCCATCAACATCTTCTTCAACGCCGGCCGCATCGCCGAGCAGGTCGACGAGTACAACTGGATCTACACCAGCAGGGCGCAGGGCGGCAGTGGCCTGTGCGAGGAACTCGCCACCACCACGTGCCTGGACGCGCCGCTCGACACGGCCACCGGATTCTCCTCGCACATCGTGCCGCAGGAGACGAGGACCGCACTCGGACACGTCCTCTCCAACGACCCCCGCCCGCACTTCATCCACCAGTCAAACCTGGCCGAGGACCGTATCGGCTACCCCGTGCTCGACGCCGTCCTGGAGCAGTACGCCGCCCTGTACGCCGACAACACACCCCTGGTCAACCTGCGGATGAGCGACATCGGCGCCGAACTCCGCGACCGGGACGCATGGACGAGCGCCGTGCGGGCCGGACAGGTCACCGGATACCGCATCGGCGACACCGTGACCGTCCAGGGGCCGCAGGGCCTGGCCGTCACCGCCACCATGCCCACCGGCACCCGGCAGGTGCTCTCCGACGGCAGCGCCGCCTTCGGCCGGCCGTACGCCGGATCGGTCTCCGGCCGGGTGGCCCCCGAGGCGGCCCAGGACCGGGTGACGCTCACCCTCCCCGCATCGGAGACCCCCGACCAGGCGAGCCCGGCAGCGGCACACGGCGCCGCGCGGGCACCGCAGCGGACCACGCCCGCCACCCCGGTTCCCGAAGGAGTCGCACGACCGGTGCCGTTCGGCGTCCGGCGCTGACCCGGGACGCACCGCAACCTCAGGCCACGGTCCCGGCCGCCGCTCGGCGGCCGGGAGCGGCGGTACCCCCGCCCCCTCCCCCACGCGGAACACCCCGATGCAAGGTCAGCACCCCGCGCCAAACCGCAACTCGGCGCATGTCACCCTCC